>NZ_PGEZ01000001.1:908764-1211685 GCF_002797495.1 Mumia flava
GCACTTGAGGAACACGTTGACCAGCCGGCCGTCGAGGTCCGAGGTGTGCGGGCGCTCGGGCAGCTCGAGACCGGCGGAGCGGATCGCGTCCCAGATGCCGTCGGAGTCGAGCGCGTCGTCCATGACGCCGTGACCGATCCGGTACTTGCCGCCGATGCCGCGGACGTTGCCCACCACGACGACCTGCGCGCGGTCGAGCTCGACACCCGACGAGCAGGACGCGACCGACGAGTAGAGCGTGCGGTCGTGCATCACGTCGGCGTCGGTCGGCATCTCGATCTCGCCCAGCGCGACGGCGATGCCGAGCGCGGTGGTGCCGTTCGAGAGATCCATCGACGCGAGGGTGTCCTCGGTCCAGACCGTGTTGCCACGCGACTTCGCGTCGCGGATCGTGTCGATCGTGAGCAGCGGCGTCTTCGTCTGGACGTAGTGCACGTCGGCCGCGTCGGTGATCCCGGCGCGCTCCATCGCGACCTTGACCGCGTCCGCGACCTTCTCGACCATCGGCGTGCGGCCGATGTCCTCGGGCAGCAGCTGCTCGCTCATCGCGAACCCGACCGACAGCCGCGGCTCGTCCGTCGGCTCTGCTGCGCCCTCGGGGAGCGTCGCGAAGATCGTCGCGTGCGGGCTGATCACGCCGTCGGTACCGCCGGACCACACGATCGGGACCTGCTTGACCTCCTCGTCGCTGCGCGTGCCCTTGGCCACCAGGACCTCGCGGAAGGCGCGGTCGGCGATGATCCGGGTGTAGTCGTTGACCCCGCCGTTGCCCTCGGTCTTGCCGATGATCGCGATCACGCGGTCGGCTTCGAGGACGCCGTCATCGATGAGCTTCTCGAGCTCGCTCGCGTCGGCGACGGAGTGGATCGGGACCTTGCGTACTTCGATCGCGGCCGGCATGGCGTTCCTTTCGGTGGGATTCGCGGTGGTGGTGCTGGGTTCGTGGGTGGTGCGAGGGGTGGCTGGCGGTCCGGGTCGGTGCGTCAGTGCGGGTCGGGGACGACGCGGGTGCCGACGTCGGAGAGGACGGCGGACTCGATGTGCGCGAGCGACGTGATGACACCGGTGCGTCCTCTGTGCTCGGCGAACCGCGCGACCGCCTCGACCTTCGGGCCCATCGAGCCCGCCCCGAACGCACCGTCGGCCGCGAGGTCCCGTACCTCCTTGACCGTGACCTCGCCCAGCGGGCGCGCCTGGGGCGTGCCGAAGCCGACGACGGCCGCCTCGACGTCGGTGGCGATCACGAGCAGGTCGGCCTCGGTCTGCACGGCGAGCAGGGACGCCGTCAGGTCCTTGTCGATGACGGCCTCGACCCCGACGTACGCATCGCCGTCGCGCACGGTCGGGATCCCGCCGCCGCCGGCGCAGACGACGGTGTGACCGCCGGAGACCAGCGTGTGGATCGTGGCGGCCTCGAGGATCTGGCGGGGCTCCGGCGACGGGACCACGCGACGCCAGCGGGAGTCGGAGACCTCGACCCAGTGCTGGCCGTGGGCGCGCATCGCCTCGGCGTCGGCCGCGGACGCGTACCGCCCGATCGGCTTGGACGGGCGCAGGAACCCCGGGTCGTCGCGGTCGACGACGGTGCGCGACACGATCGCGGCGGTGAGCGGCTCGCGCCCGCGCCGGCGCAGCTCGTCGTCCAGGGCGTTCATCATGAGCGCCCCGATCGTGGCCTGCGTCTGCGCGACGCACCAGTCCAGCGGGACAGGCGGGACGACGTCGGCGGCGAGCTCGTTCTTGAGCAGCAGGTTGCCGACCTGGGGACCGTTGCCGTGGGTCAGGACCACCTCGTGTCCGGCCTCGACCAGATCCGCGACCGCGCGCATCGCGACGACGACGGCCGCCCGCTGGTCGGCCGGTCGGGCCGATCCGTCGGGCGAGGTCATGGCGTTGCCACCGAGGGCGATCACGACTCGCATGGGACGAATCTATGAGCCGGGACCCCCACGACGCATGGGCGAACATCGCCAACTCGCCTGCCAGGCGTCGTCAGACATTGCCGAGGGCTCGGTGTGGGGCGGCGGGTGGATCAGCCCGCCGGCTCGTCGTCGAGCGCGAAGTCCAGGTGCGCGACGCCGTTCTCGAGGCTCACGACGCTCACCGTCATCGAGAACGTCTCGTCGCTGCCGTTCGGGTCCTTGAGCGTGCACTGCATCGTCGCGCCCTCGTGCGAGCGCAGGTCGCCGGGGCAGTCCACGATCGGGTCCAGACCGATCTGCTTGCCGACCTCGACCGACGCCTTCTTCTCGACCGCCTTCTCCGGCATCGGCGCGCTGCCGCAGCCCGCGAGCAGCACCAGCGCCACAGGCACGGCGAGGAGGACGCGGGCACGGAGCATGCGGACATGGTACGGAGGGTGCCGCCGCGTGGGAACGCCCACCACCCCCTTTCCCGAGTCGCAGGCGACTCGCCGTCAGGGGAGGTCGCGGCGGAGGGCGTCCTCGACGGAGGTCGGGCGCCGCCCGAGCAGCGCGTGCAGCGGCTGCGAGCCGGTCGGGAGGCCGTACGCGTCGTAGTACGCGAACATCGCCCGCAGCCAGTCCCGCTCCCGCTTCTCGAGCGCGGCCCCGGCGTCGCGCGCCCAGCGCCGCGGGTCCAGCCGCCGCGCCTCCACGGTCCGGCCCAGCACCCGCGACGCCGCCTGCGCCACGTCGGCGACGCTCACCAGTCCCGGCCCGCCCAGCTCGTACGTCGCGCCCTCGTGCCCGGAGTCGGACAGCACCACCGCGGCCGCCTCCCCCACGTCGGCGAGGTCGACCAGCCCGAACGGCCGGTCCACGTCGTACGGCACCACCAACGAGTCGCCGGCGAGCAGCGGTGGGATCAGGTTCTGGACGTACGCGCAGGGCTGCAGGATCGTCCAGACCAGGCCGCTGCGCCGGACCAGGTCCTCGCTGACCGCCTTGCCCACGTGGTGCGGCATCGACGGGGCGTACGGCGACGCGACCGAGTGGTACACGACCCGCTCGACCCCGGCCGTACGCATCGCGTCGAGCATCCCGGTCACGTACGCGGGCTCGTCGGCGAGGAGGTTCGGGGCGATCAGGTACACGGCGTCGCACCCGTCGAACGCGGCGGCCGGGTCGGCCAGCTCGCGCCGCCCCAGCGGTCGGGCGGCGGCACCCCAGCGCTCGAGGCCGTCGCGGACGGCGGCACCGGTCTTGCCGGTGCCGCCGACCACCGCGACGGACCGGCTCACCGCCAGTCCACCCCCGCTGCCGCGGCGCCGTCCGCGAGCCGGGCGTACCCGGGCCCGCGATCGAAGAACGCCTCGTCGGCACCCGGTGCCATCGAGGCGCGGAGCTCGCGAGTCGCCTCCGCGTCGTACGCGAGGTCGCCGCCGGCGACGCTGCCGGTCAGCACCACGCCGTAGTCGTCGCGGGCGCCGTCGAACGACACCTTGTCCCAGACCACGTCGCGGACGACGAGCTCGGGATCACGCTCGCGCGGGTCACCCCAGCCGCCTCCGCCGGTCGTACGGATCCGGATCGTCTCGCCTGCCTTCACCGGCTCGTCGTCGGCGAGGGCGTCGACCTCGCGCTCGTTCGGACCACCCGCATCGATGACGACCTCGAACGGCCGCCCGGCCTTGCCGCCCTTGACGCCCCAGCACGCCAGGATCGAGCGGTCGGCGATCGACATGAAGTGCGCGTCGACGAGCATCCGGATGTGCTTCTCGTACCCGAGGCCGCCCCGAAACTTCCCCGGCCCGCCCGAGTCACGCGCCAACCGCAGGCTCTCCACCACGAACGGGAAGCGCGACTCGGTGAACTCCGTCGGCAGGTTCCGCGAGTCCGGCACGACGTGGATCGTGTCCTCGCCGTCGGCGTACGAGCGCCCGCCGGAGCCGCCGCCGAGGACCTCGCGCATGAGGTACGAGCGGCCCTGCAGGTCCGTCCCGTACACGCCGGTGTAGCGGATCGTCTCCTGGTCGGCCGGCATCTCGCCGTCGACCGCCTTCGCCAGCACGCCGGCGAGGACGCCGAGGAGCCGCAGGATCACGAACGTACGGGCGTTCGTGGGTGCGGGGAACTCGGGCGTGAGCAGCGTCCCCTTCTCCGGGAAGCGCATCTCGATCAGCGGCACGACGCCCTCGTTGACGTCCAGCTCGGCCATCCGCTCCGGGGTGTCGGCGAGGTTGCGCAGGATCGGCGCGAGCCACTTCTTCAGGAACACGCCGTCGGAGTAGTCGCCGCAGTGGTTGATCGGCCCCTTGGCCTGCGCCGACGTGCCCGCGAAGTCGAGCACGAGCCGCTCGCCCTCCGGATCGTCGGTCGGTGTGCGGGTCAGCGTGATCCGCTGCGTGTGCAGCATCGGGTCGTCGACGCCGTCGTGCTCGGCGTAGTCCTCCCACACCCAGGTGCCGACCGGGATCTTCGCGAGGATCTCGCGCCGGTACGTCTCGGTGGTGCGGTCGATGATCGCGTCGAAGCACGCCTCGACGGTCTCCAGCCCGTACCGGTCGAAGAGCTCGCCGAGCCGCCGAGCCCCCATCAGGCAGGCGGAGCACTCGGCGTCGAGGTCCGCGGCGAGCGACTCGGGCATCCGTGAGTTGCGGGTCATGATCGCGAGCGCCGAGCGGTTCGGTACGCCGGCGTCCCACAGCTTGATCGGGGGCACCATCAGCCCCTCCTCGTACACGCTCGTCGCGTGGCTCGGCATCGAGCCCGGCACGGCGCCGCCGATGTCGTCGTGATGCCCGAACGCCTGCACGAACGCAACCACACGCGGGCCGGAGCCGTCGTCGTGGAAGACGGGCACGGTGACGCACAGGTCGGGCAGGTGGCCGATGCCGCCCTCCGACGCGTACACGTCGTTGTGGAAGAACACGTCGCCCGGCTTCATCTCGTCGAGCGGGAAGTCCCGGGCGACGGGGTGCACGAGCGCGGAGTACGAGCGCCCGGTCAGCTTGCGCAGCAGGCGGTCGTGGATCCCGGCGCGGAAGTCGTGCGCGTCGCGGATCATCGGCGAGCGCGAGGTCCGCGCGATCGCGGTCTCGACCTCCTGCTCGACCGACGCGAGGCTCCCCTGGACGATCTCGACCAGCACCGGGTCGGCGCTGCGACCGGCGTCGTCGGTCAGCGTGCCGAACGGGAACTCGGTCGGGGCGCGGCGCGACCCGGTCTCCGGCGGCGTGCCGGGGGCGATGGTGGTGCCAGCGGTGGTCTCGCTCATCGGGCGTTCTCCTCTCGCGTCACGACGACGTTGGCGTACGGGTCGATTCGGGCGACGAACCCGGGGTGCAGCGGGATCGTGGAGCCGAACTCCTCGATCACCGCGGGGCCGAAGACCCGCTGGCCCGGGCGCAGCGCGGCGCGGTCGTAGATCGGGGTGTCGACGTAGCCGGTCTCGGCGTCGAAGCACACCGGCCGGCTGGTCCGCGGCTCGGGCGAGCCGGGCTCGTCGACCACCTCGTGGCGACGGATCTCGGGTCGCTGGATCGGCCCGATCCCGGACACCCGCAGGTTGACCCACTCGACCTGCTGCGACGGGTCGCCGGCGAAGTCGTACCCGTACAGCGCGCGGTGCTCGGCGTGGAACGCGTCGGCGACGGACGCGAGCGCGGCGTCGTCGAGCGACCCGTCCGGCATCGGCACCCGCACCTCGAACGCCTGGCCGAAGTAGCGCAGGTCCGCGGTGCGGGCGAAACGCTGCTCGCCGGCACCGAAGCCCTCCGCCGCCAGCGCCTCGGCGGCCTGCGCGGTAAGCCGGTCCACGATCCCGGCCACCTCGTCGGCGTCGAGCTCGTCGGCCAGCCGGACCGCGGTCTGGACGTAGTCGTTCTTCACGTCGACCGTGAGCAGGCCGAACGCGGAGACGTTGCCCGGGTTGGGCGGGACCAGGACGGTCGGGATGTCGAGCACGTCCATCAGGCGGCACAGCAGCAGCGAGCCCGAGCCGCCGAACGTCGTCAGCGCGAAGTCACGGACGTCCAGGCCGCGCTTGACGGTGATCTGGCGCAGCGCGTTCGCCTGGTTCCAGGCGGAGATCTCGAGCACGCCGGTCGCGGCCTGCTCCAGGCTGATGCCGAGCTTCGCGGAGAGGTCGGTCAGCCCCGTACGGGCGGCCTCGACGTCGAGCCCGATCTCGCCCCCGAGCAGGTGCGGGGGGATCCGGCCGAGGACGACGTGCGCGTCGGTGATCGTGACGTCCGTGCCGCCCTTCGCGTAGCAGAGCGGGCCCGGATCGGCGCCGGCCGAGGCCGGTCCGACCTTGAGGGTGCCCTCGGGCGAGAGCCACGCGATCGAACCGCCGCCGGCGCCGACCGTGACGACGTCGATCATCGGGATCTTGCTCGGGAACACCCCGACGCTGCCCTCGGTGGTCAGCGTCGGCTCACCGTCGATCACGACCGAGACGTCGGTCGACGTGCCGCCGCCGTCGCAGGTCAGGACGCGGTCGAAGCCCGCGACCTTCGCGATCAGCGCGGCGCCGAGCGCACCGGCGGCCGGACCGGACAGCACGGTGGTGATCGGCTGGTGGACCACCTCGTCGGCGCTGAGCACGCCGCCGTTGGACTTCATCACGTAGAACGGCACCGTTCCGCGGGTCGCGCCGGCAGCGTCCGTCCCGTGGGTGTACGTGGCGAGCCGGTCGGCGATCCGGCGGACGTACGCCGAGACCTTCGGCTTCACCGCGGCGTCGACCAGCGTCGTCATCGAGCGCTCGTACTCGCGGTACTCGCGCAGCACCTGCGAGGAGATCGAGACGATCGCGTCCGGGTGCTCCTCCGCGATCACCGCGCGCATCGCCTCCTCGTGCGCGTCGTTGGCGTAGGCGTGCAGGAAGCAGACGCCGATCGTGTCGATCCCGGCGTCACGGAACCAGCGCGCGACCGTACGGGCCCCTTCGACGTCGAACGGGCGGATCTCCTCCCCGGTCCAGTCGAGTCGCCCCTCGACGCCCAGGACGTGCTCGCGCGACACGATCCGGTCCGGCTTCACCCAGAAGTACGAGTTGCCGTACCCGTCCGGCACGGACTGCCGAGCGATCTCGAGCACCGCCTCGTACCCGGCGTTGGTGATGAAGCCGAGCCGCTCCACCTTGCCCTCGAGGAGCTGGTTGGTCGCGACGGTCGTGCCGTGCGAGACGGCGGTGATCGCGTCGCCGGACCCGGCCGGGAGCCCGGCCTGACCGAGCACCTTGTCGATCCCGGCGAGGAAGCCCTCGGCAGGATCGGACGGGGTCGACGGGGTCTTGGTCGTGACGAGCTCACCGGTCTGCTCGTCGAAGGCGACGACGTCGGTGAACGTGCCGCCGGTGTCGATGCCGATGCGGAAGCGCCGCTGCGTCATGGTCTCCCTCGTGGTTCCTCGCGTGGGACCCGCCGGGCAGGTCTGCGTACCCCACGATTCCAGCGCACCTCGTAGGGGTCCGGCACGGCGAACCTCGCCGGAGGTTGCCCCGATCTGATGGCAGAAGATGACAGCGGGCCCGCTGTGGCGCGGACGGCACTGGCGGGTGTTGACGTCGTTCTGCCTTCAGTCACCCTCGTGCGTCGACAGGCACCGGGGCCACTGTTGAACCCGGATTCAGGTTCGGATAGCGTGCGCGACGAGACCCACGTCACACCCTTGCCTCCACCCTCCGAGGAGTCCCCGTGAGCAACGTCGCCGATGCCGTCTTCTCCCACGCCGCCGGCGAGCCCGAGCGCGTCGCCGTCCGGGCCGACGGCCGCGAGGTCACGTTCGGCCGGCTGCGCGACGCCGTCGGCGCGTTCGCCCGCGAGGTCCGCGACACCGGGATCGCTCCGGGCGACCGGGTCCTGCTGGTCGCGCCGACGATCCCCGAGTTCGTCGCCGCCTACTACGGCCTGCACGCCGCCGGCGCCACGCTGATCACGATGAACGTCATGGCGACCGCGCCCGAGATGGGCTACGTCCTCGAGGACGCCGACGCCTCGCTCGTCGTCGCGTGGCAGGGCAACGCCGACGCCGCCCGTACGGCCGCGACCGCGGCCGGGCTGCCGTTCCGCAGCCTCGCGCCGCTCGACGAGTGGGATCTCTCCGACCCGATCGAGGCGCCGGTCGACCGCGACCCGTCGGACACGGCGCTGATCATCTACACGTCCGGGACCACCGGCCGGCCCAAGGGCGCCGCGCTCGCCGTGTCCGCGGTGGCGGCGATCGTGGACGCTGCGGAGCACGTCCTGGAGTTCAGCGAGGAGGACCGGACCGGCACCGGCCTGCCGCTGTTCCACGTGTTCGGCCAGATCATGGTCATGCACCTGGCGATCTCGTTCGGCACCGCGGTCTCGCTGCTGCACCCGTTCGACCCGCGCAGGATGGTCGAGATGATCCGCGACGACGAGCTCACCGTCGTCTCCGGCGTCCCGACGATGTGGGTCGCGATGCTGCACGCCGCAGGCGACGCGACGCCCGAGGACTTCGCCCGGCTGCGGCTCGCGTCGTCGGGCGGCGCGTCGCTCCCGGTCGAGGTGATCCGCGCGTTCGAGGAGAGGTTCGGCACGAGGATCCGCGAGGGCTACGGGCTGTCCGAGACCTGCGGGTGGGCGACGTTCGCGCCGCTCGACGTCGAACCGAAGATCGGCGCGGTCGGCCGCGCGGTCCACGGCGTCGACATCGAGATCCGCGACCTGGACGGCACGGTCGTCCCGACCGGCGAGGTCGGCGAGGTGTGGATCCGCGGCCCGATCGTGATGACCGGCTACTGGAACCGCCCCGACGCCACCGCCGAGGCGATCCAGGACGGCTGGTTCCGGACCGGCGACCTCGGCACGCTCGACGAGGACGGCGACCTGCGGATCGTCGACCGGCTCAAGGACCTGATCATCCGGGGCGGCTACAACGTCTACCCGAGCGAGGTCGAAGAGGTGCTCTACACCCACCCCGACATCGTCGATGCGGCCGTCGTCGGCGTCCCGGACCCGACGTACGGCGAGGAGATCGGCGCTGTGATCGTGCTGCGCGAGGGCGCCGAGCTCGACGTCGCCACGCTGCGGTCCTGGGCGAAGGAGCGACTGAGCGCGTACAAGGTGCCCCACCTCGTGCAGTTCGCCGACGCGCTGCCGAAGGGGCCGTCGGGCAAGATCCTCAAGCGCGCGATCGACCGTGAGGGGCTGGGTGCCCCCGCGGCTCAGGCCTCCGCGGACACCGGCCGGTGAGCCCGCAGGCCCCCGTACGGGCGGGCTCGTCGCCGAGCGCACCGGCGACCGCCCGGGGCGTACGGACCCGCGCCGCGCTCGTCGCCGCCGCGCGCACCGTCTTCGAGCGCGACGGGTTCACCGACGCCAAGGTGACCGACATCGCCGCCGAGGCCGGGTGCGCGACCGGCTCCTTCTACACCTACTTCGCATCGAAGGAGGAGGCGCTCTCGGTCGTGCTGTACGAGGCCCAGCGCGAGGTGCTCGATCCGGCCGCGAACCCGCCGACGAACGACGAGGACCCGTGGGACGCGATCACGGCGAGCCACCGCGCGTACTTCGCGTCCTACCGCCGCAACGCCCGCCTCATGCTGCTGATGGAGCAGGTGGCGGCGATCGACCCGGAGTTCCGCGAGATCCGCCGGCGGTTCGGGCACACGTACGCCGAACGCACTGCCCGCACGATCGCCGAGCTCCAGGACCGCGGCCTCGCCGACCCCGAGCTCGACCCCTTCCTCGCCGCGAGGGCGCTGCGGGCGATGGTGACCCGCACGGCGTACTACGCCTACGCGCTCGGCGACACCGTCGGTCTCGACGACGACGCCGACCTCGAGGCCCTCGTCCGCACCACGACCCGGCTGTGGCGCAACGCCCTCCAGCCCACCCCGTACGACCGGTAGCCCACCCCGGCCGGTCGAGCCTGTCGAGACCGGCACCCGCACCCGAAGGAGACACGATGACGTCGATCCCCACCGCCACCGGCACGATCGAGAGCAGCGACCTGGGACGCACCCTCGTCCACGAGCACGTGTTCGTGGTGAACGAGGAGTACCGGGAGAACTACGAGGACTGGGACGAGGAGCAGAAGGTCGCCGACGCGGTCCGCGACCTCCGCGAGCTCAAGAGCCTCGGCATGGACTCGATCATGGACCCGACCGTGCTCGGGCTCGGCCGCTACATCCCGCGGATCCAGCGGATCGCCGAGCAGGTCGACCTCAACATCCTCGTCGCGACGGGGGTCTACACCTACAACGAGATCCCGTTCCAGTTCCACTACTCAGGCCCCGGCCTGCTGTTCGACGTGCCGGAGCCGCTCACCGAGCTGTTCGTCAAGGACCTCACCGAGGGGATCGCCGACACCGGCGTCCGCGCTGCGTTCCTCAAGTGCGCGATCGAGGAGCAGGGCCTCACACCGGGCGTCGAGCGGGTGATGCGCGCCGTCGGCCAGGCGCACGTACGGACGGGCGCGCCGATCACCGTGCACACGAACCCGCACACCGGCTCCGGCCTGGTGGCGCAGAAGGTGCTCGCCGAGGAGGGTGTCGACCTGCGCAAGGTCGTCATCGGCCACTCCGGCGACTCGGTCGACCTCGACTACCTGACGCAGCTCGCCGACGCGGGGTCGCTGCTGGGGATGGACCGGTTCGGGCTCGACGTGCTGCTGCCGTTCGAGCAGCGGGTCGAGACGATCGCCGAGCTCGTCCGGCGCGGGTACGTCGAGAGCGTCGTGATCGCGCACGACGCGTCGTGCTTCATCGACTGGTTCGACCCCGAGGCGAAGGCTCAGGTCGTGCCGAACTGGAACTACCGGCACATCTCCCAGGACGTGCTCCCGGCGTTGCGCGAGCGCGGCGTGTCCGACGCGGACCTCGAGACGATCCTCGTGCACAACCCCCGCCGCCACTTCGAGTAGGCGCGCGCGGTGACGCTTCGCGCGGCCGGGCCCCTCCTCCCGGCCGCGCGTTTGCGTTGCCGGCAACGCATCCGTACGGGTGTGCTCGCGGCGACGCCTGACCGTTCTCGTTGCCGGCAACGCATCCGTACGGGTGTGCTCGCGGCGACGCCTGACCGTTCTCGTTGCCGGCAACGCAAAGCTGATCCGGGCACAGCAAACACGCGCGCGTTTGCAGTGCCCCGAACACGTTTCCGTTGCCGGCAACGCGTTCGTACGGGATTCGTACAGGGATTGGACGAGCCGAGGGTGCGCGCGACCGGCGGAGCCTGCTGGTCTCGACCCTTCGACAAGCTCAGGACGGCGCAGACTCACGCAGCGGGAAGCGGGGGGCGGCGCCGGCCCGCGCCGGACAGCGCTTCGTACGCCGCCGCGATCTGGAGCAGGCGCGCCTCCGAGCCCGCCGCGCCGACGAGCTGGAGCCCGACCGGCAGACCGTCGGGCGTGAACCCGGCCGGCACGCTCATCGCGGGACACCCCGTCACCGTGACGAAGAACGCCGAGCGCATCCAGTCGAGGTACGTCCGCTGTGCGCGCCCGTTGATCGTCGACGGGTACTCCTGCTCCGCCGGGAACGGCGGGACCTGACTCACCGGCATCGCGAGCACGTCGTAGCGACCGAAGAACTCGTGAGCGCGCTGGGCGAGCGCCGTGCGCTGGGCGTACGCGACCGCGACGTCGTGCCCGCTCAGCGGTCGGCCGGCGCGGATGTTGTCCGCGAGCGACGCCTTGAACCCCTCCGGTTCGGAGTCGAGCAGGTCACCGAGCGAGTACTCCATCAGCCACGCCCGCAGGACGCGGAACGCCGACTCGGCGTTCGGGAGAGTCGGATACGCCTCCTCGACCACCGCTCCCGCGGACGCGAGCCCGTCGACGGCGGCGCGGACGACCTCGGCGACCGAGTCCTCGACCTCGAACGCGCCACCCATGTCGATCGTCGTCGCGACCCGCAGGCCGCGCAGGTCGGCCGGCTCGGGGTCGGCGAACGTCGCGCCCGGTGTCGAGTCCGCGGTCGGTACGCGGGGGTCGGGCCCGGCGATCACGCTGAGCAGCAGCGCCAGGTCGCCGACGTCACGTGCCAGCGGCCCCTGGACCGACACGGTCTCCCACAGGTTCCAGGTCGGCCAGGTCGGGACCCGGCCCCACGTCGGACGCAGACCGACGACGTTGCAGAACGATGCCGGGTTGCGCAGCGAGCCGCCCATGTCCGAGCCGTCGGCCAGCGCCACCATCCCCGACGCGAGCGCCGCCGCCGACCCACCGGAGGAACCGCCCGCCGACCGGGTCGTGTCGTATGGGTTGAGGGTCGTGCCGAAGACCGGGTTGAACGTGTGCGACCCGGACGCGAACTCCGGCGTGTTGGTCTTCGCCACGATCACCGCACCGGCGGCGCGGATCCGCTCGACGATCAGCTCGTCGGACGCCGAGACGTGGTCGGCCATCACCGGCGACCCGAACGTCGTCCGCCACCCCTCGACATGATGGGTGTCCTTGATCGCGACCGGCACGCCGTGCAGCGGTCCGAGCGGCTCTCCGGAGACCGTACGCGCGTCCGCCGCGTCGGCGGACGCCCGCGCGCGGTCCGGGTCGATCGACACCAGCGCGTTCACCGTCGGGTTCACCGCGTCGATGCGCTCCAGGTGCACCTCGAGCAGCTCGCGGGCCGAGACCTCCTTCGCGGCGACGGCCGCCGCCATCGCGCGGGCGGAGTCGCCGACGCCGACCATCAGCGCTTCCGGCGGCCGAGCAGCGACCCGACGACGACGCCGACGAGCACCAGCGCACCGCCGAGGACCGCGCCCTTGACGAAGTCGTCCGCCGACCCGATCGCACCGCCGGCAGGCGCAGCCGCGGCACCACGGCGTACGAAGGTGCCCGTCTCGGCGCTCGGCGCGAGACCGGGCTGTGCCTGGTCTCGATCGTCGCTCCGCTCCGCCTCGACCAGCGGCGAACCCTGGTCCACGTACTGAGCCGGCATGCCCTGCGTGATCGCGTCGTCGACCGCGCCGAAGAACTCGCCGGCCATCCGCTTGCTGACCGCGGTCAGCATGCGCTGGCCGACCCCGCCGATCATCCCGCCCACGACCGCGTCGGCGTCGTAGGAGATCGCGGTCGTGCCGTCACCGAGATCCTCGAACCGGACCGCGACGTCGGTCGCGATCGTCCCGGGCGCTCCGGCCCCCTCGGCGTGCATCGTCAGCGACTCGTGCTCCACGAGGTCGGCGAGCGTGCAGGTCCCGGCGTACGTCCCGCGGATCGCGGCGACACCGGCGCTGACCGTCATCGCGTAGGCGTTCTCGCCGGTCGCCGACAGGCTCTCGCAGCCGGGGATCGTCTCCACGAGCACGGCCGGGTCGAGCAGCGCCGTCCACACCTCGTGGACGGGGGCCTTGACCACTGCACTGCCGGACACCTTCATGACTCTCCTCCGTCTGTCTGGTCGTCTCGAACGCGATAGGGGCGTTCTGGGGAAGAACTGACCGCCGCGGAGCTCCCCGGATCGCCCGAGTCGCGGTCGGGACGGTGGGTGCGGCGCAGGTCGAACAGCTCGCTGGGCGAGATCGGCATCGCGTCGACCGCGAAGCCCTCGGCGTCCTCGATCGCCGACGCGAACACGGCCGCCGACGGGATCACCCCCGCCTCGCCGGCGCCCTTGATCCCGAGCGGGTTCAGGGGCGACGGCGTCTCCAGGTGGTCCACGTCGATCGTGGTCGGCACCTCGGTGACGTACGGCATCAGGAAGTCCATGAACGAGGCGTTCTGGAGCTGACCGTGCTCGTCGTACGCCATCCGCTCGTACAGCGCGCCACCGACGCCCTGCGCGACGCCGCCGTGGATCTGGCCCTCGACGATCATCGGGTTGATCAGGCGCCCGCAGTCGTGCACCACGGCGTACTTCAGGATCGTGATCTCGGCGGTGTCCGGGTCGGTCTCGACGATCACCGCGTGCATCCCGGACGCGAACGTCGAACGCGGCGGCGAGTAGAAGTCGCGGCTCTCCAGCCCCGGCTCCGTCCCCTCGGGCACGGGCACCTTGTCCGGGTCGCCGACCGAGAACTGCGTCGCCGCCTTGCTCGCCTCGTCGAAGGCGTAGCGCAGCGGGTTGCTCAGCACCGCGAGCGTGCCCAGGCTGATCTCCGCTCCCGGCGCACCCTTGACCGACACGACACCGTCAGCCAGCTCGAGGTCGTCGACGTTCGCCTCGAGGGCGTCCGCCGCCAGCTCGAGGGCCTTGCGGCGTACGGAGCGGGCCGCCATCGCGATCGCCGAGCCGCTCATCACCGCGGCGCGCGACGCGTACGTGCCGACGGCGTACGGCATCCGCCGGGTGTCACCGGTGACGATCTCCACGTCGGAGAACGGCACACCGAGCTCGGACGCGACGATCTGCGCGAACGACGTCTGGTGGCCCTGCCCCTGCGTGGTCAGACCCGTCGCGACCTTCACCTTGCCGGTGGTCTCGACCTGGATGTGGCCGCCCTCGTACGGGCCGACGCCGGTGCCCTCGACGTAGCAGGCCATCCCGATCCCGACCCGCCGGCCGGCCGCCCGCAGCTCGTCGCGGGTGGCGACGAACTCGTCCCACCCGACCAGCGCCTTCAGCTTGTCCAGCATCTGCGGGAAGTCACCGGAGTCGTAGACCAGCGGCTTGCCGTCCTGGAAGATCAGCCCCTGGTCGTACGGGAACTCGTCGGGCTGGATGAAGTTCGCGGCGCGGACGTCCGCGCGGTCCTTACCGAGGTACGCGGCGATCTTGTCCATCGTCCGCTCCATCGCGAACACGCCCTGGGGACGCCCCGCCCCGCGGTACGGGGTGACGATCACAGTGTTCGTGTACAGGCTGTGGAACGTCGCCGAGTAGACCGGCGGCTTGTACGGGCCGAGCAGCTGCGTGGTGGTGATGATCGGGACGATCAGGCCGTACGGCAGGTAGGCGCCGTTGTCGTGCCAGATCTCGACGTCGAGACCCGTGATCCGACCCTCGTCGTCGAAACCGACCTCGACGTGCTGCTGCTGCGCACGCTCGTGCGCCGAGGAGATGAAGTGCTCGCGCCGGTCCTCGGTGAACTTCACCGGGCGCCCGAGCGCGCGTGCCGCCAACGGCACCAGCAGCTCCTCCGGCCACGGGTGCACGACCTTCACCCCGAAGCCGCCTCCGACGTCCGGCGTGATCACGTCGACCACCGAGAGGTCGAGGTCGAGCTTGGACGCGATCGCGGCCCGGACCCCGGTCGACGTCTGGGTCGACGTCCAGACCTGCAGGCGGCCGTTGTCGGGGTCCCAGCGCGCGGCGGTCCCGCGGCCCTCGAGCGGGGTGCAGGCGCTGCGCTCGATGTCGAGATCGATCGACAGCCGGTGCGGGGCGGACTCGACCGCGGCCTTCGCGTCACCGGTGTTCTGGTTGTAGGTGGCCGCGACGTTGCCCGGCGCGTCGTCGTGGACGAGGTGCTCGGCGGCGCGGGCCGCGGGCAGCCCGACCACGGCGGGCAGCATCTCGTACGTCACGTCGATCCGTGCGACCGCGTCCTCGGCGACGTAACGGTCGAGGGCGACGACGACCGCGACCGCCTCGCCGACGTAGTTGACCTCGTCCTTCGCCAGGGCGTACTGCGTGCGGCCGGCGCTGATCGCCGGGTGCGGGATCAGCAGCGGCAACGGCTCGGCCATCGCACCCGACAGGTCGTCGTGGGTGTAGACCGCGACCACGCCCTCGAGGTCGAGGACGGCCTCGAGGTCGATCTCGCGGATCCGTGCGTGGGCGTACGGGGACCGCAGCACGGCCATGTGCAGCGCGTCGGGCAGGACGTCGTCGACGTAGCGGCCCCGACCACGCAGGAACCGCTCGTCCTCGACCCGGGCGACCCGCTCGCCGAACGTCTTCGTCGTCATGCGCCCTCCCCCGACTCGGCTTCGTCCGCTGCGCGAGGCGCGGCCGAGGAACGAGGCTGCGATCGAGAGCCTGGGTCTCGATCGTCGCTCCGCTCCGCCTCGGCCAGCGGGGAATCGTCGCTCCGCTCCGCCTCGACCAGCGGGGAATCGTCGCTCCGCTCCGCCTCGACCAGCGGGGAATCGTCGCTCCGCTCGGCCTCGACCAGCGGGGAATCGTCGCTCCGCTCCGCCTCGACCAGCGGTTCGGGTGCGGCCCGCTCACGGGTGATCTGGGCCGCGCGCAGGACCGACTCGACGATGTTCTGGTAGCCGGTGCAGCGACAGAGGTTGCCCGCGATCATCTCCCGGGCCTCCTCGCGCGTCGGCTCCGGGTTGTCCTCGAGGCCGGCGGTGATCGTCGTCAGGAAGCCGGGCGTGCAGAATCCGCACTGCAGCCCGTGGCAGTCCTGGAACGCCTGCTGGACCGGGCTCATCCGGTCGTCGGCCTCGGTCAGGCCCTCGACCGTCGTGATCTCGAGCCCCTGCGCCGACACCGCGAACATCAGGCACGACCGCATCGGTCGTCCGTCCACCAGCACCGTGCAGGCGCCGCAGACGCCGTGCTCGCAGCCGACGTGGGTCCCGGTCAGCCCGAGGTCGGCCCGCAGCGCGTCGGACAGCAGCCGCCGCGCGGGGACGTCGATCTCGTAGTGGCCACCGTTGACGCGCAGCGCGACGCGGTGGGTCTGCTCGGTCACCGGGCTCATCGGACTTCCTCCGTACGGACGCTGGCGTGGGCGCGGGCCACGACCCGCCGGGTCAGGATCCCGGCGAGGTGGCGGCGGTAGTCCGCGCTGGCATGGATGTCGGTCTCGGGGTCGACTGCGCCGGTGGCGATCTCGCCGGCGGCCGCGAGGTTGGCGTCGCTCGCCGTGCCGTCGGCGAAGGCCTCGGACAGGTCGACGACCAGAGGCGTGAGCGACACCGACAGGTACGCGGCGCGGACCGACTCGATCGCGCCCGAGTCGCCGACGGAGACCACCGACGCGACGCCGCACAGGGCGTAGTCGCCGTGCCGACGGGCGACCTCGTCGATCGCGGTGCCCGAGCGGGCGGGCAGCGCCGGCACCTGGAGCTCGAGCGCGAGCTCGTCGTGGCGCAGGGTCGACTCCAGCGGACCGATGAACAGGTCCTCGGCGTCGATGGTGCGCCGCCCCTCGCTCGACGCGACCAGGAGCCGAGCGCCGAGGAGCGTGGCCACGGCCGGCATCTCGGCCGCGGCGTCGGCGTGGACCAGCGACCCGACCGTCGTCCCGCGGTTGCGGATCGTCGGATGGGCCACCAGTCCCAGCGCCTGGCGCAGCAAGGGCTGGACCCGCCACGCGGAGTCGTCGGACTCGACATCCGCGTGACGGGCCAGCGCCCCGATGCGGACTCCGTCCTCGTCGCTGCGCACGTACGCCAGCTCGTCGAGGCCGTTGATGTCGACCAGCGCGCTGGGGTGCGCCAGTCTCATCGACAGCAGCGGCACGAGGCTCTGGCCGCCGGCCAGGACCTTCGCGTCCGGGTCGGCCGCGAGCGCACTCAGGGCCTCCTCGAGGGTCGTCGGGCGCAGGTAGGAGAACGGAGCGGGTTTCACAGTGCCTTCGTCACCTCTTCTGAACCCTCGTCGGTGCCTTCGTGCTTGCGCCACGCGACCAGGTGGTAGTACGCGATCACGAGGATCGAGCCGAGCGCGATCCCGCCGAGCTCGAAGTCGTCGGTGAACGACAGGCTCACACCGCCGACACCGACGATGATGCCTGCCGCGAGCCCGACGATGTTGACCGGATCACCGAAGTCGACGCGGTTCTCGACCCAGATCTTCGCGCCGACCAGGCCGATCATGCCGTACAGCACGACGGTGATGCCGCCGAGGACGCCGCCGGGGATCGCGTTGACGATCGCACCGAACTTCGGGCACAGGCCGAGCAGGATCGCGACCAGCGCCGCGACGTAGTACGCCGCGGTCGAGTAGATCCGGGTCGCGGACATGACGCCGATGTTCTCGGCGTACGTCGTGGTCGGCGAGCCGCCGAACGCGCTCGCGAACGCCGTCGCGACACCGTCGGCCCCGATCGCGCGTCCCATGTACGGGTCGAGGTCGTCGCCGGTCATCTCGGCCACGGCCTTGACGTGGCCGGTGTTCTCTGCGATCAGTGCGATCACGCCCGGCAGGACGAGCAGGATGAAGGTGAACGAGAAGCTCGGGGCGTGCACCGCCGAGACGCCGTCGGCGAGCGTGCCCGACGGGAAGCCGAACCAGGACGCGTCACCGACCGCGCTCCAGTCCACGCGATCGTGCGGAACGGCCTCGCCGCCGGATACCGGCGTCACCGAGGTGATCTGACCGAACATGATGTCGGACAGCCAGGAGATCACGTAGCCGAAGATCAGCGCGAGGAAGACCGCGATGCGGCCCCAGAAGCCGGGGAGCAGCACGGCCGCCATCACCATGAAGGTCGCGGTGAGCAGCGCGATCCACTGGTCCTGCGGCCAGTAGACCCCGGCGACCACCGGAGCGAGGTTGAAGCCGATCAGCATGACGACCGCACCCGTCACCGCCGGTGGCAGCAGCTTGTGCAGGAAGCCGGTCCCGGCGAAGTGGACCGCGGCACCGATCGCCGCGAGCACCAGACCGGCGACGAGGATGGCACCGGTGACGTCGGCGGAGTCGCCGCCCTGGCCCCGGATCGCGGCGACCGCCGCGACGAACGAGGCCGACGTCCCGAGGTAGCTGGGCACCATGTTGTTGGTGATCAGCAGGAACATGATCGTGCAGACGCCCGAGAACAGGATCGCCAGGTTGGGGTCGAGCCCCATGACGACCGGGAACACGAACGTCGCACCGAACATCGCGACGACGTGCTGGGCGCCGAGGCCGGCCGTGCGGCCCCAGCTCAGTCTCTGACGGGGTCCTACGGCTTTGCCGGGCGGTGGTGTCTTCCCGTCGTACACCACGTCCCACTTGAACAACGACATCAGGTCTCCTCCACACGTGTGGTGCCGCCGGGGGTCACGGACAGCACACCCGATCCAATGCCGCGACACTAGTGCTGGGCGACGACGCGCAGCATGGTGCAGAAGTGCCAACCATCCGTGGTGATGGCTGTCACGTTCTGCTCTGCGTGTTCATCGGACAGAAATACCCGCCGACTCTGCGTTTGCGCTGGTGGGGACGCCGGTCACTCGTTCATGGACAGGATCTGGAGCGCCACCGCCACGTCGAGACGCACCTGCGGGTCGCTGCTGAACGGGCCGAGCATCCCCTCGAGCTTCCCGACGCGGTAGCGCATCGTGTTGTAGTGGAAGTGCTGGAGCCGCGCGGCCTCGGCGACGTTGAGGTTCACGTCGAGCAGGACCTGGAGGGTGGAGCGCAGGTCGGCGGCCTGCTCGGTGTCCTCGGCGAGGGCACCCAGAACCTCCGCCACGAACGCGTCCAGCTCACGCGGATCCGTCACCTGCGACAGCAGCCGTCGCACGCCGAGCCGCTCGAAGTACGTCGTCGAGCCCGTCCCCTTCATCCGGCGCCCGACCTCCACCGCCTTGCGCGCGTGCCCGTACGCCTCGGGGAGGTCGGCCACGTCGCGCACGACCCGGCTGATCCCGGCCGAGAACGGGCGGCGTCCTCCCCCGGAGTCCCCCCGCACGGCCGCGAGCGTGCCCTCCGCGACCTCCTCCACGTCGCCGTCGGCGCCGACCGGCAGGAGCGCGACGACCTCGCCGGAGAAGTCGCCGACCGCGATGCTGCGGCTGCGCGACTCGACCACCTGGCGCCAGCCCGCGGCGAACCGGTCCTGGATCGCGCGGCGGCTCCGGCTCGAGACCGGAGGCTCGCCCGGGGTGGGCGGGTCGAGCTCGGCGACGAGCACGACGACCGGGCGCTCCAGGTCCCAGCCGAGACCGGCCGCGTGCTCGGTCACGTACTGGCGGCTGCCTGCACGGTCGGTGAGCACGTCGCGGAGGAAGTCGCCGCGGTACTTGCCCTCGACGGCGACCACCGCCTGCTGACGGGTGATGAGCAGCGCCGCGACCGTCGCGGCGCGCTCGAGCGCGTAGACGTCCGACGCGCGTAGCGGGGCCGCGTCGGCGACCACGACCAGTCGGGCGAGCTCCGTGCCCGACGCCGCCACGTGCAGCGAGCGGACCTCGCCGTCACGCAGCGGACGCGGTCCGCGGATCCGCTCCACGCGGACCCGGCCCGACTCGTCGACGAAGTCCGCGTCGCGCAACGCGGCCCCCTGGGCGGCGCCGATCGCCCCGGCCCACTCGCGCCCGTCGGTCGAGGTGAACAGGACCCCGATCCCGAGGACGCGGCTGACCTCGGCCGCGATCTGGTCGAGGTTGCCGCCCTCGAGCACGATCATGGTCAGGGCGGAGTGCAGCGCGTCGATCTGCTGGAGGACGCGCGACTGGAAGGCGTTCAGCGCCTCGTACGCGTCCTTGAGGACGTCGTCGAAGGCGACGTGCTCGCCGAGCTGGACCACCGGGAACGCCAGCTCGTCGGCGACGTCGAGGACGGCCCGCGGCACCTTCTCGACGTAGCGGCCGAGCTTGATCGCGAAACCGGCCACCCCCGCCTCGTCGAGACCGCGGATCAGGGCCGTCATCCGGGGGACGTCCAGCCGTCGCGCGGAGTCGAGGAGCGGGAAGCCGGTCGTGATGAGCAGCTCGTGGCGCTTGACCCAGCCGAGGATGTCGGGGACCTCCATCACGTTGACCGCCGTGACCGGTCGCGCGAGCCCGTCGGTCCCGGCGAGCGGCACGGCACCGACCAGCGCTTCGAGCTCGATCACGTCCGCGAGCGGGATCCCGTACGGAGTCTCTGTCATGTCTTGAGCCGATGAGGCCTGATCGTTGGCAAGTCTCGCCATCGGCTCACCGTACCGCCCGCTCCTACGCTGGCGCCATGACCCAGGCGATCGATGCCGTCGCGACCGCGCTGCCCGTCGCCGCGACCCCGGCGGTCGCGGCACTCCTCGAGGGCCCGCGGCGCAGCGCGGTGGTCGTCGGCCGCAGCCGCCAGGCGCTGTACCTGCGCGACGGGGAGCGCTACCTCGCGGTGCTGGACCACGACGCGGTCGCCGTGCCGTGCGGTCTGCGGACCACCCTGAGCGGCGTCGGGAGCACGCGGAGGGTCGAGCTCGGCGAGGGCCGGTGCACGATCGACGGTACGGACCTGGCCGTACGACGGTTCGTGGACGCGTCGGTCCCCCCCGTCGCCGACGACCCGGCGCACGCGAGCGCGCTGCCGTGGCGGAGGGTGGCCGAGGATCTGCGCAGGCACGCACCGGGCGACGCGCTCGCGGTCAGTCTGCTCGACGACGACCTGCTCGAGGCGCTGCGGCGCGACGACCCGCGGGCGGTCCACCTCCTGCTCGGACGCGGTCCCGGCCTGACGCCGCTCGGCGACGACCTGCTCGCCGGGTGGCTCGTCGCCCGGCACGCGCTCGGCCTGCGCGACGGACGTGTCCGTACGACCGTCGCCCGGCTCGCGCCGACCCGTACGACCGTCGTCTCGGCCGCCCTGCTCGACGACGCGCTCAGCGGGCACGCCATCCCCGAGCTGAGCGCGCTGCTGCGCAGCCTCGGGGGACCCGGCTTGTCCGAGCGGCTCGCCGCGCTCCTCACGGTCGGCAGCTCGTCGGGCCTCGGGCTCGCGCTCGGCGCCGCCCTCGCCCTCGACCGGCCCCGGCACACCGACACCTCCCGCCACGCCGACACGTCCCACCTCGACACGTCCCACCTCGACACGTCCCACCTCGACACCGGAGGACAGCGATGACCGACCACGTGACGATCCGCAGCGGCGACTACGCCGACTCGGTGACGCTGCTCGCCGTCAGCAAGACCGTGGCGGCGACGCCCGGCATCCGCGACGCGCAGGTCGCGATGGCGACCGCACTCAATCTCGAGACGCTGGCCGCGATGGGATTCGACGTGCCGCCCGAGGCGGGGAGCAACGACATGGTTGTCGCGCTGCGCCTCGACGGGGCGGAGCACGACGCCGACAGGCTCGACGAGGCACTCGCCGCGGTCGACGCCGCGCTGGCAGCCGCCAGCAAGCCCCGCGGTGGCGGCGACACCACGCGCGCCCCGGCCCGTACGACCGCTGCCGCACTGCGCGAGTCCGAGCCCGGCGCGCTCGTGCTCGTCTCGGTCCCCGGCGCCTCCGCGCTGCTCGAGGCCATGGACGCCGTGGACGCCGGTCACGACGTGATGGTGTTCAGCGACAACGTGCCGCTCGACCAGGAGGTCGCTCTCAAGGCCGCGGCGGCGCGGCGCGACGTCCTCGTGATGGGACCCGACTGCGGTACGGCCGTCGTCGGCGGGGTCGGGCTCGGCTTCGCCAACACGGTCCGCCCCGGTCCGGTCGGGATCGTCGCCGCGTCCGGCACGGGCACGCAGCAGGTGATGTGCCTGCTCGACCAGGCGGGGGTGGGGATCAGCGACGCGCTCGGCGTCGGGGGTCGCGACCTGTCGGCCGCCGTCGGCGCGGCGTCGACCAGGACCGCGCTCGCTCGGCTGGACGCCGACGCCGCCACCGAACGGATCGTCGTGATCTCCAAGCCGCCGGCGCCCGAGGTCGCCGAGGCCGTCGAGAAGGCGTCGCAGGGCCTGTCCACCCCGACCCGGCTCGCGCTGCTCGGTCCCGGCACCGATCTCACCACCCAGACCGAGGCGGTGCTGTCCGACCTCGGGGTCGCCGTACCGCCGTGGCGGACCTGGGGAGCCACGGACACGACGGTGACCGGCGACGCGCTGCGCGGCCTGTTCGTCGGCGGCACGATGTGCGACGAGGCGATGCTGATCGCGACGGACGCGCTCGGGCCGGTCCGCAGCAACATCCCGCTGTCCGACGACCTCGCCCTGCCCGACGGCCTGCACGCCGACGGGCACGTGATGATCGACTTCGGCGACGACGGCCTCACCCAGGGGCGGGCGCACCCGATGATCGACCCGACCCTGCGGCTCGCCCACCTCGCGGAGGTCGCGGACGACCGTACGACCGGGGTCGTCCTGCTCGACGTCGTCCTCGGCCACGGCGCGGAGCCTGATCCGGCGGGCGGGCTCGCCCCGGCCGTCCGTGCGGCCCGCGCGGCCGCCGAGGCCGACGGCCGGACCCTTCCCGTCGTGGTCTCCCTCGTCGGGACCGACGCCGACCCGCAGGGGCTCGAGTCCCAGGCGGCGGCCCTCGCCGATGCCGGCGCCCACGTCTTCTCGTCCAACGCCCAGGCGACCCGGCACGCGGTCGCCCTCGTCACCAGCGGAGGTGCCCGATGACCGCCGAGACCGCCGTCGTCAGTGTCGGAGCCGATCTGTTCGCCGATGCGGTCGCCGACCAGGCTGTCGACGTGCAGCGCGTCGACTGGCAGCCGCCGATGGCCGGGACCGCCGACGACCTCGCCGTCGTCGCCGCCGACCCGCTGCGCGCCGACGCGAACGCACGTGCCGTCGAGGCCTACCTCGGCGTGACGGCCCAGCTCGTCGACGTGCTGCCGGCGCACGAGGCTCTCGGTCTGGAGCGGGGTGACTTCCTGCACGCAGGTCCCCCGGTCACGTGGGAGCGTGCGTCCGGACCGATGCGCGGTGCGCTGATGGGCGCAGCGGCGCTCGAGGGTCTCGTCGACGACCCCGACCAGGCGCCGGCCCTGTTCGAGTCGGGCGCGGGCTACTCGCTCGCGCCGTGCCACAGCCGCAGCGCCGTCGGGCCGATGGCAGGCGTCGTGTCGCCGTCCATGTGGATGTTCGTCCTGGAGGACGCGACCAGCGGCGCCCGGACGTACTGCTCGCTGAACGAAGGACTCGGGAAGGTCCTGCGGTACGGCGCGTACGGCCCGGAGGTCCTCGACCGACTGCGCTGGATGTCGGCGGTCCTCGGTCCGGTCCTCCAGCAGGCGGTCCGCGAGGCCGGTCCCGTCGACGTCACGGCGCTGCTGTCGCAGATGCTGCAGATGGGCGACGAGGCGCACAACCGCAACCGTGCCGGCACGCTCATGCTGATGCGCGACCTCGTCCCCGCGATGATCCGCTCGACCTCGCGCGCAGCCGACGTCGCCGACGCCGTCGCGTTCATCGGGGGCAACGACCACTTCTTCCTCAACCTCGCGATGCCCGCCTGCAAGCTCGCGCTCGACGCGGCCCGTGGGATCGAGGGCTCGACGATGGTGGTCGCGATGGCACGCAACGGGACCGACTTCGGGATCCAGGTCTCCGGCACCGGCGACCGGTGGTTCACCGGACCCGCGCAGGTCGCGGACGGCCTGTACCTCGGCTCGTACGGCCCGGACGACGCGAACCCGGACATCGGCGACTCGGCCATCACCGAGACCGCAGGGATCGGCGGGTTCGCGATGGCGACGGCGCCGGCGATCGTCCGACTGGTCGGCGGGTCGGTGCCCGACGCGTTCGCCGCCACCCGGCGGATGGGCGAGATCACTCTCGCCTCGAACCCGCGCTGGCAGATCCCCGTGATGGAGTTCGCCGGCACGCCGACCGGGATCGACGTCTCCCGGGTGTGTCGCACCGGCATCCTGCCGCAGATCAACACCGGCATGGCGGGCGCGGTGGCAGGGACGGGCCAGGTGGGCGCGGGCCTGGTGAACCCGCCCGCGGAGATCTTCCCCGCGGCCCTCGCAGCCCTCGCGGACGCAACCCGCTCGCGCGCCGGCGCCTGACCGCGGCACGGCGAACCGATCGCCGGTGGAGCCGGTCGACACCGTGGCATCGACCGGCTCCACCGCCGAACCGCCCGCCACCTGGCTGGGACGACCCCCACCTGACTGGGGAAACCATCAACGCCCGGTGCGCGACTCCGTAGCCGGCTACGCAGACCGGCAACGCGCGTCGTACCGACCGCGCCACGACCGGAGCAGTCTCACCACCGACGAACAGCCCGCCACCTGGCTGGGACGACCCACACCTGGCTGGGGAAACCATCAACGCCCGGTGCGCGACTCCGTAGCCGGCTACGCAGACCGGCAAGCCGAGGGAGAAGGCGGCCGGCGAACGCGGTCGTGCGGTGCGGTGGCGAAGGCGCGGTGGCGTCAGACGGGGAGCGGGACGAGGTCGCCGAGCAGCCGGACGTACTGGCCCGGCGCGGTCGTGTTGACCCCGAGGTCGTAGCCGACCTTGCCGGTGCCGTGGTAGTCGCTCGACCCGGTGTACGGGAGGTCGAGGTCGGCGGCCACACCCCGCAGCCAGCTCCGGGCGACGGTGTCGTGGTCGTTGTGATCGACCTCGATCCCGGCCAGACCAGCGTCGGTGAGCAGCGCGAACGCGTCGGCGTCCAGGATCGTGCGGCTCTGTCGGCTCGCCGGGTGCGCGACCACGGGCCGCCCTCCCGCCTCGACGAGGAGCGCGATCATCTGCTCGAGGTCCGCGGCGTACCGGTCGACGTACGCAGGGCGCCCCGGCATCAGGTAGCGCGCGAACGCCTCGTCGCGATTCTCGACGACCCCCTGGGCGATCATCGCGTCGGCGATGTGCGGACGTCCGGTGGCTGCCGCATCCCCGGACACGGCGAGCACGTCGGCCTCCGTGACGTCGATCCCGAGGCCACGCAGCGCCTCCAGCGTGCGTGGGAGCCGTTGCCGCCGACCGTCCAGCACGGCTTCCAGCTCGGACAGCAGCGCCGGATGCGTCGGGTCGGGCTCGTAGCCGAGCAGGTGCACGCTGCGTCCCCGGAATCGGCACGAGATCTCGAGTCCGCGCACCAGCGTGATCCCGACCCGATCAGCCGCCTCCTGCGCCTCGCCCCACCCGGTCATCGCGTCGTGATCGGTCAGTGCGACCACGTCCAGCCCCGCCGCCGCAGCGGCCTGGACGAGCTGAGCCGGGGTATCGGTGCCGTCGGACCGGGTGGAGTGGGTGTGGAGGTCGATCAGCACCCACCCAGCCTAGCGATCCGGCGGGCCGAGCTCCTGCTGGAGCGTGCCGTACGGGATCGCCCCCTCGACGAACGAGAACGTCCCGCGCTCGAGCATCTCGAGCCCCGCCTCACGGACCACGGTGAGCGCGGCGCGGGCCAGCGCACCGCCGATGCTGATCCGTGCCGCGCCGACGTCGTACAGTGCCGCCGCCGTGTGGACGGTGGGGGTCAGGCCGTTGACGACGTTGAGCGGCGCGGGGATCTCCTCGGCAAGGGCCCGGATCGCGTCCAGGTCGTCCACGCCCGGGACGAAGACGCAATCCGCGCCTGCCGCGGCGTACGCCCGCCCGCGCTCGATCGCGACGTCGAGCGCCATGCCCGGGTCGTCGCCGGAGAGGTACGCGTCGGTGCGGGCGTTGAGCACCAGCTGCGCGGACGGCGCGACCGCCCGCGCCGCAGCGACCCGCTCGACGGACTCCTCCAGCGGCAGGAGCCCGTCCGCCACCGCGTCCTCGAGGTTGATCCCCACGCCGCCGAGGTCGAGGACGCCGCGGACCGTCGTGACGACGTCCCCCTCGGTGTCTCCGTATCCCGACTCGACGTCGACGCTGACCGGGACACCGACCGACGCCACGACCGGCTCGACCGCGCGGAGCATGGCGTCCCGGGACAAGCTGGCGTCGGGATGGCCGGCCGCGAACGCGATCCCTGCGCTCGTGGTCGCGATCGCCTCGAAGCCGGCGAGCTCGAGCATCCGCGCCGACCCGGCGTCCCAGGCGTTCGGGAGGATGAACCCGGGTCGGCGGCGGTGGAGCGCGAGGAACCGCTCGGCAGGACTCGGAGCACTCATGCCGCCGACCGTACGCCCGGCCACTGACAACGCCCTCGCGGGACGCACTCGTGCTCGCGACCTCCGCCGCACGCACGAGCGCGCCCGTGGGAGGATCCCACGGGCGCGCTCGCCCTGTCGGCCGTACGGCCTGGTCAGCCCCGACGCGTCAGTGCATCATCACCGGCGCGGCCTCGGCGCTCTCGTCGTCGCCCGAGCGCTCGATCCGCCTGCGCGGCAGGAAGAACGCCGGGATGAGGGTGATCGCCACGAGCACCGTGGCCACGACGAACGCCACCCCGAACGCATCGGAAGCCTCGGCGAAGCCCTGGTCGAGCACCCCCAGCTGGTTCAGGAGGTCGGCGAGCGGCGGGGCGTACCAGCTGCCCATCGCGGCCTCGGCCAGCGTCATGCCCTGCGCCTCGTCCGGCAGGCCCTGCGGCACCAGCGAGCTCAGCAGGGTGCCACCGGTCAGCTGGTTGGTCAGGACGACGGAGAACACCGCGGTGCCGATCGACGCCGCCACCTGCTGCGCGATGTTCATCAGGGTCGAGCCGCGCGCGATCGTGTGGTCGCGCAGCGTCGCGAGCGCAGCCGTCATCGTCGGCATCATCGTGGCGCCCATGCCGAGGCCCATCACGAAGAGCGCCCCGCAGATCAGCCAGTACGAGGTGTCGGCACCGATCTGGGTGAAGAAGCCCATCCCGATCGTGATCAGCACCAGACCGCTCATCACGATCTTGCCGGGACCGATCCGGTCGACGAGGGTGCCCGCGATCGGCATCGTGATCATCGCCCCGAGCCCCTGCGGAGCCACCAGCAGGCCCGCCATGAGCGTGGACTCGCCGCGCACCTGGAGGAAGTACTGGGGGAAGAGGATGCTCGCGCCGAAGAACGCGATCGCGAACATCATCATCACGATCACGGCCACGGTGATGTTGCGCTCCTTGAACAGCCGCAGGTCGACCAGCGGGTGCTCGGGGCGGAAGGCGTGGAACGCGAACGCGGTGATGAGGACGGCGCCGATCACGGTGAAGACGATGACCTTGGTCGCCCAGAACGTGCCCTCCTCCGGGATCGAGGAGACGCCGTAGAGGAGCGCGGCGAGACCGGGCGACAGCAGCAGCATGCCGGTCCAGTCGAACGACTCCGACGGGGTCGGGGCGTCCTTCGGCAGCACACGCCACGCGTAGACCAGCGCAACGATGCCGATCGGCAGGTTGATCAGGAAGATCCAGTGCCAGGAGAAGTTGTCGATCAGGATGCCGCCGAGGATCGGACCGCCGATCGGCCCGAGCAGCATCGGGATGCCGAGCACGGCCATCAGCCGGCCGATCCGGTGCGGGCCGGCCGCACGCGTCATGATCGTCATGCCGAGCGGCATCAGCATGCCGCCGCCGAGGCCCTGCAGCGCACGGAACGCTACGAGCTGGCCGAGGTCGGCGGCGACGGCGCACAGCAGCGAGCCGATCGTGAAGAGCCCGACCGCGAGCATGTAGAGGCGCTTGGTGCCGAACCGGTCGGCGGCCCAGCCGGTCAGCGGGATCACGGTCGCGAGCGCGAGCGTGTACGCGGTCATGGTCCAGGCGGTCTCGGCCGGCGAGGCCGAGAACTCCTCCTGGAACGTGGGCAGTGCGACGGTGACGACCGTGATGTCGAGGATCGACATGATCGCGCCGAGCACGACGACTCCGGCGATCTTCAGCACGCCGGCGTCGAGCTTGTCGTCCGCGGGCGCGGGCGACCTGGGTGTTTCAGTCATCAGTGGTCCTCACCGGTGGTGGGGTCGGTGGCCGCGAGCGCGGCCTGAAGGGCACGAAAGAGGACACTACGGTCCTCGTCCGACAGTTCGCGAGCGAATTCTTCGAGCGCGGCACGCTTGGCGTGCAGGTGCTCGGCGACGAGGTCACGTCCGTCGTCGGTGAGCGTCACGAGGCGCGTCCTGCGGTCGCGCTCGCACTCCTCACGCGTGACCAGGCACGCGCTGACCAGCTGGTCGACGTTGCGCCCGGCGGCGGCGACCGACATCCGCAGCGCCTCGGCGATCGTCCCGATGCTGCAGGCGTCGCGGCCCGACAGGGCGATCAGCGTGCGCGCCTGCGAGGGCGTGAGCTGACGCTCGGCGAAGGCGTCGACGCCGCTGTGCTCGGCCCGGCCGGCGATGCGCACGAAGAGCGCTTCGAGCACGCCGACGAGCTCGCGCGGAGTCGGAGATTCGGTCACCGCAAAATACTAACGCCTACGCAAATATTGCGCGAACGAGAATGTTGTGACGGTGATCACATCACGAGGGCCGGGCATCAGGGCACGTCACCGGCCGCGCGCTCCGCACGCAGCCGCTCGGCGAGATCGTAGGCCTCCTGGACCGATCCGAGCAGCACCTCCGACTCGCCGATCACTCGGCCGCGCAGGCCGCCGAGCTCGCCGCCGGCACGGGCGAACCGCGTCCGCAGCTCGTCGGGGACCCCGCACACCACGACCTCGATCCCCTGCTCGTGCCAGCGCTCCAGGACCCGGTCGAAGGACTTCAGGAAGGTGGACGACGGGATCCCCGCCGACCCGCGCAAGGAGATCACCAGTCCGGCGTCGCGCGTTCCCGAGGTGTCCGGCCACGACTCCTCCACCCGGTTGACCTCGGCGAAGAACCCGTTTCCTACGTAGTGCAGGACGGTCGTGCGCCCGCTCGGGAGCGTCGCCGGCGGATCGGCGACCCGCCACTGGCCGTCACCTGCGGGAACCAGCGCCAGCAGCCGGCCCCGCCTCGCCGACTGCACCGCGTACAGCACGATCGACAGTCCCGCACCGACGAAGATCGCCACCTGGAGCGGCAGCTGCGTCGTGGCCGCGAACGTGGCCGCCATCGCCGCGGTGGAGAGCCACGAGGTCCGGACCACGAGGCGGACGTCGCGCCGGCGTCCGGCCACCAGCTCCCCGCCGATCACGAGCAGCAGCCCGCCGATCACCGCCATCGGGATGCCCCCGGCGAGCGGCCCGAGAGCGAGCACGAGCACGATCAGCCAGAGCCCGGCGAAGATGCCCGCCCAACGGGTCTGCGCACCACCGCTGATCGCCACACCTGTGCGCGACAGCGAACCACCCGTCGGGAGCGCGCCGAAGAAGCCACCCGCGGCGTTCGCCAGACCCTGCGCCGTGAAGTCGCGCGACACGTCGCCTCGCGACCCGTCCGGGTTGGGCATCGCGGCGCCGATCCCCGCCGCCTGCGCGAGCGCGACCAGAGCGATCGCGAGGCTGCCCGCCGCGAGCTCCGGCATCGCGGCGAGGTCCGGCGACGTGAAGGGCGGCAGCGACCTCGGGATCGCCCCGATGTCGTCGACCGTCTCTGTGTCGACGCCGAGACCCGCGACGACGAGCGTCACGACGAGGAGCGAGACCAGGGTCGCGGTGGTACGGAGCCGGGGGACCCGCAGCATCGCGCCCCAGGCCACCACCGTTGCCGCCGCCACGGCCGCCGTCGGCGCGTCCCAGTCGCCGACGTGCGCCAGCGCCTCGACGATCTTCCCGACGGTGTTGCCGGACTGCGGCGCGTAGCCGGTCGCGTCCTCGACGACCCCGGCGATGATCTGGACCGCGATCCCGAGGGTGAAGCCGGTCATCACCGCCGTCGAGACGAACGACATCACCGAACCGAGCCGCAGCACACCGAGCAGGACCATCCACAGCCCGACCATGACCGTCAGTGCCGCCACCGCGCCCAGGTCGGCAGGATCGAGCCCGGCGTCGGTGAGCACGCTGCGCGCCGACAACGCGATCGCGCTGGTCAGCGTCGTGACCATGAGCACGGTCCGCGCGAAGACGGACCCGATGATCGTCGGGACCGCTCCGGACCAGAGCCCCATCGGTGCCGAGAAGCCGCCGATCGTGGCGTAGGCCATGCCCTCCGGAATCGAGAACAGCCCGGTCACGAAGCCCGACACGACGTCACGACGCGTCGGGCGGGGCACGCGTGGCATCGGTCGTTCCTCCCGTCACCGGACCCGTCCCCCTGCACCCTGCCGTACGCGCCCCCCGTCCGCGATTCGGGCGGTCGGGGGAAGAAACGCGGTCCGAGAACCTCCCCGGAACGCCCGGATCGGGGTCGGGCGGCGGGTCAGGCGCCGGCGGGGCCGGACCAGTTCTTGTCCGGCTGCGGGACCGGGCGGCCGGGCTGCTCGCCGCCGCGCGCGGTCAGGTAGTTCTCCTTCGGCACCATCACCTTGCGGCGGAAGATGCAGACGACCTTCCCGTCCTGGTTGTAGCCGATCGTCTCGACGTGCACGACGCCCCGGTCGTCCTTGCTCGTGCTCTCCCACTTGTCGAGCACGGTGGTCTCGCCGTAGAGCGTGTCGCCGTGGAAGGTCGGCGCGACGTGCCGCAGCGACTCGATCTCGAGGTTGGCGATCGCCTTGCCGGAGATGTCCGGGACGCTCATCCCGAGCAGGATCGAGTAGACGTAGTTGCCGACGACGACGTTCTTGCCGAACTGCGTCGTCTCCTCCGCGTAGTGCACGTCCAGGTGCAGCGGGTGGTGGTTCATCGTCAGCAGGCAGAACAGGTGGTCGTCGTACTCGGTGACCGTCTTCCCGGGCCAGTGCTTGTAGGTGGCTCCGACCTCGAACTCCTCGTACGAGCGACCGAACTGCATGACGACTCCTCCAGGATGTGACTCACCAGTAACCACATCATGGCGGACCTCCGGGGCGCCCCGGCACCCGGGGCGCCCGACGCGACCGCCGGGGTCAGGGCGTCACGATCGCGAAGTCCGGGTCGCCCGGGTCCAGCACGGCGGCCAGCCGGCCGAGCACCGAGGCATCGCCGGAGACCGCGATGCCCGCGGCCTCCAGCTCGTCACGCCCGCCGACCCCGCCCGCGATCGCAGGGAGCGTCCGTCGCGTCGTCGTCAGGGTCGCGTCGGCCTCGCCGTGCTGGGCTGCGGCCGAGTAGGTCAGCACCCCGTTCGCGAGCCACAGCCGGAAACGCTCGTCGGTGTCGGTGAGCACGACGTCGATCGAGAGCCGCTCGTCCCACGCGCGAGGGCCGTCGACCTGGACGGCGAGCGCGTCGAACAGCATCCGCGGCGTGAGGTTCGCGACGACGTCGGCCGATCCCGTCGCGGTGGGCGTGCCGAACGAGCCGGACCGCAGCTCGGTCGCGCCGGAGAGGTAGAAGTTGCGCCAGGGCCCGTTCTCCGCGCCGTACCCGAGCTGCTCGTAGGTGTCGGCGAGCAGGCTCCGCGCGGCCGCGTGCTGCGGCTCGGCGAAGACCACGTGCCCGACCACCTCGGCGACCCAGCGCAGGTCACCCTCGTCGTAGGAGGCTCGCGCCTTCTCGACGACGGCGTCGGCGCCACCCATGAACGCCACGTAGCGGGTGGCCTGCTCGACCGGGGTGTGCTGCCACAGGTGGGCGGGGTTGCCGTCGAACCAGCCCATGTAGCGCTGGTAGATCGCCTTCACGTTGTGGCTCACCGAGCCGTAGTAGCCGCGTGCGCTCCAGGCGTTCTCCAGCGCCGGCGGAAGCTGGATCTGCTCGGCGATCTCGGAGCCGACCAGACCCTGGTTGAGCATCCGCAGCGTCTGGTCGTGCACGTACGCGTACAGGTCCCGCTGCGTCGACAGGAACGCGACGACCCGGTCCGCCCCCCAGGTCGGCCAGTGGTGCGAGGCGAAGACCACCTCGGCCTCGCCGCCGAACAGGTCGATCGTCTCCGTCAGGTAGCCCGCCCAGCCGTGCGGGTCCCGCACCACGGCTCCCCGCAGGGTCAGCAGGTTGTGGAACGTGTGGGTCGCGTCCTCGGCCGAGCACAGCGCTCTGTGGTCCGGGAAGTAGAACAGCATCTCGGACGGCGCCTCGGTGTCCGGGGCCATCTGGAAGACGATCCTGACCCCGTCGACGACCTCCTCCTGACCGGTGGTCGTGATCTCGACCGTCGGCGGGATCAGGGTGATCGTGCCGGTCGAGGTGGTCTGGCCGAGCCCCGCGCCGACCTGCCCCCGCGGGCCGCGCGCCAGCGAAGCCCCGTACATGTAGCCGGCCCGTCGCGACATCGCCGTGCCGGCGAACACGTTCTCCGAGATCGCGTGCTCCACGAACCCGTCCGGGGCGAGCACCGGCACGCGGCCGCTGTCGACGTCCTCCTGCGACACCACGCCGCGGACGCCGCCGAAGTGGTCGACGTGGCTGTGCGTGTAGATCACCCCGGTGACCGGGCGGTCGCCGCGGTGCTCGCGGTACAGCGCCAGCGCAGCCGCGGCCGTCTCGGTCGAGATCAGCGGATCGATCACGATGACGCCGGACTCGCCCTCGATGAAGGAGATGTTCGACAGGTCCAGGCCCCGGACCTGGTAGATCCCCTCGACCACCTCGTACAGGCCCTGCATCGAGACCAGGGACGACTGGCGCCACAGGCTCGGGTTGACGGTGTCGGGTGCGTCGCCCTCGATGAAGGAGTAGGAGTCGTTGTCCCAGACGACCCGCCCGTCGTCGGCCGTGACGACGCACGGGTCCATCCGTGCGATCAGGCCGCGCTCGGAGTCGTCGACGTCCTGGGTGTCGGAGAAGGGCAGCGTCGCCTCGACCTGCCGCTGCTGCTCGGCGATGAACGGCGCAGCGGGGTTCGCGTTCTCTGTCATGGGCCCAGCCTGACAGGGATTCAGGGCTCGGGCTGGTCCGCCGCGGGATCCCGGCCCGCCCGTTCGCGCTCCCCGAGCACGCCGGCCAGGAACGGCAGCACGGCGACCGTCAGCGCGCCCCCGGTGACCAGGATCGACGCCGCCGTCTTCGACATCGCGTCCGACTCCACCGCCACCGTCGTCACCGCCACGATCACCGGCAGGCCGGTCGCGCCGTAGAGGCCGACCTGGAGGCTCTGGGACGGCGTGAAACGCCGGAGACCGGTCTCCGGGTCCCGGTCTGTCCACGCGTCGATCAGCACCGGGACCCCGCGGACCAGCAGGATCCCGAGCACGAAGACGACCAGCACGCCGGGCGCGCTGACGACCTCGTCCATGTCGATGTCCATGCCCGAGGTGATGAAGAACAGCGGGATCAGCAGGCCGAACGCCAGCCCTTCCAGCTTGGTCTCCAACCGCTCGTCGCCGCTGGGGAAGATCTGGCGCAGCACGAAGCCGGCGGCGAACGCGCCGAGGATCGAGTCGAGGTGGAACGCAGCCGCCAGCGTGCCCAGCGTGAACAGCAGCAGCACGGTGAAGCGTACGGTCGTCTGGGCCGTGGTCTCCGACCCGGCGCGCACGATGTCGACGACCCGGCTCGCCCGGTCGCGTGCACGCGCCGGCAGCAGCGCCGCCGCCACCGCGATCGCGAGGAAGATCGACAGGGCCACGATCGAACCGACCGGCCCGGTGGCACTGAGCAGGACGGCCATCGCGATGACGGGTCCCACCTCGCCGTACGCACCGTGGTTGAGCACCGTCCGGCCGACGGCGGTCTCCATCAGGTTGCTGTCCTTGAGGATCGGGATCAACGTCCCCAGAGCCGTGGAGGTGAGCGCGATCGCGACGGCCACCTCACTGGTCACGATGCCGGCCGCGTCGAGCACGAAGACGACCGCGAACGCCATCGCCAGGCAGCTCAGCCAGGTGACGAGCGCCCGCCGTCCGCCGCGTCCGGTCACCTCGCCGAGCTCGATCTCGTAGCCCGCCAGGAGGAAGAGCATCCCGAGCCCGAAGTCGTGCAGCAGCGCGATCGTCTCGTCGGAGCCGGCCAGGTCGAGGGCGTGCGGGCCGATCAGGATGCCGGCGCCGAGCAGCAGCACGACCTCGGGCAGGCGACGCTTCGGCACGAGACCCGCGAGGACCGGGGCGAGGACGGCGCACAGGAAGATCCAGAACAGCGACGTCACGGTCTCGTGCATGATCGAAGACTAGGCGTTCCACCTCTCGACCACGGGGTCCGTGTCATGCTCCCAGCCGAGTACGGAGATGGTCGCGGTGTCGAGCGCGAGGCTCCGCCCGAAGGCGACCGGCTCCCCCAGCCACCGGGCGGCGAGCGCCCGCAACGCGTGCCCGTGGCCGAACGCGAGCACGGGCCCGTCGGCCGCGCGCGCCCGGTCGACGACGCGGTCGAGCCGAGCGGCGACGTCGTCGGGGCGTTCGCCGCCGGGGGCGCCGCGGGCCCAGATCGTCCAGCCCGGCTCGCGCTCGCGGATCTCCGTGGTCGTGAGGCCCTCGTAGTCGCCGTAGTCCCACTCCGCCAGATCGTCGTCCACCACGGCGTCGTCGAACCCCGCGAGCTCGGCCGTACGGCGGGCTCGGATCCGTGGGCTGGCGAGCACGAGCGCGAACGACTGCTCGGCCAGCCTCGGCGCGACCGCGCGCGCCTGCGCCTCGCCGTCGGGCAGCAGCGGCAGGTCCGTGCGCCCGGTGTGCCGGCCGTTGCGGGCCCACTCGGTCGCGCCGTGCCGGACCAGCCACATCCTGACCCCCTCCATCGCCCTCACCCCGTCCAGGTCACCGGCAGGCCGTGCGGAGGTGCGGTGCCGATCCGGGTCTCCTCGCCGAACGGCCAGGTGGTCAGGAGCACCGGGTACGGGCCGACGGACCCGGGGACGTCAGGCTCGAGCGTGATCCGCGCGAAGGGGGTGTCGGGCGTGCCGGCCGCGCCCAGCTCGGCGACCCGGGCGTCGATCCGGGCGAGCTCGGCCTCGCCGACGTACTGCCGGAAGACCGAGTGCCACACCACCGTCGCGATCCCGGGCACCGGCTCGATCTCGTCCAGACCGTCGGCCGCGCCGACGGTCAGCATCGTCCGCTCCGTCGCGTCCGCCACCGCGAGCGCCGCACGCAGGCGCTCCAGCCGTACGACCTGGTCCGGCCAGGTGTACGACTCGAGCGTGAGCCGGTCCGCAGGATCGCCTGCGTCCAGCGGATCGAGGTCGATCCCGATCCGCTCGACGACCTGCAGCGGCGCGTCACCTGGAGGGTTCGGGCCGCGCCACGCGTCGTCGAGGACGACCGACGCTCCCTTCGCACCCCAGCGGCCCGAGGGCGAGCCGTAGGCGAACCGGTCCGCGCAGAGGTTGAGACCGGCGCTCGCCCCGACCTCGACCAGCCGGACCGGCGTGCTGAAGCGGTCGGCGACGCGCAGGAGCCCTCCGAGCAGCGCCGCCGCCCGCCCGACCTCGTTCGTCTGCGGCGGCTGCGCCAGCTCGGCGTGCAGCGCCGCGGCGTCGGCCTCGAGTCGCTCACGGACGACCGGCCAGGCCTTCTCGAGCTCCCAGGTGCCGCCCACGCTCGGGTAGAACGGGACGAGCTCGGGGGCCCGGCCGTCGAGGACGCGGCGGTGGAGCGACCCGGCCAGCCGAAGAGCGATCGCGCTCGGCGGAGCCGCTGCGACCTCCCCGAGCACCCGCAGCGTGACGCCGCCGGCCGCGATGTCGGCCGCCATCGCGTCGAACAGCGCGCCGTACATCGGCGACCCGATCGCCTCGCACGTCCGGGCCTGCGCGGTGAAGGCCTCGGCGGCGCGCGACCCGGTCGCGCTCGGGGCCGCGCGAGTCATGCGGTCGGGGGCTGCGGGGGCTCGCCGTACGGAGGCTGAGGCGTCGGCGGCTGCTGCTGCATGGCGGGGTGGATCAGCCCGGCCAGCGTCTTCTGCGCCTCGGCGAGCATCCGGTGCTCGACCAGCAGCTCGTAGCGCGACGCGATCACCTGCGCGACCGAGGTGAAGTCGCGCTGACCGCGCGTGAAGGCGTACCCGACCAGCCCCCACACCAGCCCGAAGCCCAGGCCGATCAGCATGGCCGACAGCACGATCTGGAACCAGTTGCCCGGCTCGGCGAAGATGCCGACGATCAGACCGAGCAGCAGACCGAACCAGGCGCCGCTCGCCGCGCCGTACCCGGCAGCCTTGCCCGTGGTCATCCGGCCGGTGACCCGCTCGATCTGCTTGAGGTCGGTGCCGACGATCAGGCAGTTCTCCACCGGGAACCGCTCGTCGGACAGGTAGTCGACCGCCCGCTGCGCCTCGCGGTAGTCGTCGAAGTACGCCAGGTGCTGCGGGTACTCCAAGGTGAACGCGGAGCGTCCCTGCTGAACAGCCATCGAATCGTCCTCCTCGTCGGGTTCAGTCCCCAGCGTAGTGACGCGCCCGGACGGGCGTCGCTCGACGTGCAGGCACCCTCAGGCTTCGACAGACTGACCGGGGACCTTCCCCGGCGCCGTCCGACGACGCCTGCCTGCAGCGAGGAGCCTCGATGCCAGAGGAGACCGTGCTCGTGGTCAACGCGGGCTCGTCGTCACTGAAGTACGAGCTGCGTGACGCGCGGACCCGCCGCCGGCTCGCGAAGGGTCTCGTCGACCGGATCGGGCGCGGCGGCACCCACCACCTGCACCGCGGCGAGGACGACGCCGTGACCGACACGACGCTGGGCGACGCCGACCACGGCGACGCGGTCGCAGCGATGCTCACCGCGCTGGACGCCTCACCCCCCGGTCTGGACCAGGTCCTCGGAGTCGGCCACCGGGTCGTGCACGGCGGCACCGAGTTCACCGAGCCCACGCTGGTCGACGACGACGTGCTCGCGCGCCTCGACGACCTCGGCTCGCTCGCACCGCTGCACAACCCGGTCGCGACGCGGTGCATCCGGCTCGTCCGGGACCGTACGGGCGCACTGCCCCAGGTGGCCGTGTTCGACACCGCCTTCCACGCCACCCTGCCGGACGTCGCGTACTCCTTCGCGCTCCCGGACGACGTGACGCGGCGGTGGGGGCTGCGGCGGTACGGCTTCCACGGGACGAGCGTCGAGTACGTGACCGGAGCGGCCGCGCGGCTCCTCGGCGTCGACGTCGACTCCGTGAACCTGATCGTGTGCCACCTCGGCAACGGAGCCTCGGTGACCGCCGTCCGCGCGGGCCACAGCGTCGACACGTCGATGGGCTTCACCCCGCTGTCCGGTCTCGTCATGGGAACGCGCTCCGGTGACGTCGACGCCTCGGTGGTCCTGCGCCTCGAGCAGGAGGCCGGGATGACCCCGGACGAGGTGGCCGAGCTCCTCGAGCGGCGCAGCGGGCTGCTCGGACTCACCGGCGACCCCGACATGTTGGCGAACCGCGAGCGGGCCGACGCCGGAGATCCGGACGCGCAGCGCGCCGTCGCCCTCGTCGCCTACCGGATCTGCCACTACGTCGGCGCCTACCTGCCGGTCGTCCCCGGCCTGCACGGTCTCGTGTTCACCGGCGGAATCGGCGAGCACGACTCCGCGCTGCGGGCCGAGGTCTGCCGGATCCTGGCCCACCTCGGCATGCCTGTCGACCCGGCGCTCAACGCCGCGTCCGCGCCCGAGCGCGGGATGCGGGTCGGCGCCGGCCCGATCGACGTCCTCGTCGTCCCGACCGACGAGGAGGCGGAGATCGCCGAGCACACGGTCGCGCTGATCCGTACGGGCGCCCGTGCACAGCACCAGCCGCAGACGACACTCCAGAACCACCAGGAGCAGCCATGACAGACACCGACGCGCTGGCCAGCCTCACCGACGACGACGTGCGCGCACTCGACGCGTGGTTCCGGGCGGCCAACTATCTGACGGTCGCGCAGATCTACCTCCAGGACAACGTCCTGCTCGAGCGCCCGCTGACGCCCGACGACATCAAGCCCCGGCTGCTCGGCCACTGGGGCACCGGTCCGGGCCAGGCCCTCGTCTACGCCCACATGAACCGGCTGATCCGGCTGACCGGGCAGCAGGCGATCTACCTCTCCGGTCCCGGTCACGGCGGACCGACGCTCGTCGGCGCCGGCTGGCTCGAGGACACCTACAGCGAGGTCTACCCCGACGTCACCCGCGACGGGGCGGGGATGAAGCGGCTGTGCCGGCAGTTCTCCAGCCCGGGCGGCATCCCCAGCCACGTCTCGGTCACCACGCCGGGGTCGATCCACGAGGGCGGCGAGCTCGGGTACGCGCTGGTGCACGCGTTCGGCTCGGTCTTCGACAACCCGGACCTGCTGTCGGTCTGCGTCGTCGGCGACGGGGAGGCGGAGACCGGACCGCTCGAGGGGTCGTGGAAGGGCATCTCGTTCCTCAACCCCGAGCGCGACGGCGCGGTGCTGCCGATCCTGCACCTCAACGGCGCGAAGATCGCCAGCCCGACCGTCCTCGCACGCAAGTCGCCCGAGGACGTCCGTGCGCTGTTCACCGGGCACGGCTACGACGTGATCGAGGTCGAAGGCGACGACCTTCCCGGCATGCACCACCGCTTCGCGGCCGGTCTCGCCGAGGCGTACGGCAAGATCCGCGCGATCCAGACCGCGGCGCGCGACGGCTCGTGGGACGGCGCGATGCCGCGCTGGCCGATGATCGTGCTCCGCAGCCCGAAGGGGTGGACCGGTCCGAAGACCGTCGACGGCGTCCAGGTCGAGGGCACCTGGCGCGCCCACCAGGTGCCGCTGTCCGGGGTCAAGGAGAACGCCGACCACCTGCGCCAGCTCGAGGAGTGGATGCGGTCCTACGACCCCGACGAGCTGTTCCCCGACGGCATCCCGAACGCCGACATCGACGCGAACAACCCGGCCGGCGAGCTGCGGATGAGCGCCAACCCGGCAGCGAACGGCGGCGTCCTGACCGAGGACCTTCGGATCCGACCGTTCCGCGACTACGCACTCGACGTCACCTCGCCCGCGTCCACACGGGTCGAGGGGATGCGGCAGCTCGGCGCGATGCTCGCCGACTTCTACCGCGACAACCCCGAGACGTTCCGGCTGTTCTGCCCCGACGAGACCAACTCCAACCGCCTCGGTGCGGTCTTCGACGTCTCCGACCGGATGTCGGCCGAGGTCGTCACCGACGAGGACGTCAAGCTGTCGAAGGACGGCCGGGTGATGGAGGTGCTCAGCGAGCACAACTGCCAGGGCTGGCTCGAGGCCTACACGCTGACCGGCCGCCACGGCATGTTCGCGACGTACGAGGCGTTCGCGATGGTCAGCGCCTCGATGACCGTGCAGCACGCCAAGTGGCTCGAGGAGGCGAACCACCTGCCGTGGCGCGCGAAGATCCCGAGCCTCAACATCCTGCTCACGTCGACCACGTGGCGCAACGACCACAACGGCTTCTCCCACCAGGGGCCCGGCCTGATCAACGTGGTGCTCAACATGCGCTCGGCCGTGGCGCGCGTCTACCTGCCGCCGGACGCGAACTGCATGCTGTCGGTCGCCGACCACTGCTTCCGGTCGCGCAACTACGTCAACCTGCTCGTGATGGACAAGCAGCCGCACCTCCAGTACCTCACGATGGACGAGGCCGTCGAGCACTGCACGAAGGGCGCCGGGATCTGGGAGTGGGCCGGCAACGAGACCGGCACCGACGGCAAGCCCGACATCGTGCTCGCGTGCGCCGGCGACGTGGTGACCGCCGAGACGGTTGCGGCGGCCGAGCTGCTGAAGGAGTGGGTGCCGGACCTCTCCGTACGCGTGGTGAACGTCGTCGACCTGATGACGCTGCCGCGGCAGAAGGACCACCCGCACGGGATGTCCGAGGCGGACTTCCGCGGCCTCTTCACCGACGACGTCGACGTCGTCTTCGCCTTCCACGGCTACCACGGCGCGATCCACAAGCTCGTGCACGGACGTCCGAAGGCCGACCGGTTCCACGTCCGCGGGTTCATCGAGCAGGGCACCACGACGACTCCGTTCGACATGACGGTGCTGAACGAGGCGTCGCGCTACCACCTGGCCGTCGACGCCCTGAACAACACCGACGCGACGCCGGCGAACGCTCAGGAGCTGCGCGAGCACTGCGCCCAGATGCTCGAGAAGCACCACGCGTACGTCCGCGAGCACCTCCAGGACATGCCCGAGGTGCGCGACTGGGTGCTCGGACAGCAGTCGTGAGCACCCGTACGGCCCTCCTCGAGCGGTGGAGACGGAGGCCACGGTCGCGTGTGACGTGGGTGTAACACGGTCCACGTAGCCTCCCCGCATGGATGCGCAGGCACGGCACAGCGTCGAGGCCTTCATCGCCGCGTGTCGAGACCGGCGGGTGTCGACGACGCCCGTCTACAAGCGGGTCACGACCACGTCCTCGGGGCGGCTGCTGGCCTGGACCGCGTCGAAGCGACCGATCACCGAGGGGTGGGTGCTGCCAGAGCCCGTCGCGGTCGAGGACGCCACCCACGCCGTCGTCCTCCCGGTGGGGCTCGTCTACGGGGCGATGGTCGTACGGCGCAAGGTGCCGCACGCGCAGCGCAAGGGCGGGCCCTCGTGGGAGAACGTCTACGTGCTGCTGGACGAGTTCTGGCGGCCGGCGTCGCCGCACGACCACGGCCTGACGCAGGCGATGTACGACTACTTCATCGCCAGCACCCGCTGACCCCCCGCTGCTCGAGGCGCGAGCGCAGCGAGCGATCGAGAGCCCCTCCCCGGTCGAGCCTTTCGAGGCTCACGCCGCCTTCGGCACCGCGATCCGCCACCCCGCCCACGCGAACAGCCCGAGCGGGATCGGCAGCCAGAACGAGAACAGCCGGTAGAGGAGCGTGCCGATCAGGGCGGTGTCGGCGGGGACCCCGATCACCACGAGCAGCGTCGTCAGCCCGGCATCGACCAGCCCGACCCCGCCCGGCGTGATCGGGATGATCGCGAACGTCTGCGCCACCACGTACGCGAGCAGCACCTCGGCGGGGCGGGCGTGGGCGCCGAACGCGACGAGCGCGGCGACGAGGGCGGCGAAGTCGCACATCCGGTTGGCTGCAGCGGCGACCACCGCACGCCACCAGCGGCCGGTGAACGCGACGGCGATCCGGTCGCGCTCGGCGAGCAGCCCGTCGGCCACCCGCTGCGGCGTGATCGCAGCGGTGAACACCTGTCCCACCCGGCCGATCCCCCGCCCGAACGCCGCCACCACCCGCGGCCACGTGAGCGCGGTGAAGCCGACGGCGACGATCACGACCGCCAGGATCAGCGACACCACCAGGCCGAGCTGGAGCTGGTCCGCGGGCGGCGGCCCGATGATCAGCGCCGGGATGGTCAGGACCGGGAGAAGGAGCAGGACCGCCGACGACAGGAGGTTCGAGGCGGTCAGACCCGACGCGACCGCGCCACCGGGCTGGCCTGCGGCGATCAGGACCTTCCCTTGCACCACGGCGCCGGTCGCGGCGCCGCCGGGGATCACCTTGCTCGCGGCGTTGCCGGCGAGCTGTCCCGTCGCGGCGACGCCCCAGCCCAGACGCGGGTGCGGAGCGGTCTCCGACGGAGCGAGCGCGATCCGCGTCAGCCACCACAGGGCAGCGAAGCTGAGCAGCTCCAGCACCGCGAGGATGACGAACCACTGCGGCTCGACGGTCGCCAACCGTGGCCACGCCCCGAACATCGTGAGCAGGCCCGGCGCGACCACGTACAGCCCGATCGCCGTGATGGCCAGCCACACCGTGCGCGCGCCCCAGCGTCGCACCAGCCCCCGGAACGTGATCGCCATGCCACCTCCCCGCTCCGGATCCGGCCGATGTCTGCCTCGGTCGACCACGATGTCATCGCGCGGTCCCCCGGGAGCACGATGTCATGAACCGGGGTCGCCTGCGATCGCGTGTCCTCAGACCCGCCGGTGGACGAGCAGCGGCAGGACGTGGCTCGCGCCGGCGTCGCGCAGCGCGGCGGCTGCCACGGTGATCGGCCACTGGCTCGCCGTGGCGTCCACGACGAGCAGCACGCACCGGCCGGACACGCGCTGCGTGTCCTGGACGGTGATCGAGTCACGCCACGCGGCGGCCTCGTCCGCCGACGACATCTCCCGTACGTCGGCCGGCGGTGCCCCGACCTCCAGCGCCGACCGGTCGAGCCTGCCGACCTCGGCCAGGTGGTCCGCGACGCTGCCGACCAGCACCGGATTCCCGGCCGCAGGCAGCCCGACGACGACGTCAGGCCGCGCCGGCCACGACGAACGCCAACGGGCCAGCACGCCGACGCACGCGTCCAGCACCTCCTGCGGCGCCGGGGCATCCCGCTCGAACATCGTGGAGACCGCCTCGCGCCACTCGGGGGCATCGGCGTGGACGAGGACCCGGCCGGGCTCGGCCGAACGGTCCGGGCCGATCCGGCCGCGCGTCCCGAAAGCACCGCCCGGCCACATCTTGCGCGGCTCGAGCACATGGTCCTCCCCGCGCAGGCACCGCGCGACCGCCGCGACGGTCTCAGGTGCCGGCGCGGCCTCCAGGCCCTCGGGGAGCCGCCCCACGCAGACGGAGCAACGGCCGCACTCGGTGGCGTGCGGGTCGTCCAGGGACTCACCGAGCAGCTGCATGAGGCAGCGCGCACCATCGGTGTAGGCCCGCATGATGTCCGCCTCCCGACGCCGCTGCGCCACCACGCCGTCGTAGTGCTCGGCGTCGTACGTCCACTCCCGCCCGGTCGCGAGCCAGCCCCGCTCGACCCGCTCGACCACGCCGTCGACCGCGAGCTGCTTGAGCATCAGCTCGACGCGCCCGCGGCGCAGCCCCGTCTCGGCCTCGAGCGCCGGGACGCTCGCGGGTGCGTCGGCATCGAAGCTCCCGAGACCGGCGAGGAGCCGGTGGACCTGCTCGGGCACCGGGATCGTCGCGGTGGCGAAGTAGTCCCACACGCCCGCGTCCGCGCCGGACGGGAGCAGGACGGCGTGCGCGTGGTCGATCGCGCGGCCGGCGCGTCCGACCTGCTGGTAGTAGGGCACCGGCGACGGCGGCGCGCCGACGTGCACGACGAAGCCCAGGTCAGGCTTGTCGTAGCCCATCCCGAGCGCCGAGGTCGCGACCAGCGCCTTGACCTCGTTGTCCCGCAGCGCGTCCTCGAGCCGGTGCCGCTCGTCGGCGGCGAGCGCCCCGGTGTAGGCCGCCACGGGCACCGCGTCGCCGTGGACCGCCCGGATCGCACTCGTCAGCCGCTGCGCGTCGGCGACCGTCAGCGTGTACACGATCCCGGAGCCGTCGAGCCGCGGGAGGTGGTCGACCACCCACGCGTACCGCTCGAGCGGGGAGAGCTTGTCCACCACGGACAGCGCCAGGCTGGACCGGGCGAGCGGGCCGCGGAGCACGAGGGTCTGCTCACCGAGCTGGTGCGCGACGTCGGCGGTGACCCGCTCGTTCGCCGTCGCGGTGGTGGCGAGCACCGGCGTGTCCGGATCCAGCGAGGTCAGCACGTCGGAGACCCGCCGGTAGTCGGGGCGGAAGTCGTGGCCCCAGTCGGAGACCGCGTGCGCCTCGTCGATCACGAGCAGACCGATGCGACCCGCGAGGGCGTCGAGCACGCGCCGCCCGAACCCCGGGTTCGCCAGGCGCTCCGGCGAGACCAGCAGCACGTCGACCGAACCCGCACGCAGCGAGTCCTCGATCGACCCCCACTCCTCGATGTTGGACGAGTTGAGCGTGGCTGCGCGCAGCCCGGCTCGACCAGCAGCGGCGACCTGGTCGCGCATCAGGGACAGCAGCGGCGACACCACGAGCGTGACGCCGGCGCCCTCGGCCCGACGGATCGCCGTCGCCGCCCAGTACACCGCCGACTTGCCCCACCCGGTCGCCTGCACGACCAGCACCCGGGCCCCGGGCTCGACCAGGCCGGCGACCGCCCGCTCCTGGTCGGGACGCAATCGCGCGCCGTCCCCCGCGAGCGCTCGTACGACACCTCCCGCGACGTCGGCACGGGCGGCGGACAGGGGTGATTCGGTGGAGGTCGTCATCGTCGCTACCCTAGGCGCCGCCCCCGACACCGTCGCACCACGATCCACAGGGAGATCCCGTGACCGCCGACCAGGTCGTTGCCGTCGTCGCCGCCGGGTTCGCGCTGCTCGGCACGGTCTTCGTGCTGATCGGGCTCCTCCGCCGCCGGATGACGCGAGCCTGGCAACCCACCCGCGGAACCGTCGTCACGAGGGACGGCAGCGTCCACGGCCTGCCGTCCGGGTACCCGACGGTCCAGTGGCAGGACACCGCCGGCCGCACGCACCGACGGACGTCGATCGTGCGTCAGTCGTTCCCGCCGCGGCTCGGCACGACCGTGCCCGTCCTGTACGACCCCGACCGCCCGGACCGGGGCGTGATGGACACCGCGGTGCAGCGAGGGACGGTCTTCGTCGCGGTCGGCGCGGGGCTGCTCGTGATCGCGCTGCTGCTCGGTGCGCTCGCGACGTACGTCGCCGTCGCCCTCTGAGCCGCACCGTACGGTCGTGCGGTCGGTCCCCGGTCGGTCGATCGGTCGTTCAGGCTCCGCACGTTTGCGTTGCCGGCAACGACAACTGGTTCCGGGCACCGAGAATGCGCGCGCGTCTGCGGTGCCACGAACCGCCTTCCGTTGCCGGCAACCGAAACGTGCGGCTGGTCAGAGCGAGCTCGACCGACCGCGCGCGGCAACAACCCGTCGCGCCGACAACCCGGGATGCGTCCAGCCAGGATGCCGCCGAGTTTGCGTTGCCGGCAACGACAACTGGTTCCGGGCACCGAGAAAGCGCGCACGTCTGCGGTGCCACGAACCGCCTTCCGTTGCCGGCAACGCAAAACGTGCGGGCGATCAGAGCTTGTAGTCCTTCAGCAGGCTGCGCCCGATGATCATCTTCTGGATGTCCGACGTGCCCTCGCCGATCAGCATGAACGCCGCCTCGCGGTAGAGCCGCTCGATCTCGTACTCCTTGGAGTACCCGTACCCGCCGTGGATCCGGAACGACGCCTCGACGACCTCGTTGCAGTACTCCGAGGCGAGCATCTTCGCCATCCCGGCCTCGACGTCGTTGCGCTCCCCGGCGTCCTTCTTGCGGGCGGCCCGGACGACCATCGCGTGCGCCGTCTCGACCTTCGTGGCCATCTCCGCGATCCGGAAGAGGATCGCCTGGTGCTGCGCGATCGGCTTGCCGAAGGTCTCGCGCTGCTGGGCGTAGGCGATCCCGAGCTCGAAGGCGCGGTTCGCGATGCCGACGGCCCGGGCACCGACGTTCACGCGACCGACCTCGACGCCGTCCATCATCTGGTAGAAGCCCTGGCCGGGCTCGCCGCCGAGGATCTGGTCCGCCGAGATCACATGCCCCTCGAGGATCATCTCGGTGGTGTCGATCCCCTTGTAGCCCATCTTGTCGATCTTGCCGGGCACCGTGATGCCCTGCGCCGTCTCGCCGAAGCCGGGCTCCTTCTCGATCAGGAACGTCGTCATGTTCCGGTAGACCGAGTCCGCGCCCTCGTCGGTCTTGCACAGCACCGCGACGAGGTTCGAGGAGCCACCGTTGGTCAGCCACATCTTCTGGCCGGTGATGCTGTAGGAGCCATCGTCCTGCTTGGTCGCCTTCGTCGACACCGCCGAGACGTCCGAGCCCAGCGCCGGCTCCGACATCGAGAACGCGCCACGCACCTCGCCGGTCGCCATCCGCGGCAGGTACTTCTGCTTCTGCTCCTCGGTGCCGTGCTGCATCAGCATGTACGCGACGATGAAGTGCGTGTTGATGACGCCCGAGACGCTCATCCAGCCGCGCGCGATCTCCTCCACGCACAAGGCGTACGTCAGCAGCGACTCGCCGAGGCCGCCGTACTCCTCGGGGATCATCAGCCCGAAGATGCCGAGCTCCTTGAGGCCCTCGACGATCTGCGTCGGGTACTCGTCGGCGTGCTCGAGGTCGGTCGCGACCGGGATGATCTCCTTCTCCACGAACTCGCGGACGACCTTGAGGATCTCCTCCTGGTCCTCGGTGAGGCCTTCAGTGGTGACGAGGCGGCGGGCCATGGTGGTCTCTCTTCGGTCGTCGGGGCGGCGTTCGTACGGCGGGGTGCGGAGCCGGGCGGGCTCGCGGGGCGGCCGACCTCAGTCGGTCGGCGGCTCCCAGGTCGAGGAGCGCTGCATGCCGGCTGCTCGGCCCTTGGCCGAGATCACCAGCGCCATCTTGCGCGACGCCTCGTCGATCATCTCGTCGCCGAGCATCGCCGAGCCCTTCTTGCCCCCGGCCTCGGAGGTGAACCAGTCGTAGGCGTCGAGGATGTTCTCGGCGTGGTCGTAGTCCTCCTGGCGCGGGCTGTAGACCTCGTTCGCGACGTCGACCTGGCCGGGGTGCAGGACCCACTTGCCGTCGAAGCCGAGCGCGGCCGAACGCGACGCGACGCGACGGAAGCCGTCGGTGTCGCGGATCTGGAGGTACGGGCCGTCGATCGCCTGCTTGTCGTAGGCCCGGGCCGCCATCAGGATGCTCATCAGGATGTGGTGGTACGCGTCGCCGACGTCGTAGCCGGAGGGCTGCTCACCCACCACGAGGGACTTCATGTTGATGCTCGCCATGAAGTCCGCGGGGCCGAAGATGATGGTCTCGACGCGCGGCGAGGCGGCGGCGATCGCGTTGACGTTGGTCAGGCCGAGCGCGTTCTCGATCTGCGCCTCGATGCCGATCCGGCCGGCCTCGAGGCCCACCGTGGTCTCGATCTGGGTGAGCAGCAGGTCGAGCGCGACCACCTGCTCGGCAGTCTGGACCTTCGGAAGCATGATGCAGTCGAGGTTGGCTCCCGCACCCTCGACGACCTCGATCACGTCGCGGTAGGTCCACTTCGTGGTCCAGTCGTTGACGCGGACGACCCGGACCTTCTCGCCCCAGCCGCCTTCGTTCAGGGCGGCGACGATGTTCTTGCGCGCATCGGGCTTCGCCAGCGGGGCCACGGCGTCCTCGATGTCGAGGAACACCTGGTCGGCGTCGAGGCCCTTGGCCTTCTCCAGGAAGCGGGGGTTCGAGCCGGGCACGGCCAGGCAGGAGCGGCGCGAGCGCAGGGCCTTGTTCTCGGCGGAGACAGCGTCAGCAGACACGGGACACCTCGGGTCTCAGGGTCAGGGCGGTGCTGACGATACCCATCGGACTTGTTAACGCCTAGTAACAAGTCGGGAAGTGTGACCCGCGTAACGCGCGCGCCCACGCCGATCACTCGGCGAGCGGGACCTCCTCGGGCCGCGGTCGGCCGCGGACCACCACCACCGCCAGTCCGGCGAGGATCAGCGCGAGCCCCGCGTACACCCCGACCGCCGGGGCCTGACCGAGCAGCACCGCCGCGAGCAGGGCGGCGCCGGGGACCTCGAGCAGCAGGATCAGCGAGACCACGACCGGGCTGTAGACCGCGAGCAGGTGGTTCAGCACCGAGTGGCCGAGCAGCTGCGCCGTGATCGTGACGCCGACGATGCCGGCCCACGCCGCGCTGTCGAACCCGACCAGGTCGACCCCGAGCACCAGCGCCGTGACCAGGAGGATGACCGCGCAGATCCCGTACGCCAGCGTGGTGTAGGTGGTGGTCGTCAGGCGCGCGCGGGCGCTGCCGCCGGCGACCGTGTAGACCGCGGCCGCGAACCCGCCGACCAGCGCCAGCAGGTCCCCCCGGACCGCGTCCGCCGACAGGGTCAGGTCGACGCCGGTGATCACCACGACGCCGGCGATCGCGATCAGCAGACCCACCACGACGGGGACGGGTACGTGCTCCCCGCGCAGCCTCCCGATCAGCGCCACCCAGGCGACCTGCATCGAGACCAGGGCGATCGCCGCCGCCACCGAGGTGAGCTTCAGCGCGCTGACCCAGGTCGCGAAGTGCAGCGCGAGCGCGGCGCCGGAGACCAGGCACGTACGGAGGTCGGATCGCGTGAGGCCGCGGAGCTCGTCGCGACGGCGCGCGGCCGCGACCGGGACGAGCACCGCCTCGGCGAACGCGTTGCGCCAGAACGCGATCGCGAGCGCCGGCGCGTTCGTACCCGCCATCAGCGGACCCGAGAGCGAGACCCCGAGGACGCCGACGACGGCGAGCAGGACGTTCACCGCGTCAGTCTGCCAGGGTCTCGATCGCTCGCTCCGCTCGCGCCTCGACCAGCGTCCCCGCTCGACGAGGCGCAGCGAAGCGGCGCGCCCCCGCTCGTCGAGGAAGCGAAGCGACGTCCCCCCGCTCGACGAGGCGAAGCGAAGCGACGTCCCCCGCTCGACGAGGCGAAGCGAAGCGACGTCCCCCCGCTCGACGAGGCGGAGCGAAGCGACGATCGAGACGCGCTGACCACGATCCGCCCTATGCTGGCGCGCATGGACGAGCCGGATCCGCAGGTCGCCAGCGACGAGTTCGACGCGCTCTACCGCCAGGCGTTCGTGGCCGAGGTGGCGAAGAAGGCCGGCCTTCTCTGGGTGATCTACGCGGACCGCTGGCACCCCGTCTGGCACGTCTGGCACGAGGGCTCGGTGTGCGTGGTCGCCGGCGGGGACGAGCAGCCGCTCCCCCAGATCCGTGAGCAGGACGAGGTCGTCCTCGACCTCCGCGCGAAGTCGACCCGCGCGGCGGTGGCGAAGGTGCGCGCGAGCGTGGAGGTCCTCGGACCGGACCACGACGACCACGACGCCGTCGTCGAGGCGCTGACGGCCGGCCGGCTCAACCTGTTCGACGGTGAGCAGGCTCCGCAACGCTGGGCGCGCGAGTGCACCATCGTCCGCTTCACCCCGACCGACCTGATCGCGGCACCGGGCCACCTCGACGAGTCGGCCCAGCGCGAGCAGCCGATCCCCTCCCCCGCGGTCACCGCCGACTCCCGCCCGTTCTCCCTGCACCGGCAGCGGAGGATCCCGAGGTTGAGCACGGACTAGCCTGGAGGAGTGACGAGCAGCACTCCTTCCACGCCCGACGGGTCCCCCGGGGACGACCGGCACCTCGAGATCGGGCACCCGAAGTCCGCGGCCGCCGGGGTCACCGGTGTCCGGGTCGCCGTCAGCCGCGCGGTGAGCTCCATGGGCCCGAGGCGCAGCTGGAAGGCGCTGCGCGGCCTCAACCAGAAGGACGGGTTCGACTGCCCGAGCTGCGCCTGGCCGGACCCGGACCACCGCGCCGCCGCCGAGTTCTGCGAGAACGGCGCGAAGGCGACCGCCGAGGAGGGCACCCGCGCGCGGGCGACCCCGGAGCTGTTCGCCCGTCACTCGATCGCCGACCTCGACGCCCACGACGAGCTCTGGCTGGGGCAGCAGGGTCGCCTCACCACGCCGATGGTCAAGCGCCCGGATGCGACGCACTACGAGCCGATCGGCTGGAACGACGCGTTCGATCTGGTCGCCGACCACCTGAACGCCCTCGACGATCCCGACCAGGCCGCGTTCTACACCTCGGGCCGGACCTCCAACGAGGCGGCGTTCGCCTACCAGCTCTTCGCCCGCGCGTACGGGACGAACAACCTGCCCGACTGCTCGAACATGTGCCACGAGTCGACGGGTGTCGCCCTGGCCGAGACGATCGGGATCGGCAAGGGCAGCGTGAGCCTGCGCGACCTGTACGACGCCGACCTGATCGTGGTCGCCGGCCAGAACCCGGGGACGAACCACCCGCGCATGCTCAGCGCGCTGGAGACCGCCAAGCGGCGCGGCGCCCGGATCATCAGCATCAACCCGCTGCGGGAGACGGGACTGGTGAACTTCCGCAACCCGCAGAAGCCGCGGGGCGTCGTCGGCCGAGGGACCGATCTCGCCGACCTGCACCTGCCCGTACGGACCAACGGAGACCTGGCGCTGTTCCAGGCGATCGGGTCGCTGCTGGTCGGCTGGGACGCGATCGACCACGCCTTCGTCGCGCAGCACACGGTCGGGTACGACGCGTGGGCCGCGCACGTGAGCGCCGTGGACTGGGACGTGGTGCGCGCCGCGACCGGCCTGACCCGCGAGCAGATCACCGAGGCCGCCGCGATGCTGCGCGACTCGAGCGCCACGATCTGGTGCTGGGCGATGGGCCTGACGCAGCACCGCAACGCCGTCGCGACGATCAAGGAGGTCGTCAACCTGGCGCTCGTCCGCGGCGACATCGGCAGGCGCGGCGCGGGCCTGTGCCCGGTGCGCGGCCACTCGAACGTCCAGGGCGACCGGTCGATGGGGATCTGGGAGAAGCCCCCGGCAGCGTTCCTGGACCGGCTGGGCGACCACTTCGGGTTCGAGCCGCCGCGGGAGCACGGGTACGACACGGTCGACGCGATCCGCGCGATGCGCGACGGGCGTGTCCGGGTGTTCTTCGCGCTCGGCGGCAACTTCGTCCAGGCCGCCCCGGACACCGAGGTCACCGCGGACGCGTTGCGCGGGTGCGACCTGACCGTGCACGTGTCCACCAAGCTCAACCGCTCGCACCTGGTCTGCGGACGGACCGCGCTGATCCTCCCGACGCTCGGGCGGACCGAGGTCGACCGGCAGGCCTCCGGCGAGCAGTTCGTGACCGTCGAGGACTCGATGTCGGTCGTGCACGCGTCACGGGGGCGCCTCGAGCCGGCCTCCGAGCACCTGCTCTCGGAGACCGCCATCGTCACCGGCGTGGCCGAGGCGACCCTCCGAGAGACGGACGGCACGAGCCGGTTCGGCATCGGCTGGGCCGCGATGCGTGACGACTACCGCGAGGTCCGCGGACACATCGCCGCGGTGGTGCCGGGGTGCGCCGGCTACGAGGCGAACACCGACCGGCCCGGCGGCTTCGTGATGCCCCACCCGCCGCGGGACTCGCGGGAGTTCCCGACCCCCGAGGGCGCCGGTGTCCTGACCGTCTCGCCGATCGAGGTGCTGCACGTCCCGGACGGCCACCTCCTGCTCCAGACGCTCCGCAGCCACGACCAGTTCAACACCACGATCTACGGTCTGTCGGACCGCTACCGCGGGATCGAGGGCGGGCGCCACGTGGTGTTCGTCCACCACGACGACGTCGCCACGCTCGGTCTCGACGACGGTGCGGTCGTCGACCTGGTCTCGGTGGGCCCCGACGGGCGGGAGCGCCGCGCCGGCGGCTTCCGCGTCGTCGAGTACGAGCTCCCGCGCGGCACCGCCGCCGCGTACTACCCGGAGACGAATCCCCTGGTCGCGCTCGACTCGGTCGCCCTCGGTTCGAACACCCCGACGTCGAAGTCGGTCGTGGTCCGTCTCGAGCCGCGGTGAGGTCGCGATTTCCTTCGAGGGTCAATTTCTGGGACCGTGCCTGCGGCGACCCTTTGTCCGGGTACGATCCTCTCGCTGATATCCCCTCGTACAGGAGGCCCTTCGTGAGGACCCTCGCCAAGCGCGCGGCCGCAGTGCTCTCCGGCACTGCGCTCGTCGTCTCGGGCGCGCTCGTCGCCGCGTCCGCCCCGGCTTCGGCCGCCCCGACCGCCGACCGTCCGGTCGACGTCACCAAGATCCGTGCAACCAACGGCATCGCCACCTACAAGTCGACCTCGATCAACATCGCCGCTGCCCGCAGCGTGCTGTCGAACGTGTCGTACTACTCGATGAAGGCCGGCGTCTACAAGGGCACGCGGCGTCTCGGCACGGTGACGCTCTACTCGTCGTCCGGCCGCGGCTACCTGAGCTTCCCCACCCGTTGGGGTCGCGGCACCTTCCGGATCAAGAACGTCCGGATCAGCGGCAACTTCGACTCGACCGGCAACTACGAGCGGTTCAACTACGTCGACACCGCGCCCGGTGGCTACTTCACCGTCAAGTCCGGCATCCGCGCCTCCGGCGGCATCAAGTACCGCTACGGGTCGACCAAGAAGGTCGCCCGGATGAAGCTCACGAAGTTCGGCACGAACGGCAAGTGGGGCGCGTACAAGAAGAAGAAGGTCGTCCTCCAGTACAAGAAGGGCGGCTGGAAGAAGGTCAAGAAGCTCAGGACCAACAAGAAGGGCAAGGTCCGCTACTCCTTCCGCATGGCGAAGCGCCACAAGTACCGCTTCGTCGTGAAGCCGGCAGCGACCGTCGCGGGCGGGAAGTTCCCGACCTCCGGCAAGGTCTGAGCCAGCCCGGTTCACGACAGCCCCGTCCCGCCTCGCGCGGGGCGGGGCTTCGTCGTGATCCCGTCGACCACCGCCGCGGGCGGAGCACGGCCGACCCTCCGGCAGGTCTGAGCGGCCTCCCCGGCTTCGCGACGGATCGCGGCTACCCTGAGCGCGTGACGTCGACGAGTCGGATCTTCCTCGCGCGACTGGCCGGTCACGCGGTCTTCGACCCGGCCGGCGACCAGGTGGGCAAGCTGCGCGACGTCGTGGTGACGCTGCGGGGAGCGGGCAGCCGTCCGCGCGTCCTCGGGCTGGTCGTCGAGATCCTCGGACGTCGACGGGTGTTCCTGCCGATGACCCGGGTGACCTCGCTCGAGGGCGGCCAGGTGATCACCACCGGCCTGCTGAACCTCCGACGCTTCGAGCAGCGGTCGACCGAGACGCTGGTCTTCGGGGAGCTGTTCGACCGCCGCGTCCACCTTCCGGCCGACGGCAAGGAGGCTGCCGTCTACGACGTCGCGATGGCTGAGGACCGCCGCCACGACTGGTACCTGAGCGCGGTCGCGCTGCGCGAGCGCGGCAAGGGACTGCGGCGGCGCGGCCACAGCGTGGTCGTGGAGTGGGCGGACGTCGCCGACCTCTCCGGTGAGCAGCCCGACCAGGGCGCCACCCACCTGCTCGCGACCATGGACACGATGCGTCCGGCCGACCTCGCGAACGCCCTGCGCGACCTCCCGATCCAGCGGCGGACCCAGATCGCCGCCGAGCTCGACGACGAACGCCTCGCGGACGTGCTGGAGGAGATGCCCGAGGCGGCCCAGGTCGAGATCCTGGGGACGCTCGACCCGGAGCGCGCCGCCGACGTGCTCGAGGAGATGTCCGCCGACGACGCGGCGGACGTGATCGCAGAGCTGCCCACCGCCACCGCCGAGGCCCTGCTCGCGCTGATGGAGCCCGACGAGGCCGAGGACGTCCGCCGCCTGATGGTCTACGAGGAGGGCACCGCCGGCGGCCTGATGACCTCGGACGCGGTGATCCTGCCGCCGGACGCGACCCTCGCCGAGGCGCTGGCGCTGATCCGCGACCCGGAGCTCTCGCCGTCGCTCGCCGCGAACGTGTACGTGTGCCGGCCGCCCCTGGAGACCCCCACGGGTCGCTTCCTCGGGGTCGCCCACTTCCAGCACCTGCTCCGGGAGCCGCCGTCGTCGCTGGTCGGGTCCATCGCGGTGAACGACATCGAGTGGCCACGACCGGAGACGACGCTGCCCGAGCTCGCCAGGATCCTCGCGGCTTACAACCTCGTCGCGTGTCCCGTCGTCGACGACTCCAACCACCTCGTCGGAGCCGTCACCGTCGACGACCTCCTCGACGAGATGCTGCCCGAGGGGTGGCGCGACGAGGACCGCCGCACCGAGGACGACCTCGACGTGCACCCGGCCGAAGGACACGAGGAGGCGTCGTGAGCGAGCAGACCGAGCGGGTCCGTCTCGATCAGCCCCGCGAGCAGCGCCGGTGGACGCGTCGGCGCCGACGCGTCGACCCCGAGACGTTCGGCAAGTTCGCCGAGGGCTTCGCCCGGTTCATGGGGACGGCCACCTTCATCGCCTGGATGACGGTCTTCATCATCGTCTGGGTGCTCTGGAACACGCTTCTCCCGGAGGACCTGCGCTTCGACGCCTACCCCTTCATCTTCCTGACGCTCATCCTGTCGCTGCAAGCCTCGTACGCCGCGCCGCTGATCCTGCTCGCCCAGAACCGGCAGGAGGCACGCGACCGGGTGACGCAGGAGCAGGATCGCGACGCGAACGCCCGGGCGCACGCCGACATGCAGTTCCTCGCTCGCGAGGTCGCGAGCCTCCGGCTGGCGCTCGGCGAGGTCGCCACCCGCGACTTCCTGCGCTCCGAGCTGCGCAGCGTGGTGGCGGATCTCGACGAGCGGCGCGAGGACGGCGACGGATCACGCCGGTCGGCGAGCGGCTGAGGTGTCCGCGCTCCGACCCGCGTCTGGGGCGGTGTAGGTCGCGCGCGTAGCATCGAAGCCATGCCCGCACAGACGACCCAGGTGAACCCCGACGCCGTCCAGGCCGCGCTGGCGACCGTCAACGACCCCGAGATCCGCCGTCCGATCACCGAGATCGGGATGGTCGACTCGGTCGACATCGACTCCGGGCACGTGACGGTCCACCTGCTGCTGACGGTGGCCGGCTGCCCGCTCAAGGACACGCTGACGCGGGACGTGACCGCCGCTGTGACCAAGGTCGACGGCGTCAGCGACGTCACCGTCGACATGGGCGTGATGAACGACGAGCAGCGCCAGCAGCTCCAGGAGACCCTGCGGGGCGGCCAGTCGCAGCGTGAGATCCCGTTCGCCAAGCCCGGCTCGCTCACCAAGGTGTACGCGATCGCCTCGGGCAAGGGCGGGGTCGGCAAGTCGTCGGTGACGGTCAACCTCGCAGCCGCGATGGCAGCGCAGGGGCTGGCCGTCGGCATCGTCGACGCCGACATCTACGGTCACTCGATCCCGGACATGCTCGGTGTGGGCGATGCCCGCCCCACGCAGGTCGAGGACATGATCATGCCGGTCCCGGTCCGCGGGATGCAGGTGATGAGCATCGGGATGCTCAAGCCGCGCAAGGACCAGGTCGTCGCGTGGCGCGGGCCCATGCTCGACCGGGCACTGGTGCAGATGCTCTCCGACGTCTACTGGGGCGACCTCGACGCGCTCTTGCTCGACCTCCCGCCGGGGACCGGCGACATGGCGATCAGCCTCGGACAGCACCTCCCGAACTCCGAGGTCGTGGTGGTGACCACACCGCAGGAGGCAGCCGCGACGGTGGCCGAGCGCGCCGGCACGATGGCCTCGATGATGCACCAGCGCGTCGTCGGCGTGATCGAGAACATGTCCTGGCTCGAGCTGCCGACCGGCGACCGGATGGAGGTCTTCGGCTCGGGCGGCGGCGAGAAGGTGGCGAGCACGCTCAGCGAGCGGTTCGGGTACGACGTGCCGCTGCTGGGCCAGGTGCCGCTCGACCAGCAGATGCGTGTCGGTGGGGACACCGGCGTCCCGATCGTGGACGAGGCCCCGGACGGTGCCGCCGGGAAGGCGTTGCGCCAGGTGGCGTCGACCCTGTCGGGCCGGGCGCGGGGTCTGGCGGGCATGCAGCTCGGGTTGTCCCCCACGGGGCGCTAGGCTGACGCCGTGTTCGACATCGGGCCGGCCGAGATCGCCGTCATCGTGATCGTCGCGATCCTCGTGTTCGGTCCCGACAAGTTGCCCGAGTTCGCGCGGCAGGCGGGTCGGATGCTCCGCACGGTGCGTCAGATGGCGGACAACGCGAAGTCGGATCTCAGCCGCGAGTTCGGCGACGACTACACCAGCCTGCGCGACGACCTGCGCGGACTCGACCCCCGTCGGATGCTCGAGGACGACGAGGACGACGACCTTCCGCGTCGGAGCACGAAGAAGCCGAAGCCGCTGGAGTCCGGCGAGCCGGCACCGTTCGACGTCGACGCGACCTGACCGAGCGTCAGCCCGCTGGGGTGTCGCCGGGCGACGCCCAGCTGCTCAAGCGCACCAAACCCGACCGCACCCGGTGCCAGGCGTCCGTTCGAGAGGCCGCGGTGCCGGGGAGGTCGTGGACCACGGACTCGATCTGCGCCGCCTCGCCGTCGGTGACCGCCGTGAAGACGATCCCGTCGGCGCTCCAGGTGGCGACCGTCGGGCTGCCGTCACGCAGCCACACCCGACGTCCCCCGAGCTCGGACCGGGTGAACGACGGATCCGGGCGGCTCATCAACGCGCCGTTCTGCTCGTACAGCGTCATCGTGGTCGCGCCGTCGCTGTAGGTGAGTGCGATCGCCCGTTCACCGTCGACGGCGACCCACTCGGCGCCGACCCGCGCGAAACCGGACCCCAGGACGTCGTGGCAGGGCCAGCCTCCGTCGGAGAGGTCCTGCATCGTCAGGGAGTCGATCGCGGCGTCGACCGGCGTCGCGACCGGGTCCGCCGTGTCGTCGGTGGGCGCGCCCGTGTCGGGCTCGGACGGGTCGGCGTCGCCGACGCTGGTGTCGCGCGCGTCGGCGTCGCCCGTCGCCCCGACGGCCTCGGGGCCGATGCCTCCGGCCGCCGACGGGCCTTCCGGGGCATCCCGTGGGGCCGCGGCCTCCCGGGACAGCGGAGAGCCCAGCAGGCCGATGGCGGCGCCCGACCGGCTCGTGGTGTCGGTCGCGACCGCGCCGGAGAACCGCACGATGCGCTGGAGCGCACCCGTGGCACGGTCGATCTCGAAGGTCGCCTCGCGCACGCCGTCGGCCGACGCGACCACACGGATCCGATCGGATCCGGCGGTCTCCACCACGGAGAGGTCGTAGTTGCGGGCCAGCAGCCGGACGCTGACGCTCGAGCCGAGCGCCCGGGACAGGACCTCGCTCGCCCGGAGGGCATCGGTGTGGGTCGGCGCGGCCGGACGCCGTGCCACGACGGCGACCGGGACGCTTCCGTGCACGGTCGTCGCGGTGGTGCGGACCAGGGCGACCGGGTCGGCCTGGCCGCGGAACTGGGCGATGAAGCGGTCGACCGGCGGCAAGGTCGAAGCACCGGACGCGGTCGGGACGCCGCCCAGCGCGTACGCGAGCCCGGCCAGCGCGACAGAGGCGCCGGTCAGCGCGACCCCGCCGCGAGCCAGGCCGTGGCCGAGGATCGCGCGGATCCGGCTCTCGGATGCGCCGGCGTCCCGTTCGGTCAGGCGGTCGGGGTCGGCGAGCGCGACCAGCAGGGCGGACCGCGGGGCCGGTGAAGGGCCCAGACCGGTCATCCGACGCTTGAGGGCGCGCCGCTCCTGCACGAGCTCGCGGCACGTCGGGCACTCGCCCAGGTGGTCGGAGACACGAGCGGCCTCGTCGTCGGGCAGCTGCCCGTCGACGAAGGCGTCGACCCGGTCCCCGAGGTGTGCCATCAGCTGGTGCTCACCGCCGGATCCATCGGCCCGGCGAAACGGGTCCGTGCGCCACCCGGCGCACGGTGCTCGAGCGCCGCACGCAGATGCTTGCGACCCCGGTGGATGCGGGAGCGGACGGTGCCGATCTTCACCCCGAGGACGTCGGCGATCTCCTCGTAGGACAGACCCTCGATGTCGCACAGCACGACGGCGACGCGGAACTCCTCGGGGAGCGCCGTCAGGGCCTGCTCAACGTCCGCGTCGAGGTTGGCGTCCTGCCAGACCCGCTCGGGCGAGATCTCGCGCGACACGAGGCGCTCCTCGGCGCCCTCGGCGAACGGGTGGAACCGCAGCTTGGACTTGCGACGGACGCGGTCGAGGAAGAGGTTCGTGGTGATGCGGTGGATCCAGCCCTCGAACGAGCCGGGCTGGAAGGAGTCGAGCGATCGGAAGACGCGGATGAAGACCTCCTGGGTGAGGTCCTCGGCGTCCTGCTGGTTTCCCGTGAGTCGGTACGCGAGACGGTAGACACGCGCGGAGTGCTGCTCCACGATGTCCTCCCACGACCCGACGGCCGGGTTGGTGACGGGCTGAGCCGTGCTCCCCATGTCTTCCCCTCCTGTCGTGGCCGGAAACCGATCGTCTCGTTCTTGCCTGAGACAACGATGAGACGGCGCTGGGCGTTCCCCATGACGCGACTGTGAGCCGGATCACATCGGATCGGGGAACTTCCCGGACCGTACGCCACCGGCCGCAATCGCCAGGATGGCCGGTGCGATGCCCTAGGCTGAGCGCAGACCGCCGGGAGACCGGCCCGCGAGAGGAGCCCACCATCGCCACCGCGATCACGACGCAGAGCTGGCTGTACGCCGAGGAGTTCGTCGTCGAGGACGAGCACCTGCAGGCGGCCCGCGCCCGCGCCGAGGAGGTCGGGGTGGCGCCGATCGGCCCCGGCGGAGGCGCTGCGTTGCGGCTGCTCGCGTCGGTCGCCCGCGCCGGCGCCGTCGTCGAGGTCGGGACCGGCACCGGTGTCTCGGGGTTGTGGCTGCTGCGCGGGATGCGCGCCGACGGCGTGCTGACCTCGGTCGACCGCGAGGCCGAGCACCAACGACTCGCACGGGCGTCGTTCACCGAGGCCGGCATCGCCTCGAACCGGTTCCGGCTGATCTCCGGGTCCGCGCTCGAGGTCCTTCCCCGGCTCGCGGACGGCGGCTACGACCTGGTCTTCGTCGACGGCGACAAGCGCGACTACCCGCTGTTCGTCGAGGAGGCGGTCCGCCTCCTGCGGCCAGGCGGCGTCCTGGCCTTCGACAACGCCCTGTGGCACGACCGGGTCGCCGACGCCGCCCGTCGCGACGAGGACACCGTTGCGGTCCGCGATCTCGGCCGAGCCCTGCTCGAGGACGAGCGTTTCGTTCCGGCGCTGCTGCCGGTCGGCGACGGACTGCTGGTCGCCCGCCTCTCCGACGCCTGACGGCGAGTCATCCCTGGCGCGCTCGCGAGTCACCGTCGGCGCGATCGGGGATCACGGCGCGTGACCGTACGCGCGCGTCCGCGCACGACGACGTCCTGTCGGCCCCCGCCGACAGGACGTCGCGCTGCTCAGCCGTACGCCGGCGTCGCGTGGAACCCTGCGGCCCCCTCGGCGACGGCGACGACCTCGCACTCCTCGATGAGCTCGGGAGCCGCCCCGATGATCGTCGACCCCGGCGCGTCCGCCGCGGTCGCCGAGAACGACTCCTGGAACGCCGCACGTGCGGCGTCGTCCTCGAACACGTACACGCCCTCGAACCAAGCACCGGGCTTGGCCCGCCAGGTCTTGTACGCCAGCCCGGGCATCCCTGCGAACCGCTCCCACGAGCTGTCGCGGACGTACGACCTGAGCCGCTCCAGCGTGTCGTCGGGCGCGTCGCGCAACGACCAGCGGACGGTCAGCCCGGGCTGAGACGTCATGTCAGACGGCCTTGAGGGCGTCACCGAGCTCAGTGGCCTCGTCGTTGGTGAGCTCCACGACGAGGCGACCGCCACCTTCGAGCGGGACCCGCATCACGATGCAACGTCCCTCCTTGGTGACCTCCATCGGGCCGTCCCCGGTCCGAGGCTTCATGGCCGCCATGCGTTCCCCTCTCGTCCGTGCGCACCGCGGGGCGCGTGCACTCCGGGCTCCATTATCGCCTACGGCCGGGCCGAGGGTGAATGCGGCAGACTGCCCTCATGACCGAATCCCATGTGCCGGTGATGCTCGAGACCTCCGAGGGCGTCGCCACGATCACCTTCAACCGCCCTGAGGCCCTGAACAGCTTCGACGACCCGACCAAGGTCCTGCTCCGCGACCACCTGCGTGCCGTGGCGTCCGACGAGTCGGTCCGGTGCGTCGTGCTCACGGGTGCAGGCCGGGCCTTCGGCGCAGGACAGGACGTCAAGGCCCTGCTCGCGGAGCACGAGGGCGACGCCCCGTCGCTCGGCAACACCGTCGTGGAGCACTACAACCCGATGGTCGAGGCGATCACGACCATGCCGAAGCCGGTGATCGCCGCCGTCAACGGGATCGCCGCCGGCGCCGCAGCCTCGCTCGCGTTCGCCTCGGACCTGCGCATCGTCGCCGAGTCGGCCGGGTTCAACCTCGCGTTCTCCGGGATCGCACTGTCGGCCGACACCGGGGCTTCGTGGACCTTGCCGCGGTTGGTCGGCATGACGAGGGCGATGGACCTGCTCATGCTCCCGCGTACGGTCTCCGCCGCCGAGTCGCTCGAGCTGGGCATCGCGACCCGCGTCGTCGCGGACGACGAGTTCGGCCAGGTCGTCGGCGACATCGCCCGGCGCCTCGCCGACGGGCCGACCCTGTCGTTCGCGTCGCTCAAGCGTGCCGTCGCGTTCTCCTCGACCCACACGCTGAGCGAGTCGGTGGCGAACGAGGCGCGGCTGATGGCTCTGACCGGCGCGTCTGCGGACCACAGGGCCGCGGTGCAGGCGTTCGTCGCCAAGGAGAAGCCGACCTTCGTCGGACGGTGACCGCGGCGGCGCGGCCGACCTGACGGCCTGCGGGTGCGCGGGAGTCTGCGTAGCCAATTGGGGGTTCTCCGCAGCCAACCTGGGAGTCTGCGTAGCCAACTGGGGAAGCCCCCACTGGGCCCGGGAGGTTTCCCCAGCCCGGTGCGGGTCTGCGTAGCCCAGCCGCGCCGAGCACCTGCGGGCGCAGCCGCGCCGAGCGGCCCGCGAGCGCAGCCGCATCGATCCGCCTGTCGGGCTCAACGCCGGGCGGCTCCGCCAGCCACGGCGAGCACGAACGTGCGTCGTGACCGCTCGATCGCTGCCCTGATCCGAGCGGCGGTACGCACCGCTGCGGGCTCCCGGAGCTCGCGCCAGATCCAGCGCGAGACCCCGTAGTCCAGATCGCGGATCCGGTCCTCGCGCTCCTTCTCGTCGGTCAGGACCTGGCCGACGTCGGTGCTGTACGGGTTGCGGCGGCCGTACTTCACCAGCCCGTCGAACTCCCCGACGTGACGCACGCCGACCCAGTCGAAGTCCACCCGGGCGAGGGCACCGGTCTCGAGCGTCAAGGTCCGCTGCAGATCGGGTCGCGGCACCCCGTGCTTGAAGAACAAGAACAGCGAACGCGCCTCGCCCGGCGACTCGCACCGCCCATCCGCGATCTCGACGGCGGTTCGGAAGGTCGCGAGGTCGGGCCACCGGAGGTATCGCGCGTCGACGAGCGCGGCGAGATCGTCCTTCGCGATGTGCTCTGACGCCAGCAGGTTCGACACCTGGACCGTCGCGGCCTCCACCCCCACGTCCGCGCCGATCTCGATGCAGGTCCGCGTCGGGCCGGTCACGAGGCGGCCGTCGATCCGGGTCAGGTCCTCGGGCAGGATCCCACCCCTCCGGTAGCGCACGCCGGCCTCGCGGCGCCCCGACAACGTGCCGAGGCGCGTCACGTTGACCTCGCTCAGGTCGAGTCCGAAGTCCGGGTCGCGCCGCAGCACCGCAGCCGATACCCCGCAGGCAGCAACCGAGTCGCCCAGCTTGTCGAGCACGGCACGCACCGCGACCGCGTGGCGGTCCCGGGGGTCCAGCCGGTCGTAGGTCGCTGCAGGCGCATAGGTGCCGTACCGGATCTTGCGCAGATGGCCGCGGCGCACCGCCGACGCGATCGTCCGGTCGCGGATCCCCATCCGAACGAGCTGTCCGCGCGTGACGTACCCGCCCTGCACACCTGCGATGGCCTCGATCTCGTCCACGACCATCACCGTGGTGCGTCGTCGCGCCCGGCGCGGCAGCCGTACCGCGCCTGGGCACTCGCGAGCCCTGGGGAGAATCACCGGCGGTACGGCTCCCGCAGGCGCTGGCGTCGCGCGCCGTCCGCTCGCGCATGCCTCGACCTGGCTGGGAATTCCGGCACCTGGCTGGCGAAACCACCGTTGCCAGGTGCGGAACTTCCCAGTTGGCTACGCAGACTGCCAGCTGCGGACGCGGACCGCCGGGCCGAGGGACGTCAGCGGGTAGCGCGCAGGGCGCGGAGCACGCCGCGGGGACCGGTCGTGCGCAGGTAGCGCTTGGACGGGTGCCGTCCGAGCTCCACCGTGACGAGCGCACCGTCGATCCGGTGGTTGAACCACTGGGACATCGTGCCGTGGCACCCCGACCCGCAGGAGAACTCCTTGCGGGGCAGCTTGAGGAAGCGTGCGAGTCGGCGCGCGAGCTTGCGGTTGCCGGTGCCCGAGGTGTCGATCCCGTAGAGCGGCTGATGGAACGAGACCACCTGGTCGGGGTCGGTCCGCCGCAGGAAGCGGATGAGCGCCCGGGTCTCGGGTTCGGACTTGGGTCGCGGTCCCGACCAGGTGCTGGTGCCCCTCGGCGTCCGCACCCACGCGTACGGGAAGTTGCGGTTCAGGTCGACCCCGCGGGCGTTGCCGCGAGTCCGGGCGCGGACACCGTCCGGGTTCGCGGTCGGGATCAGCCACAGGTCGACCCCGTCGATCGGTCGTCCGTCGCGCAAGGCCTTGACGATCACCCGGGTCTTGCGCTCGTCCCCGTGCATCGCGGCCATCACGACGGCCGTGCGGCGGGCTCCGGGGTCGCCGACACGGTACGCGACGATCGGGCGGTCACGTCGGGTGCGACCGATCACCCTCCGCTCGAGGACCGCCGGGCGCCGCGCCGCGCCTGCCGTACGGGCGGCCGCGGGCACGACCGACCGCGCACCGGTCGTGCCCAGGGACAGTGCTGGGCCCTCCGCGGGAACCGCAGGAGCGGCCTCCACCGGCACCAGCAGCGCCGGCGCAGCAACCATGACCAGCAGGCGGGACGCCCATCGTGAGACCGACATGAGGTCGATCGTCGCTCACGACTCGCTCGTCCGCACGTGGCAGTCCTCGAGGTGGTCGTCGACCATCCCGGTCGCCTGCATCAGGGCGTACGCGGTGGTGGGGCCCACGAAGACGAATCCGTGGCGCTTGAGCTCGGCCGCCATCGCCTTCGACTCCGCCGTGACGGCGGGAACGTCCGCGGTCGAGCGTGGACGCGGTCGGGGGCCCGGCGCGAAGGACCACACCAGGTCAGCGAAGCCGCCGTCGAGCCGCAGGACCGCACCTGCGTTGGCGATCGTGGCCTCGATCTTCGTCCGGTTGCGGATGATCCCGACGTCCTCCAGCAACGTCGCGACCTTCGCGCCGTCGAAGCTCGCCACCGTGGCGGGCTCGAAGTCCGCGAACACCTCCCGGAACCGGTCCCGCTTGCGCAGGACCGTCGCCCAGGCGAGGCCCGACTGGAACGCCTCGAGCGTCAACCGCTCGAACAGTCCGCGCTCGTCGGAGACTCGGCGCCCCCACTCGACGTCGTGGTAGACCTGCATCGTCTCCGACGAGACCGCCCATCCGCAGCGCGCGAGGCCGTCCTCCCCGACGACGACTCCGCTCATCGCGCGCTCGGATCGCCTGCGGCCCCCGTGTCGACCGGCGGAGCCGCACGCTCCCCCGGGCCCGCGGGAGGCGAGCTGTCCGCGTCACCGTCGTGCTCGGCGCTCCCCGTGGGGGCCTCCCGCTCCCGCGCGTCGGCCTCCAGGCGCGCGAGCAGACCGTCCACCTCGTCGCGGGCGTAGCCGCGCCACGCCCAGCTGAAGCGCACGGCGGCGAGGTCGTCGGCCCGCAGCGGACGATCCGTCGGAACCATCAGGTCGCGCCGCGAGTCGGCCGGCCCGCCGAGGGCACCGAACGAGGTCGCGAGCACCGTCACGGCGGCGCCCGCAGCGAGGGCGCCGATCACCACGAGGATCCAGAACATGGCCCGATCGTGCCACGGCCCGCCGACATCGCGGGCCTCAGGCGTCGACGGACCGCTGTGCGGGACGTGCGAAGGCGACCACCTGATCGATGAACGCGCCGTAGACCTCGCGCGCCTTCTGCGAGTCACGGTCGACCAGCCACGCCATCACCACGCCGTCGTTGGTCGCCACGAGCATGCGCGACAGCAGGTCCAGGGACACCGTCCACTCGATCTCGCAGACCGTGGCGACCCGCTCGAAGACGGCGCGGGCGGTCTGGCGGTACGTCTCGTACTGCCACGCCGCGAAGTCGGCGAACGCGGGGTTGCGGAGGGCGTGCTGGGTGACCTCGAAGGTGAGCAGGTGCGCCTCGGGGTCGGCCTCGACGGTGGCCCAGGTCTGCTCCAGCGCGCGCTCGAGCATCGAGACCACGTCGGGCGGCTCGGACTGCTCGACCTCCTCCAGCGTCGTGACGTACGAGGTGGCGAGCCGCTGGATCATCGCCCGCAGCAGCTCGTCCATCGACGAGAAGACGTAGTGGACGATCCCCGGAGTCGCCCCCGCCTCCGCAGCGACCGTGCGGGTGCTGACCGCCCCGACGCCCTCACGCTTGGCAACCGACAACGCTGCCTCGATCAGCTGCTCACGACGCTGCTCCGCCGAGATCCGCACTCGTGTGCTCCGCCCTGTCACTCCTGGCCCGATGCTGCGCCGACGGCACAGTGGTCACCCTGATTGTGCCAAACGTTGCGGTCACGAGGCCGCCGACGTGCGGAACGCGGACACCACCTCGTCGAGATCGTCGGTCACCTGGAGGCGCTCGACGTCCTCGGGGGCGATCATGCCGGCCTCCAGCGCCGAGGAGGACAACCAGTCGATCAGCCCCTGCCAGTAGGTGGTCCCGACCAGCACGACCGGGAACGACGTCACCTTCCGCGTCTGGGCCAGCGTCAGAGCCTCGAACAGCTCGTCGAGCGTCCCGAACCCACCGGGAAGGACGACGAACCCCTGGGCGTACTTCACGAACATCGTCTTGCGTGCGAAGAAGTAGCGGAAGTGCACGCCGAGGTCGACCCAGCGGTTCATCCGCTCCTCGAACGGCAGCTCGATCCCGAGCCCGACCGACATCCCGCCCGCCTCGCACGCACCGCGGTTCGCCGCCTCCATCACGCCAGGTCCGCCCCCGGTGATCACGGCGAGACCCGCCTCGGCGAGCCGTCGTCCGATCTCGCGCGCCTGGTCGTACTCCGGAGCCTCCGGCCGGGTCCGGGCCGACCCGAAGACGCTGACGGCGGGACCCAGCTCCGCCAGCGCACCGAACCCCTCGACGAACTCGGCGGTGATCCGCATGACCCGCCAGGGATCGGTGTGCACCCAGTCGGCCCGGCCGCTGGAGTCCAGCAGCCGCTGGTCGGTCGTGGTGCCGATGATCCCCTCGCGGCGTCGCAGCACGGGACCGGTGATCTGCTCCGGCCCGGGCGTGCCGTCGAGGCCCACGTCGGGATCGTCGGCGTACCAGTCGCGGTCGGAGTACCAGCGCGGATCGTCCATGCCGCCAGCCTAGGTCAGCGGTCCCGGGCTCCGGAGCACACGGAGCCCGACGGGTCAGGCCGTCGGTGCGCCCCGGAGCCACCCGTGCAGCGCACGCTCCACGTCCCGCAGGTGCGCGAGCGGCACGTGCTCGTCCTGCTTGTGGGCGAGCAGCGGATCTCCGGGACCGTAGTTCACCGCGGGGATGCCGAGACGGGTGAACTGCGCGACGTCGGTCCATCCGAACTTCGGGCGCGGCTCGGCGCCGATCGCCGCGACGAAGTCCGCCGCGGCCGGGCGGTCCAGCCCGGGCATCGCTCCCGGCGCCGAGTCGGTCACCGCGATCTCGTAGCCGTCGAAGACCTCGCGCAGGTGGGCCAGCGCCTCGTCCTCCGTACGGTCCGGGGCGAAGCGGAAGTTCACCGTCAGGGTCGCGGCGTCGGGGACGACGTTGCCGGCCACGCCACCGGAGACCGCGACGGCGTTCAGGCCCTCGTGGTACTCCAGGCCGTCGATCACCGGACGCCGCGGCTCGTACGACGCCAGTGTCCGCAGCGCGGGCTCGAGCCCGTGGATCGCGTTGACGCCCATCCACGACCGGGCCGAGTGCGCGCGCTCGCCGCGGGTGGTGAGGTCGATCCGGATCGTCCCCTGGCACCCGGCCTCGACCCCGGCGACCGACGGCTCCATCAGGATCGCGAAGTCGCCGTCGAGCAGCTCGGGCCGCTCCCGGGCGAGACGGCCGAGCCCGTTCGCGGAGGCCTCGACCTCCTCGGCCTCGTAGAAGACGTAGGTGACGTCGCGGACCGGGTCGGCGATGCCGGCCGCTGCCCGCAGCGCGACCGCGACACCGCCCTTCATGTCGCAGGAACCGCATCCCCACAGGTCGTCGCCGACGATGCGGGACGGGAGGTTGTCGTTGATCGGGACCGTGTCGAGGTGCCCCGCGACCACGACCCGCTCCGGGCGGCCCAGATCGGTGCGGGCGACCAGCGTGTGCCCGTCGCGCACGACCGACAGGTGCGGCGCGGCCCGGAGGACACGCTCGACCGCGTCGGCGATCCGCTGCTCGGCCCGACTCACGGACTCGATGTCGACGAGCGCCGCCGTCAGCGCCACGACGTCGGAGTCCACCGGCAGGTCGCCGCTCACGACGCGGCCTCCGCTGCGGGCGGCGGTGCGCTCTCGTCGACGAACACCACGAACTCGTTGCCCTCGGGGTCGGCCATCACGGTCCAGTCGATCTCGTCGTCGGGGCGGCGCAGGACGGTGGCGCCGCGGCGCACCAGCTCGTCGACGCCGCTCTGAGAGTCCACGGTGAGGTCCGGGTGGATGCGGTTCTTGACCGTCTTCGGCTCCGGGACGTCGCCGAAGACCCAGCACGCGAACGGCGCGCCGGGCATCGGCTCGATCGCGCTCGCACCCTCCTCGTGGACGGCCTCGACCCCCAGAACACCGGCCCACCAGTCGGCGATCCGTCGCGCGTCCGCGGCGTCGACGACCACCTCGTACAGCCGGTAGCCGTCCCGCTCCGCCTCGCCACCGGTCGTACGCTCACCGTCCCACCAGGCGTCGTCGCGCTCGAAGACGCACAGCTCGCCGCCCTCGGGGTCGGCCATCACCGTCCAGCCCTGCGGCTCCCGCGCGGGCAGGACCCGAGCGCCCAGCCGCTCGTACTCCGCCACCGAGACGGCGTGCACGTCGAGGTGCACCCGCTGCTTGACGGTGCGCGGCTCCGGCACCTCGTTGATCCAGACCGTGTGCTCGGGCGTCGCGCCGCGCAGCAGAGCCTGGCCGTCGTCGCGCACCTGGGCGGTCAAACCGAGGGCAGCCGCCCAGAACGGCGCCATCGCGCGGGCGTCCGTGACGTCGATGCAGAGGGACTGGAAACGGGCGACGGCCGCTGTATCCTCGGGCGCCGGCTGCTCGTCCACCCTGTCCTCGTGCTGCTGGGGCGTCATGGCCGCCACGATAGCGTTGAGCCATGACCACCTCGCAGCAGACCGCATGGGCGTACGGCCTGGCCACGCTCACCGAGGACGGGACCGTCCTCGACGTCTGGTACCCCTCCCCGGTGCTCGGCGCGTACGACCAGAGCCCCGAGCCGACCGGCCTGACCGCGCTGGAGGGCGACGACCCCGTCCGCAACGTCCGTCGCGCGGCGGTGCGCACCGAGATCACCGACCTGAGCGCGGCGCCGACCGACGCGTACGACGCCTACCTGCGGCTGCACCTGCTCTCGCACCGGCTGGTGCGCCCGCACGGTCAGAGCCTCGACGGTCTCTTCGGCCTGCTGACGAACGTCGTGTGGACCTCGATCGGTCCGTGCTCGGTCGACGGGTTCGAGCAGACCCGGCTGCGTGCCCGCGCGGCCGGGCTGGCGGTGTCGGTGACGAGCATCGACAAGTTCCCGCGGATGACCGACTACGTGATCCCCTCGGGCGTACGGATCGGTGACGCCGACCGGGTCCGCCTCGGCGCGCACCTCGCGGAGGGCACGACGGTCATGCACGAGGGCTTCGTGAACTTCAACGCCGGCACGCTCGGGCATGCGATGATCGAGGGCAGGATCAGCGCCGGGGTCGTCGTCGGCGACGGCTCCGACGTGGGCGGCGGCGCCTCGATCATGGGGACGCTGTCCGGCGGCGGCAAGGAGACGATCAGCATCGGCGAGAACTGCCTCGTCGGCGCGAACGCCGGGATCGGGATCTCGCTGGGCGACGACTGCGTGGTCGCTGCCGGCTGCTACGTGACCGCCGGCTCGAAGGTGACGCTGCCCGACGGCACGGTGGTCAAGGCCGCCGAGCTCTCCGGGCGCGACCACCTGACGTTCTGGACCAACTCCGAGACCGGCACGCTCGAGGCGCGACCGCGCAGCGGCGCGACCGTCGAGCTCAACGCTGCCCTGCACGCGAATTGACCACGACACGCCCCGGCGACCGCCGCCGGCACGGGTGGGGCTGGCTCGCCGCCCTGGTCGCGCTCGCGGTGGTCGCGGGGGCGGCCGTGTTCCTGCTGCGCAGCGAGCACTCACCGATCGTGCTGTCCGAGCGCTGCACGGTCGACGTCGGCGACACCTACGCCCAGCTCGACCTGGAGCAGGCCGAGCACGCGACGCTGATGGCCGCGATCGCGGCGCGGCGCGGCCTGCCGGCCCGCGCGGTCACGATCGCGGTCGCCACCGCGTACCAGGAGTCGAAGCTCCGCAACATCGACTACGGCGACCGTGACTCGCTCGGGCTGTTCCAGCAGCGGCCGTCGCAGGGCTGGGGCAGCCCCGAGCAGATCATGCGACCCCGGTACGCGATCAACCGCTTCTACGCGGCGCTCGAGCAGGTCGACGGCTACCGCGCGATGAACGTCACCGAGGCCGCGCAGGCGGTCCAGCGCTCGGCGTACCCCGGGGCGTACGCCGACCACGAGGCGTACGGCCGAGCGGTGGCCTCGGCCGCGACCGGCAACTCGGCGAACGCGCTGACGTGCCGGATCCGGGTGCCGGAGGCGGGTTCGGACGAGCTGCGGCCGAGCGGGCTGACGGCGACGGCGGCGGGCGTACGCAAGGACGTCCGCAGCGCGTTCGGACGCGTGCCGCAGGGCGGGTACGCACCGGGCGGCATCTCGACGGGCCACTCGGCGGGCTCGAAGCACTACGACGGCAAGGCGATCGACTACTTCTTCCGCCCGGTCACCGAGACCTCGCAGGTCGCCGGCTGGACCCTCGCGCACTACCTCGTCGCCAACGCCTCGCGGCTCGGGGTCGCCACCGTGATCTACGACGGCCGCATCTGGACCGCCCGGCGCTCGGCACAGGGGTGGCGCGAGTACGCGGTCCCCGACCGTGACGGCGACCCGGACGTCCTCGCGCACCGCGACCACGTCCACGTCGACGTCGTCTGAGCCGGCCGCTGCAGGGGCGCCGGTGCCCGAACCGGCCCGTACGGACGTGCCTGCGCACGAGCCGCCGACCGGTACACAACGCAGGCACGTCCGTACGGCGGGCCGGCCGGGGGTCGGGAACGACGACGGGCCCGCACCCCTCGAGGTGCGGGCCCGCGTCCGTACGGGGCGGTCGGCGGATCAGGCCACCGGCTGACCCGTCAGCGCCTTGAAGCTGTAGCCCGTCGCGATGACGGTCAGCGGGATGGTCACGAGCAGGCCGATGCCGCAGAGGCAGACACCGACGATGTTGATGCCGATCAGCGCGAGCGCGAGCAGCAGGACGACGCCGAAGTTGCTCCCGACCAGGCGGAAGCTGGCCTGGAGCGCGTCCCACGGGCCCATCCCGCGGTCGATCACGAACCACAGCGTGTACCACGCGAAGAACGTGAAGATGATGCCCGGCAGGTAGCACAGGGCGTAGCCGATGGCGCTCAGCACCCCGAGCATCAGCAGCGTCAGGATGACCGTGCCGGCACGGTCGCCCCAGTTGAAGAAGTCGCCGAAGGACGGCTTCGATCCGGTCGTCTCCTGGAGCGCGCCACGGGTCTGCGCGGCCTGCATGAGGTAGGAGACGATCACGCTGACGATCAGGACGACGACGCCGACGAACGTGATGCCGGTCGAGTAGCTGAACGAGGTGTCGCCCACCTCGGCGTTGTCCCAGTTCGCGGCGACGCTGATCCCCTGGAGGGCAACCAGGATCAGCCAGAACACCAGGGTGACGCCCACCCAGGTGCCCCAGTTGCCCTTGAACTTGTCCCAGCCGTACGAGATCGCGGTGCCGACGCTCAGTCCCGGCCCGCTCGGCGGCTGGCCGTAACCACCACCCGGCGGGGGCGGCGGAGGCGGCGGCGGGTAGCCGCCACCCGGCGGAGGACCGTATCCACCACCGCCGCCGGGCGGCGGGGGCGGCGGAGGCGGGTAGCCACCACCCGGCGGCTGTCCACCCGGAGGCGGTGGCGGCTGCCCACCCGGCGGAGGCGGCGGGGGCGGCGGAGGCTGTCCACCCGGAGGAGGCGGCGGCTGCCCACCCGGCGGGGGCGGCGGCGGGTTGCCCCCCGGCTGGTTCGGGGGCGGCTGCTGGGGATCGCTCATCGCTGTCGTGCCTCCTGGGCTCACAGATCAGTCCGGTTGTCTCCCGCCGCAGGTTAGCGCTCCCGAGGGCCTGCCGTCTCCCCTCCAGCGGGCGCGCCGCGGAATCGGGCCGACCGCCCGGGCACCAGCTCAGCCGGAGATGGCGGCGAGGCGCTCGACAGCGGCGTCGATGCGCTCGTCGGTGGCCGTGAACGCGACCCGCACGTGCCGCGCGCCGGCGACGCCGTAGAACTCGCCCGGCGCCACCAGGATCCCGACCTCCGCGAGCGCCGCGACGGTGTCGCGGCACGGCTCGTCGCGGGTCGCCCAGAGGTACAGCGCGCCCTCGGAGTGGTCGATCCGGAAGCCGGCCCGCTCGAGGGCCGTCCGCAGCAGGGCCCGGCGACGCCCGTACGCCGCGTGCTGGGCGTCGGCGTGGGCGTCGTCGTCGAGCGCGGCCCGGGTCGCCGCCTGGACCGGGGCGGGCACGATCAGGCCGAGGTTCTTGCGCACCGCGAGCAGCATCCGGAGCACCGTCGGGTCGCCGGCGACGAACGCGGCTCGGTAGCCGGCGAGGTTCGAACGCTTCGAGAGGGAGTGCACCGCGAGGATCCCGTCGAACGACCCGTCGTTCACGGACTCGTGCAGCACGGAGACCGGCTCCGTACCGTCCCAGGCGCACTCGAGGTAGCACTCGTCGCTGATCAGCAGGACCCCGCGGTCGCGCGCCCAGGCGACGGTCTTGCGCAGGTGGTCGACACCGAGCACGCGGCCGGTCGGGTTCGAGGGGGAGTTCAGCCACATGATCGCGGGCGCGCTCGGACCGAGCGCGACCGTGGAGTCCGACACGACCACGTCGCAGCCGGCCAGGACGGCCCCCACCTCGTACGTCGGATAGGCGACCTGCGGGATCACGACCGTGTCACCGGGCCCGAGCCCGAGGTGCAGCGCCATCGACGCGATCAGCTCCTTCGAGCCGATCGCGGGGAGCACGTGGTCGGCGTCGAGGCCGACCACGCCGTGCCGGCGGGCGAGCCAGGCAGCAGCGGCCGTACGGAGGTCCCGGGTGCCGACGGTCTGCGGGTAGCCCGGGGCGTTCGAGGCGGCCGCGAGGGCGTCGCGCGCGACCTGCGGGGTGTCGTCGACCGGTGTCCCGATCGACAGGTCGACGATCCCGTCGGGGTGCTGCTGCGCCCGGGCCTTGACGTCCGCGAGCGAGTCCCACGGGAAGTCGGGGAGACGCGAGGCGACCGCCCGGGCCTGCAAGCGCGAGACCGCGCGCCCGGTGGGCGACGCGGTCTCGACGGGCTGCTGCGACATCAGTCCTGGTTCTGCGGCGGGAGCTCCGCGATCATCGGGTGGTCCTTGTCGACCGGACCGAGCTTCGCGGCGCCGCCCGGCGAGCCGAGATCGTCGAAGAAGTCGACGTTCGCGGTGTAGTAGTCCTTCCACTCCTCCGGGGTGTCGTCCTCGTAGAAGATCGCCTCGACCGGGCAGACCGGCTCGCACGCCCCGCAGTCGACGCACTCGTCGGGGTGGATGTAGAGCATCCGCTTGCCTTCGTAGATGCAGTCGACGGGGCACTCGTCGACACACGCCCGGTCCTTGAGGTCTACGCACGGCTGAGCGATGACATACGTCACGAGGACTACTCCTTCGATCGAAACCTTCCGGAACTAGTATCACCCCGAGGTCCGGCTCGGCGTGAACGGGTCCGGCACATGAGAGACGGACGAGGCGACGGTGGACGATCAGCGGCACGCACGACTGGAACGGCTTTTCGGTCGGCGGGTCACGGCACGGTCGCGGGTCCCGGGCGAGAGGGGCCCGAGCGGGGGTCCCGCCCACACCGACGTCGTCGGACGGATCGTCGCGCTCGATGCCACCACGGTGGTGATCGAGCGCCGCGACGGGACCGAGGCCCGGCTGGTCACCGCCGACCTCGTCGCGCTCAAGGAGGTTCCCGACGGCCCTGCCCGTCGTCGGACCCGACCGGCTCGGGACCACAGTCCTGAGCAGCTCGCTCGGATCTGTACGCACGGGTGGCCGCCGCTGGTCGCCGAGCCGCTCGGCGACTGGACGTTGCGCGCCGCCGGCGGCTTCACCGGGCGCGCGAACTCCGTCGCCGTGCACGGCGACCCGGGCGTGGGGTTCACCGCGGCGCTCGCCGCCGTCGAGGACTTCTACCGCAGCCACGGACTCCCGCCCCGCGCCCAGGTGATCGACGACACCCCCGCAGCCCGCGCGTTCGCCGAGGCCGGCTGGACCGGCATCGGGGGGACGCACGACCACGCGGTGGTCCAGGTCGCCGACGCGGCGACGGTGCTCGCCGCGGCCTCCGCGCCGGGCGCCGGCGGGCCGGACCGTACGACCGGCGCCGCACCCGAGCTCGACGGAGGCCTCGACGACGCATGGCTCGCGCTGCTCGAGCGCGACCTCGACGCGTACCCGCGCGAGGCGGTCGAGCACGTGGTCGCCTCGCCGCGCACCCTCGCACTCGCGCGGGTGGGCACCGCCGGCAGCCGTGACGGCGCCCTCGACGCGATCACCCGGATGGTGGTCACCGGAGAGTGGGCCGGTCTGTCGTGCGTGTCGGTCCGTCCCGAGGCTCGACGCAGCGGCCTGGCGTCGCTGCTGCTGGAGGAGTGCACCCGCTGGGCCGTCGAGCGCGGCGCCGACAAGGTCTACCTCCAGACCATGCTGCACAACGCACCGGCGCTGAGCCTGTATGCGCGGTACGGGTTCGTCACCCACCACACCTACCGCTATCTCGCGCCACCGAACCGCTAGTCGCCGCCCCCCGGCGCCTTCTCGCAGCGGACCGTGTCCGCGGCGTTGTAGTGCGCGGTGATGGTCTCCTCCGCGACCACCTCGCCGCCGCGACGCAGCGTCCGGTAGACGTCGACGTCGAAGCCGGTCACCCCCGACTGGGGCACGCACCGGTCGGACGGGTCGTAGCGGATCCCGGGGCTGCGCAGGTTGCGGCGCGCGGACAGCCCGGCGCTCACGTCGTACTGCTTCGTCCCCCACATCACGACGTTCATCGCACCCTGCCGGCTCGGCGTCGACGGCGTCACCCAGGCCTGGATCAGCACGGCGTGGTCGAGCGTGTTCTTGAACCGCAGGTCGACCGTCGGCCACGCGACGGTCGCCTCGCGCCCGGTCGGGTAGCGGCTGATGTAGAAGCTGTGGGGCTTGTGCTCGACGTCCTCCAGCCCCGCGAAGAACCCGGCGTTGTAGAGCGTCGTCGCGACCTGCGACACGCCACCGCCGAGGTCCTCCCGGAAGACACCGTTGCTGATCATGGTCCCGGTGGTGAAGCCGTTCGCGACGGTCCGCTCGCCGACGGTGTCGTTGAAGCTGAACGTGTCGCCGGGCTGGAGGATGGTGCCGTTCACCAGCGAAGCGGCGCGGCCCTGGTTGACGTTGCGGTACTCGGCGTACGGGAAGTTCGTGGTGAAGCTGCTGATCTTCTCGTCGATCCCCCAGCCCCGCGCGTCCTTCACCGTGACGTCCGGCGGCTGCTTGGTCGGCTGGACCGAGATCCGCCGGGCCGCGCCGCGCTCGTCGAGGACCCCGACCAGGGCATCGGCCACCGCGGGTGCACCGACGCCGATCCCGGCCCTGCCTGCGACCACCTTCGGACGGCCGGAGCGGATCTCGACGGTCGCGTCGACGCCGGCGCGCCCGATCTTGCGGGTCGCGCGGGCGAGCGGCCGGGCGAGCCGGTCGGCGTTCACCTGCGGCTCGAGCGCGTCGCCGACCACCTCGTACGAGACCGCGGGGGCGAACTGCCGCGGCTTGAGGGTCGCGGTCTTCCCGCCGGCGCGGATCGTCACCGGTTGTGCGACCGCCGGCTCGGCCGTGGTGGCGACGAACTCCGAGATCGCGTCGGACTCGATCACCGGGTCGGTCACCTCGGCCGGCAGCGTCAGCGAGCTCTGGGTGCTCGGGTAGGCCTCCAGCACGACCTCGCGTGTCCGCTCCTGGTCCACCTCGCGACCCGACTTGGGCTGGGTCACGACCGGACGCGTCCCGCGGTAGGCGATCCGGCCCTCGACCACGTCCCGGTCGACCGCGTCGGCGATCTCGGCGATCTGCGCGTCCAGCGCGGCATCGTCGACCTCGACCGCGGCCGGGTAGGTCGCCGAGCCGAGAAGCAGCCGGATCATCGTGAGCGGGTTCCAGACCGAGCCGGCGCCGGTCTGGTCGACCGAGGCCTCGACGTCGAGCTCGAACCCGACCTCCTCGGGCGTGAACTCGTAGGTCTGCGCATCGAGGGTGAGGCGTACGGGGTCGTCGAGCCCGCCCTCCAGCTCGCTGGTCAGGGTCCGGCGTGCCTCAGCGGTCGTCTGGAAGCCCACGTCGACGCCGGCGATCCGGGCGTTCACCGGAAGCCGGTCGTCGAGCACGAAGTGCAGCGCGACGTAGCCGCCGAGCACGACCAGACCCAGGGCGAGCAGCAGGAGCACCGCGACCAGGTTGCCGCGCGACCGGTCGCGCTCGCTCACGGTCGGCGTCTGCATCGTCGGCAGCACGGGCACTTCCTCAGGTGATGATGGACCAGGTGGTCGGTCGTGGAGCCTCGGTCCGTCGGTGGCTCAGGCCTGCCGGAGCGCGGACCGCCCGGAGTTCTTCTCCGACTCGGGCGACCGCACCAGCGAGCCGTAGTGCGAACGGTAGTAGAGCAGCGGCCGCTCCGAGGCCGACTCGCCGCGACTCGCCGTCGCGGCGACCACCTCGCCGACGACGATCGTGTGGTCACCGCCGTCGTAGGTCTGCCAGGTCCGGCACTCCAGCCAGGCGATCGCACGGTCGAGCAGGGCCGCCCCGGTCGCTGCCCCACGGTGGTGCGGGACCTCGTCGAGCTGTCCCTCGAGCGGGCGCCCGCGCTGCGCCAGCCAGGTGCCGTCGTCCTGCCCGTCCTCGGACAGGATCGAGACGCCCCAGGTGCCCGACGAGAGCACCGCATCGTGGAAGCGGTTGCGGTGGTCAACGACCAGGAGCACGAGCGGCGGATCCAGCGAGACCGAGCAGAATGCGCTCGCCGTCATCGCGTGATCGACGCCGTCGGCGACCGTCGTCGCCACCGTCACACCGCTGGCGAAGCGGCCGAGCGCGTCACGGAAGGCGCGGTCGGTCTCGGGGTCCAGCCGGTGGCTCTGCGGCGAATCGCTCACGCGTCCCAGCCTACGGGCCCGTCCGCAGGCTTTCCGGGCGCGGCTCAGTCGGCGGTCCGCCGAGCAGCGGACCCGCTGCGTCCCGCCAGCGCCACCCCGATGCCGACCGCGACCAGCCCGCCGAGCAGGTACGCGTACCCCAGCAGGTCCGAGGCGATCAGGTAGTCGCCCTCGCCGCGCTGGCCCGTCGCGACCAGCAGGAGCAGGGCGTACGCCGCGGCGACGGCGAGCGCCGCGGTGCGCCCGCCGAGCTCCCCCGCGGCCAGCGTCACGAGCAGCGCCGTCGCCAGGGCGAGCGCCAGGCCCCAGGGCAGGGCGCCGAGGGCGTGCCGGTGGACGATCAGACCGGCCAGCGCGCAGACGAGCCCGACCAGCGCAGCGAGCAGCACCGCGCCCGCACGCAGCACCGGCCGCGCGCGGGGCGTGCGGGCGGCGTCGGAGCCACGGTCGCCGGACACGGACGGTCAGTCGATCCCGGCGAAGAGGTCCCGCTCGACGCCGTCGGGGCCCGCGACGGCAGCACCCTTCGCGATCCGGAAGCACTCCGTGCCCCAGATGAAGGCGCCGAGGTTGTTCGAGAGGGCGAAGAACGGCCCGTCGACCTGGATCTGCGTCGGGTAGGCGCGCATCGCGTCGAGCTTGGCGTCGGCGAACTCCTCGGCCGTGACGACCGTCGAGATCAGCGCGTCCGGGGTCGCCATCCACGACAGGTCGCCGTCGGGGTCCATCCCCTCGAAGGTCGTCGTGTCGCCGGACGCGCGCAGCCGGCGCAGCCCTTCGCGCAGCCGCGACTCCGACTGGGCCGTCCAGTACACCTTCGCGACGTCCCAGGCCTCCCCGAGGTCGGTGCGGTACGACGCGGTCGCCGCCAGCGCCACGGCGTACGTCGCGACCCGGTGGGCCTGCACGTGGTCCGGGTGCCCGTAGCCGCCGAACTGGTCGTAGGTGACCAGGACCTGCGGGCGGACCTCGCGGATGATCGCGACCAGGTGGTCCGCGGCCTCGCGGAGGTCGGCGTGCCAGAACGCGTTCGCGGGGATGTCGGGCGCAGCGGTGGCGGCGCCCGTGGCCTCGTCCCACGCCATCCCCGAGTCGCGGTAGCGCCCCTCGCCGCCGAGCCAGCGCGCGTCGGTGACGCCGAGCGCCTTCATCGCCGCGTCCCGCTCACCGATCCGGTGGGCGCCGAGGCCGTCGTCCCGGTCCGAGGCCAGGTGCGCGAGCTCGGGAACGAGGATCTCGCCCTCCTCGCCGAGGGTGCACGTCACCAGCGTCACGCCGTCCCCGGCCGCGGCGTGCTGGGCCATCACCGCGCCCGTCCCGATCGTCTCGTCGTCGGGGTGGGCGTGGACGAGCATCAGACGGCGCTCCGGCCTCGACTCAGGCATGGCGCCAGGGTACTCGCGCCGCCGCTCGTCCCCCGCTCCCCGTAGGCTTCGGGCATGACTGAGCCGGCCGAGACGTCCGTGTCGTTCCCTCGCCTCCAGGCCCGCTCGCTGCGGTTCACGCTGGGCCTCCCCCGCGCGATCACCGTCGCTGCGGACGGTGAGCGGGTCTACTTCCTGCGGACCCCCGACGGCGAGACCCGGACCGGTGCCTTGTGGGTGCTCAACACCCAGACGGGCGTCGAGCAGTGCCTCGTGGACCCGGACGTCCTGCTCGGCGACGGCGGCGAGACCCTGTCCGAGACGGAGCGGGCCCGGCGCGAGCGCAGCCGCGAGACGGCCGCCGGGATCGTCGGCTACTCCATGGACGACGCGGCGGAGGTGGCCGCGTTCGCCCTGTCCGGGTCGGTCTGGGTGTGCCGGACCGCCAGCGGCGCGACCACGGCGCTCGACACCCCGTCGTCGGTGATCGACCCGCGGGTCGACCCCACGGGACGGCACGTCGCGTATGTCGTCGACGGCGCGCTGCGGATCGTCGGCGTCGACGGGACGCTCGACTACCCGCTGGTCGAGCCGGACGGGCCCGAGGTGTCCTGGGGACTGGCCGAGTTCGCCGCGGCCGAGGAGATGGACCGGCACCGCGGCTTCTGGTGGGCGCCGGACGGTCAGTCCCTCCTGGTCGCGCGGGTCGACGACACCCCGGTCTCGACCTGGTGGCTCGCCGACCCCGCGAACCCGGCCCAGGAGCCCACCCCGCACCGCTACCCCGCCGCCGGCACGCCGAACGCCGACGTGACGCTGTGGCGGATCGGCCTGGACGGCAGCCGCACCGAGATCGTCTGGGACCGCGGCACGTACGAGTACCTGGCGCGGGTCTCGTGGACCGAGCACGGCGACCCGCTCGTGCAGGTGCTGTCGCGCGACCAGCGCGAGGCCGCGGTCCTCGCCGTGGAGTACGACTCCGGCGAGACCACGCTGGTCCGCGCCCAGCACGACGACGTGTGGCTGGACCTCGCTCACGGTGCACCCGCGTACGCCCCGGGCGGTCGACTGGTGACGGTCGAGGACGTGGAGGACACGAAGCGGCTCCTGCTCGACGGGAGCCCGGTCTCCCCCGACGATCTCCAGGTCCGCTCGGTGGTCTCGATCGACGCCGACTCGATCCTCGTGACCGGTTCCGTGGAGCCCACCGAGGTCCACCTGTGGAGGATCGGGATCGGCGGCGACTGCGTCCAGGTGAGCGACGCCCCCGGGACCTGGGAGGCCGCTCGTGGCGGTGGTGTCGAGGTCCGTGTGCACTCCGGGGCCGAGACGACGCTTCCCACGTACGCCGTGCACCGCGACGGCACCGAGGTCGCCCGGCTCGCGACCCGGATGCTCGACCCGGGATTCGTGCCCGAGGTGCGCTTCCTCGATGCCGGGGACGACGCCGTCCGCACGGCCGTGCTGTTCCCCCGCGGTCACCAGCACGGCGACGTCGCGCGCCTGCCGATCGTGATGAACCCGTACGGCGGGCCGCACGCCCAACGCGTGCTGCGCTCCGCGCGGCGGTTCCTCGAGGCGCAGTGGATCGCCGACCAGGGCTTCTGCGTCGTGGTCGCCGACGGCCGGGGGACGCCGGGTCGGGGACGCGCGTGGGACCGGGCGCTGCGCGACGACTTCGCCGGTGTCACGCTCGACGACCAGGTGACCGCGCTGGACGCGGTGGTCGACAAGTACGGCTCGGACGTCGACCCCTCCCGCGTCGGGATCATGGGCTGGTCGTACGGCGGGTACCTCAGCGCGCTCGCGGTGCTGCGCCGTCCGGACGTCTTCCACGCCGCGGTCGCCGGCGCCCCGGTCACCGACTGGAGGCTGTACGACACCTGCTACACCGAGCGCTACCTCGGTCACCCCGACGAGCAGCCGGAGGTCTACGACGCGAACTCCCTGCTCGACGGGCTGGACGACCTCGACGACGTGCCTCCGCTCATGCTCGTGCACGGCACCGTGGACGACAACGTCGTGGTCGCACACACGCTGCGGCTCAGCTCCGCGCTGCTCGCCGCGGGTCTCGGGCACGCGGTGCTCCCGCTGACCGGGGTGACGCACATGACGCCGCAGGAGGTCGTCGCCGAGAACCTCGCGATGCTGGAGGTCGACTTCCTGCGCACCGCGCTGGAGCGCCGGCGCGACGAGCGCTGATCAGCGGGGCCGCTTGATCCGCTTCGGCCCGTCGGGCAGCGGTGCCGGCGCGCGCCCTCCGGGCTGCGGTTCGTCGTCGACCATCCACGCCAGCTCGATGGCGCCGACGAGCTCGGAGAGCCGGCGTGCGGCCACCGGGTCTTCGACGTGGACCAGCCATGCGCGGTCCTCGCTGTCGTCCTCTCCTGCGAACGACTCGCGGGCGAGCCTGACCGTGTGCCCCTCCTCGCGGAGCGTCCCAGCCACCTGCTCGGCGTCCTCGCCCTCGTCGAAGTGTGCCGCCGCGGTCGGCGCGACGACCGGTGCCGGGTCGCCGGCAGGTTCGGCCAGCACCTGCTCGAGCTCGGCCAGGAACGGCTCGTCCGCGGGCAGCCAGGCGACCTCGCGCAGCTCGTCGGCAGCGAGCCAGCGCACCGCGTCGTGCTCGGTCGGGCCGACCTCGCCGAAGACGATCCGACCGAGGTAGACCCGCAGGACCGCGCCGTTGGGCAGCGTCGACTCCGCTGAGAGCCTGCGCCCGAGCGACGCCTCGCAGCCGAGCTCCTCGGCGATCTCGCGGACCCCCGCCTCGATCTCGGTCTCCCCCGGATCGACCTTGCCGCCGGGGAACTCCCAGCCGCCGGCGGTCGCCGCCGGCGCGGTCCTCCGGGCGGCGAGCACACGCCCCGCCCGGATCAGCGCGACCCCGACGACGACGCGCTGCTCCCCGTCCCGGTCGGACGGGAGGGGTGCGTCCGGAGCGTCAGCCGGCCTCGGGGTCTCCACAAGGCGCGAGACTAGCGCGTACGGTGGCGACATGACTGCTGCCGACGACCTTCTGTCGGAGTCCGAGATCTCCGACGGCCTGGCCTCGCTGCCTGGATGGATCCGCGAGGGCGACACCCTGATGCGTTCCGTGCGGGCCTCGTCCTTCCTCGGCGGGATCGACCTCGTGAACGCCGTCGCGCGCGCCGCCGAGGACGCGAACCACCACCCCGACATCACGATCCGCTGGCGCGAGCTCACGTTCGCCCTGAGCACGCACTCGGCCGGTGGGCTGACCGCGAAGGATCTGGCGATGGCGTCGCGGATCGACCGGATCGTCGAGGCCGGCGAGTCGACCGACTGACGCTCGGGCCGTCAGCGGCCCGAGGCGTGGGACCCTGGGGCCGTGTCGCACTCCGCAGAGCCGCCCGGTCCCGGGACCGCGCCCCTCGGCCACCATCACGCTCCCCCCGACCGTGGACGCCGGGGCCTCGCGCAGGTCCTCGCCGCCGTGATCGCGCTCCTCGCCGTCGGGCTCGGCGTCGCGGTGTGGATGCTGTGGCCGGACTCCGACCAGGTCGCCAGCGCCCAGAACCCGTACGGCCAGCCGGGGGTCAGCATCGTCGACGCCACGGTCACGGGCGTGGACCCGCTCGAGTGCGGAGCCGGCGGCGTCGGCCCCGACGGGCTCCCCGCGGTCGAGGGGTCGTGCGGGCAGGTGCGGTTCCAGACCGACGACGGCGAGTCGGCCGAGCTGACCGTCCAGCCCGCGCTCTACAACAACGGCATCGAGGTCGGCGACGAGATCCAGGTCATCCGGATCGCCCCGGACGGCGCCGATGCGACGTTCGAGTTCCTCGACTTCCAGCGCGGATCGCAGCTGGTGTGGCTCGGGCTGGCCTGCGCGGTCGTGATCATCGCCGTCGCTCGCTGGCGGGGGCTGTTCGCCCTGGCCGGGGTCGCGGCGACGATCGGGGCTCTGGTGGTGTTCGTGCTGCCCGCGCTGCTCGCCGGTGAGAACGCGTTGGCGGTCGCCGTCGTCGGCTCGAGCGCGATCATGCTCGTGGTCCTCTACCTGGTGCACGGCATCTCGATCCGGACGACGTCGGCCCTGCTCGGCACCCTCGCCGGCATCGCGATGACGGCCGTCCTGGGCAGCCTCACCACCGGCTGGACCCACCTGACCGGCCTCGCGTCGGAGGACGACCAGGTGCTGATGGCGGTGGCGGGCCAGGTGAGTCTGTCGGGCGTGGTGACGGCATCGATGGTCATCGCCGGGCTCGGCGTGCTCAACGACGTCACCGTGACGCAGGCGAGCGCGGTCTGGGAGCTCCGAGCGGCCCAGCCGACGCAGTCACGGACCGGTGTGTTCGTCTCGGCGATGCGGATCGGTCGCGACCACATCGCCTCGAGCGTCTACACACTGGTCTTCGCCTACGCCGGCACCGCCATGACCGTGCTGCTCCTGATCGTCGCCTACCAGCGCGGGCTCGGCGAGATCGCGTCCACCGAGCAGGTCGGCGCCGAGATCGCGAGGACGCTCGTCGGGCTGATCGGTCTCGTCCTCGCGGTTCCCATCACGACTGCGATCGCCACCGCCCTCGCGCCGGCGCCGGACCGTCCAGCACATGCGACCCCGGCGGAGTGGACCGAGGTCGAGCAGACCTGAGTCGGACCGTGGGTCCGTCCGGAGCTTCGACCGCCGACCGCTCAGACGACGGCATCCCCCTCGCGGACCACGCCGACGGGCCGCAGGTCGTCGCCGAGCGCGACGAAGGACGCCGCCGCCCCGACCTCGAGCACGCCCCCGGGCAGGCCGAGCGCCGACGCCGGCGCGAGGGACGCCGCCGCGCTCGCAGCGGCCGGATCCAGACCCAGGTCGAGCACGGCACGCCGTACCGCCCGGTCCATCGTGAGAGTGGACCCCGCGATCGCACCGGAGCCGGTCAGGCGCGCGACCCCGTCGCGGACCTCGACGTCGAGGCCGCCCAGGTCGTACTGCCCGTCGGAGGCGCCCGCAGCGGCCATCGCGTCGGTCACCAGCGCGGCGGACCGGCCGGCGTCGACGAGCAGCCTCCGGGCCCACGCGTCGTGCAGGTGGACGCCGTCGAGGATCACCTCGAGGAACGCGGCGGAGTCGAGCGCCGCGACGACCGGCCCGGGGGCGCGGTGGTGCACGGGCCGCATCGCGTTGGAGGCGTGGGTCAGGATCGTCGCGCCCGCGTCGAACGCTGCACGGGCCCCCGCGTAGTCGGTGTCGGTGTGACCGACCGCGACCCGGACACCGGCCTCGGTCAGCAGCCCGATCGCCTCGGTCGCCCCGTCGAGCTCGGGCGCCAGGGTCACCATCCGCAGGTGCCCGTCGCCTGCCTCCACGAGCCGCTCGACGCTCTCGCGGGTCGGTGCGACGAGCGCTTCGGGGTCGTGAGCGCCGCGGTGCTGCGGCGACAGGAACGGACCCTCGAGATGGATCCCGACCACAGGGCCGAGCCCGGAGGCGATCGCCGCGGCGAGGTCCCGGACCTGCTCGACGATCACGTCGACCGGCGCGGAGACCAGGCTCGCGAGCATCGCGGTGGTGCCGGACCGTCCGTGGGTGGCCGCCGCCCGCTCCGCGGCAGCACGGCCGCCGTCGAACGACGCACCGCCTCCGCCGTGGCAGTGCAGGTCGACGAACCCGGGGAGCAGCCACGCCGGCGCGCTCGGATCGCGGTCTCCCTGCTCCACGCTGGAGACGACGCCGTCGGCGTAGGTGACCGCGACGTCCTCGACCACCTGCCCGTCGACCACGGCACGCCGGGCGGCGACCCGTCCGCTCCGACGACCGTCACGGCGCTGACCCACGCTGAGCACTCCCACCCCGCCAGCGTAGTGAGGCTGCCCGACCGGCCAGTGGGAGCATGGGGGCATGAGCATCATCAAGATCAACGCCATCACGGTGCCGGCCGACTCCGGCGACGAGCTGGCCCACCGGTTCGCGGCCCGCGCAGGTGCGGTCGACGGGGTCGACGGCTTCGAGGGCTTCGAGCTGCTGAAGCCGACCGACGAGCGGACCACCTGGCTCGTCGTCACCCGGTGGCGCGACGAGGAGGCGTTCGAGGCCTGGCGCACGTCGCCGGAGTTCGGTCACGGCCACCGTCAGGCCGGGGGCGGCACGTCGGGCGGTGAGGCCCACGGCGGCGCACACGGCTCGGAGCAGCGCCCGGTCTCCACGCACGCGGAGCTGTGGTCGTACGAGGTGGCGGGCGGCACCGGCGCCTGACGGCGCCGCGACGCGGCGTCCGCCGCCGCGGTCTCACCCCTGCGCGACCAGACGCTGGAGGATGTCCGGCCCGCGTCGGTCGAGGTGGGCGCCGCTGGTGCGGAGGGCCTGGCGGAGGACGAGGGCGCCGACGGACACTCCCACGACGAGGGTCGCGAGGCCGGCCGCGGCCGACCCGCTCGCCCATGCGAGCAGGAAGAGCGCGACCGCCGGGAGCGAGAGCGCGAACGACGCCGCGAAGCCGATCATCTGACCCACGATCACCCCCGATCCGCCGCCGGACGGGGTCGCGAACATGCTCTGCCCGGGAAGCGGGACCGGGTAGAGGTAGCGCACCGCCATCACGGTCGAGGTCCCGAGGGTCACGAGCATCACCCCGAGGTCGAGCCCGAGCACCGCGACCAGCAGGTCCCAGCGGCCGCTGACCGCGACCGAGGCGAGCGTGAACGCCAGCACGACGGGCGCCGCCAGCAGGCTCGCGGAGACGACACGCCCCGTGCGGTCGGCCTGGCCGGCGAGGCCGGAGGCGACGTGCAGCCACCAGGCCGTGCTGTCGTAGGCCAGGTCGGCCGAGATCGCGAAGGCGAGCGCGAACGCCACCACCGGCCCGACCGCGAGCAGCGCGTCGTTGTCGTGGAGCCCTCCGCCGAGCACGAGGAACGGGATCGGGAGGAACGGGATGTACAGCAGCGACCCCGCGTAGCGCGGGTCGCGCTGCCAGTACGTCAAGCAGCGCGCGGCGACGACACCGACCGGCGAGGAGGGCAGCCGGTCGAACCAGCCGTAGCCGTGTGTCCGGGTCGCGGCTGTCCGGGCGGGCGGGCTGACGAGTGCCCGCTCCATCGCCGACGCCCACACCCGCAGGCCGACGAGGAGCGTGACGACGCAGATCGCCGTACGGCCGAGCAGGCTCCACCACAACCCTTCAGCGACGTCGGCACCGAGCGCCCAGGGCGCCCCCGCCGGCGTCCAGGCGACGACGCCGGCCGTGCTCTCGAGCAAGCTACCGCTCACCCCCCGGTCGAGGATCGGGCTGATCAGCGGAAGGAGCGCGAGGGGCAGCACGACCAGCGCCGTGACGACCTCACGGAACCGCCGGCGCTCACTGAGCGGCGCCAGGACCGCGACGACGGCCCGGGCCCCGACGACGCACAGCGCGAGCCCGAGCACACCGCCGACGAGGCCGACGAGCGCGGCGAGCGGCTCGTCCCACCACACCAGGGCACTCGCCAGCGCTGACGCCGCCGTGGTGGCTCCGGGGACGCCGACCAGGGTCGCGAGCGCCAGGCCGACCACGAGCGAGCGCGGGTCCAGACCCAGCGGCTGAAAGCGACGAGCATCGAGAGTCGAGTCCAGTCCCTGAGCGACCACCGGGATGATCCACCAGCCGAGCACCGCGGGCGCCCCGATCAGGACCAGGCCGGTCCGCGCCGCACCCGGGTCGGCGAACGAGGCCGCGACCGCGCCGGCGACCACGAGGACCACGATCCCGAGGGCCCACAGCGCGAACAGTGCGAACCCGACGACCTGCCACGGGGAGCGACGCCAACCATTGACCAGCAGCGTCAGCTTCAGCCTCACGAGGACTGCAGCCACGCCAGGTCCTCGGTCGTGGTGGCGCCGCCGACGAGGTCGACGAACCGCTCCTCCAGGCTGCCCTCGCCGCGCACCGCGTCGATCGTGCCAGCGGCGACGACGACACCCCGGGCAACCACGGCGACGTGGTCGCACATCCGCTCGACGAGGTCCATCACGTGCGACGACACGACGACCGTGCCGCCGGTCTCGACGAATCGGGTGAGGAGGCCCCGGATGCCCGCGGCGCTGACCGGGTCGACGGACTCGAACGGCTCGTCGAGGACCAGGACCCGTGGCGCGTGCACGAGGGCGGAGGCCAGCGCGACCTTCTTGGTCATGCCGGCGGAGTAGTCGACCACGAGCTGGTCGGCCGCCTCGGCGAGTCCGAGTGCGCCGAGCAGGTCGTCGGTGCGGCTGCGCGCCGTCGCGCGGTCGAGACCGCGGAGCTCACCGGCGTAGGCGATCAGCTGCGCGCCGGTGAGCCGGTCGAACAGGCGCATCCCGTCCGGGAGGACGCCGATCTGCGGCTTGGCCCGTCGCGGGTCGGACCACACGTCGACGCCGTGCACGGTGACGGTCCCGCGGTCGGGGCGGAGCAGACCGGTCGCCATCGACAGCATCGTCGTCTTGCCGGCGCCGTTCGGCCCGACCACGCCGTAGAACGACCCGGCGGGGACGTCGAGGCTCACCTGGGCCACGGCGAGGGTGCTGCCGAACGACCTGGTCAGGCCGCGCAACGACAGGGCTGCGGAGGGGTCGGGGACGGCTGCGTGGTCGTCCGGTTCGGTCACGACGTCGCGAGCGGGCACCTCATCTCCTTCGGACGGGAGGTCCCACCGTACGTCGCGCCGGTGTCAGTCCCGAAGGCCGCCTGCGTCCTCGCTCCGCGGTGGGCGCACCGGCCTCAGGAGCGCACCTCGAGCGTGCAGCACTTGATCCCGCCGCCGGCCTTCAGCAGCTCGGAGAGGTCCAGCGGGACCGGGACGTAGCCGCGCTCCTTGAGCTGGACGTGCAGACCGGGCGCCTGGTCCGTCACGAAGACGTGCAGGCCGTCGGAGACCGCGTTCAGACCGAGCACCGCGGCCTCGTCGCCCCCGACCAGCACCGCGTCGGGGAACATCCGCTCGAGACGTCGCCGCGAGGACGGTGAGAAGGCGTCGGGGTGGTAGGCGATGTTGGCGTCGTCGAGCGCGAACAGCGCGGTGTCGAGGTGGTAGTAGCGCGGGTCGACGAGCTGGAGCGTGACCACCGGCGCGTCGAAGTACGCGGCCACCTCCGTGTGCGCACCGGCGGCCGTACGGAAGCCGGTGCCGGCGAGCACGAGGTCGCCGACCGCGACCAGGTCGCCCTCGCCCTCGTTGACCCAGGCCGCCTGGCGGCCGCCCCCGATCCCGGCCGACTTCAGCCACGCGGTGTGGGCCGCGGCCTCGTCGGTCCGTTCGGGGTGGGCGAAGCGCGCGACCAGAGCGCGCCCGGCGCGGACGAACGAGCCGTTCGCCGCGAAGACCATGTCCGGCAGACCCGGCACCGGGTCCAGGAGGTCCACCGTGTGGCCGTGGGCCTCGTACGTCGCGCGCAGCGTCTCCCACTGCTCGATGGCCAGATCCCGGTCGACACCCGCCTCGGTGCTCATCCACGGGTTGATCGAGTACGTCACGTCGAAGTGGTCGGGTCGGCACATCAGGAACCGGCGCGGGCGCGGGGCGCGCAGCGGGATCACCGGCGCGAGATCCTGCGGGTCGGCGTCCTCGGTGGCGGCCGCGAAGGGCGGATCGGCGGCGACGAGCGTGTCGGCGGTCATGGCGGCTCCCTCTCAACGGCTCCCGGTGCGACGTGAAGTCTCGACGGTATGCGCGGCACGCTGCACGAACAACGCTGATCGCTTGCACGTCGTGCAAGAATCGAAGCAAGATCAGGGACTTATCGACGATTCGTTCAACGAGGTGACGATGGACACGATCGACCGCGACATCATCGGCTGCCTGACCCGCGACGCGCGGGCGACCTACGCCGAGATCGGGCAGCAGGTCGGCCTGTCGGCGCCGGGGGTGAAGCGGCGGGTCGACGCGATGCGTTCACGCGGTCAGATCCGAGGCTTCACCGCCCTGATCGACCCCTCGGCGCTCGGCTGGACCACCGAGGCCTACGTCGAGGTCTACTACGACGGCAACGTCTCCGCGAAGGAGCTCAAGCGCAATCTCGAGCAGATCCCGCAGGTGGTCGGCGCGTGGACGGTCGCCGGCAACGCCGACGCGATCGTGCACGTCATGGCGACCAGCATGGGCGAGATCGAGGAGGTCGTCGAGCGGATGCGAGAGCACGCGAAGGTCGAGCGGACCCGCAGTGCGATCGTGATGTCACGCCTGTTCGAGCGCTCCCGCACCCGCTGACCGGAGCGTCCCGCTCAGCGACCGATCACGCGGGCGGCGCGCTCCTTGCCGTTGGCGGCGGCCTGCTCCGGTGACGTCCAGACGTCGGCGCTGGTCGGCCCACGCGAGGCCGGCTGCTCGCGCGCGAGATCGTCGTAGGCGGCGAAGAGGTCCCGCAGCAGGACGTCGATCATCTGCCGGCTGAGGTCGAGGCGGCAGACCACCCGCATCAGGTGGACCGACTCCGCGTTCGGCGGCAGGTTGTACGCCGGCACGATCCAGCCGTGCTCCCGCAGCCGCGACGACAGGTGGTAGACGTCGAAGCCAGGGTCCCCGACGAGCGAGAACGTGACGACCGGCTCGGGGAGCTCGGGGTTGAGGATCGTGAACTTCCCCGACGCCTCCAGCTGCTCGTTCAGGTGGCGAGCGTTCGCGAGCGTGTTCGCGACGATCGCCTCGTAGCCGGCGCGGCCGAGACGCAGGAAGTTGTACATCTGCGCCTGGATCATCGCCGAGCCGCGGGAGAAGTTGAACGTGTACGTCGGCTGCGCGCCCCCGAGGTAGTTCACGCTGAAGATGAGGTCCTTCGGCAGCGAGTCGCGGTCCCGGAACACCAGCCAGCCGACGCCCGGGTAGACCAACCCGTACTTGTGACCCGAGGCATTGATCGACGCGACCTGCTCGAGCCGGAAGTCGAACTTGTGGTCGGGCTCGGCGAACGGCGCGATGAAGGCGCCGCTGGCCCCGTCGACGTGGATCGGGATGTCCCACCCCTGCTGCGCCTTGATCTCGAGCAGCAGGTCGTTGACCTCCTCGATCGGGTCCGCACCACCGGTGTGCGTGGTGCCCTGGACGACCCCGACCCCGATCGTGTTCTCGTCGACCTGCGCACGCACGTCCTCGGGATCCAGGACGTAGCGGTCGGGGCTCATCGGGATCCGGCGGGGCTCGACGTCGAAGTAGTTCGCGAACTTGTCCCACACCACGTGGGTCTCCGCGCCGTAGACCATGTTCGGGCGGTCGGCCGGCAGCCCGGCGGCCTGGCGCGCGTTGCGCCACCGGCGCTTGTGCGCGAGCATCCCCAGCATGATCGCCTCCGACGAGCCGATCGTGGCGACGCCGACCGTCTGCGCCGGGTCCGGAGCGTTGAAGAGGTCGCCGAGCATGTGCACGCACGCCTCCTCGACGAGCGACGCAGCCGGGTACTCCTCGTGGTCGATGTGGTTCTTGCTCAGCGTGTCGCGGATCAGCTCCTCGGCCTGCGGCTCCATCCAGGTCGTGACGAACGAGGCGAGGTTGAGGGTCGGGCGCCCGTCGAGCATCAGGCCCGTGTGCAGCAGCGCGTAGACCTCGTCGGCGTCCATCCCCTCCTCGGGGAACTTCGTCGGGTCGATGTGCTCGCGAAAGCCCCGACGACCGTGGATCGGGAGGTCGCTCATCCGAGGATCCGCGCCTTCTGCGCGGCGAACTCCTCGTCGGTGAGGATCCCCTGGGCCTTGAGGTCCGCGAGGTCCTTGAGCTGCTGGATGGTGTCGCCGCCGGCGGGTGCGGGCGCGGCGGCGGGCGGCTGCTGGTACTGCTGGGGCTGCGCGTACTGCTGCTGCGGCTGCGCGTACGCCTCCTGCTGGTACGCGGCCTGCCGCTCGGCGGCGATGTGAGCGTCCCGCTCGGCGAAGCGCTCGGCCTGCCGGCGCTGCACGCGGCCGTTCACGGCCGAGGCGGTTCCTGCGATGACGGCGGTGCGGGCGACGCCCCTGAGAAGTCCTGGCATGATGGCGATCCTTTCGAAGGTGGGTGCTCGGTCGACTTCAGAGGGCGTTCTCGGCGGCCTCAGCGGCCTCGAGCACGTCGACGATCGTCTGGGCGGGGATCCGTTCGCTCGCGACGACCTGGGCCCCGGCGCTGAAGGCGGCGTTCACGAAGGGCACCGCCCACGCGTTCTCGTACGCCACCAGCAGGCCGATCGTGTCGGGCTCGAGCGCCTCGGCCGACTCGGCCAGGTCGGTCTCGTCGAACATGTCGGAGCGTGCGCCGGCGAACGGCGCGAAACCGCCGGCATCGTCGGAGGAGCCGAGGTCGAGGGCCAGGCAGCTGCCGTCGGCGGCCTTGCGCAGCACGGCGACGTCGTAGAGGCGCACGGTGCCGCTGTCGACCAGGTCGGTCAGAGCCTGGGCAGCCGGCCCGATGTCGGCCGACCCCGGGAACTCCACGAGGATGAAGTCGACCGGACCGGGCAGAGTTTCGTCAGTCACGATGGATCCCTTCTGAGATGGGGGCCTCGATCGTCCCGCCGATGTCGCCCCCCGGACGTCGGCGCCACGGGTGACGCTACCGACAGTTCATCACGTGCGTCGCCACGTTGTTCACGATGTCCGAGTTGTCCACCGTGCGCCGCACTCGGAAGGTGCTCCAGGCACGAGAAGGGAGCTGGGCCGACGCTCCGCTCAGCGCTGCACGGTGGTCGATTCCGTCGGCAGACCCAGGACGTAGGCCGTGCGCTCCAGCGTCTCGGCGGCGAGCGCCGGATCGTCCGACAGGCGGCGGCCGTAGCTCGGCATCAGCTTCTCCAGCGCCGGCGCCCAGTCCTCGGAACGGTCGGCGAAGCAGCGCTCCAGGACATCGAGCATGGCCGCGGCGGCGGTGGACGCGCCGGGCGAGGCGCCGAGCAGCCCCGCGATCGAGCCGTCCGCGGCCGTGATCACCTCGGTGCCGAACTGGAGCACACCGCCCCGACCGGGGACACGCTTGATCACCTGGACCCGTTGGCCGGCGACGACCTTCTCCCAGTCGGCCGGGTCCGCCTCGGGGTAGAAGGCGTGGAGCTCGGCGAGCTGCGCCTTCTTCGACGCGAGGACCTGCCCGAACAGGTAGAGGACCAGGCCGACGTTGCGCAGGCCGACCTGGAGCATCGGGATCACGTTGTGCAGCCGTACGGAACGCAGCAGGTCGAAGAGCGACCCGTTCTTCAGGAACCGCGGGCTGAAGCCGGCGTACGGGCCGAACATCAGGCTCGGCTGCCCGTCGACCACGCGCGCGTCGAGGTGCGGCACCGACATCGGCGGCGCGCCGACGGCTGCCTGCCCGTAGACCTTCGCCTGGTGTCGCGCGACGATCTCGGGGTTGCTGGTCCTCCAGAACTGGCCGGACACCGGGAACCCGCCGAACCCGCGGACCTCCGGGATGCCGGAGCGCTGGAGCAGCGTCAGCGCGAGCCCGCCCGCGCCCACGAAGACGAAGCGCGCCGTCGTGTCGAACCGTCGCTCGCCTCGGGGAGCCTCGGGCCGCCTGCCGCGCACGCGCCAGCCGTCGCTGTGCCTCCGCAGCCGCTCGACCTCGACGCCCAGCTCCAGGTCGATCGCCCCGGAGTCGGCGAGGCCGCTGATCATCTGGCGGGTCAGGGAGCCGAAGTCGACGTCCGTCCCGGCGAGCGACCGGGTGGCCGCGATCGGCTCGCCGCTCGAGCGCCCGGCGACCAGCAGCGGCGCCCAGGACGCGATGACCTCGGGGTCCTCGGTGTACTCGAGACCGGCGAAGAGCGGGTGGTCGGCGAGGAGCTCGTAGCGTCGCTTCAGGTAGTCGACGTTCTCCCTGCCGGTGACGAGGCTCATGTGCGGGGTCGGGTGCACGAACGACGTCGGGTCGGGGACCTGCCCGCTGTCGACGAGCGCGGCCCACAGCTGGCGGCTGAGCTGGAACTGCTCGTTGACGTCGATCGCCTTCGCGACGTCGACGGTGCCGTCGGGCGCCTCGGGCGAGTAGTTGAGCTCGCAGAGCGCGGCGTGCCCGGTGCCGGCGTTGTTCCAGGGACCTGACGACTCGAGGGCGAGCTCGTCGAGGCGCTCGACGACGGCGATCCGCCACGTCGGCTCCACCTGGTGCAGCAGCGTCGCGAGCGTCGCGGACATCACGCCGCCGCCCACGAGCAGCGCGTCGTACGCGAAGCCCCCCGATCCCCCGCCGCCGGTCGTGCTGAGCGCGTCGGTCTCACGGTTCACGTCATGGTCTCCTGCAGGCGGGGGGCATGGATCGACGCCGCCGGCCGTACGGCTCCGCGGCGCCTCGTGCGCCGACGCGTCGGCGCACGTCCAGTTGACCACTGCAACGACCTGCAGACGAAGCTGAGCGCGTGAGATCTTCGACACCCCCGAGGTGAGCTCGCCCACACCGGACGGGTGAGAACGCAGACGTCCCCCTCCCCTGGGGTCCAGGGAAGGGGGACGATCAGCGAACGGTGTCGACTACCGGAGCGAGAACCGCCGCCGGCTCAGCAGCAGGACGCTGCCGCCGACGAGCACGAACATCGCACCGAGCAGCCCGAGGACCGGCGAGCCGGCTCCCGTGTTGGGCAGCGTGTACCCGGTCGGGATGGTCGGGTTGTCGGGCCCGTTCGGGTTGTCGGGCTCGTCCTCGTCCGGCGGAACCTCACGGTTCTGCGGGTTGGCGCAGGTCGAGCTCTCCTGGGGGTACTCGACCGTGGTCGAGTACGTCGGGTTCACGTCGAACCGCACGGTGATCCCCTGGCGGGTCCACGCGAAGTTGCCGTCGGTCTCGACGTACGTGCCGTCCGGGAGCAGCTCCCAGCCGGGCCACTGCAGCGGCGGCGTCGCCGACGCCCCCGGCCAGAGCAGCTGACCGCTCAGCGGCTGACCGGAGACCACGTAGTCCGGACCCGACGGGTTCACGAACGTGATCGTCACCGGGTTCGGGCCCGGCTCCGCGAAGCCCGGCGGCAGCTCGACCGCGTACGAGAGGTACGGGACCGCGCTCACGCACTGCGACTCGATGTCACCGGGCAGCAGGGCGCAGTCGGCTGCGTCCTCGGTCTCGGTCCACTCCGTGACCGTGCCCTCCGGGAACGCGTAGCCCTCGTCGGCGATCAGCGTCACCGTCGAAGCGCCACCGAAGACGGCGCTGACCTCGAAGCGGTAGTGCTCACCGTCCGGCGGCACGTCCCAGCTGCCGATGATCTCGCAGTTGTCGGTCCAGACCGGAGCCGGCGGGACCTCGAGGATGCACTCCTCCTCGGAGTCCGTCTCGGTCCACTCCGTGACCGTGCCCTCCGGGAACTGGTAGTCACCCTTCGGCGACACCGTGACCGTCACCGAGCCGTCCTCGTTCTCCGTCACCGTGTACTCGTACTCGTCGGTGTCGGTGAACTCCCAGTAGCCGTTGCCCGGGCCGCAGTCGTCGATCCACTCCGGCGCCGGCGGCGTCACCTCGTCCTTGCAGCCCTTCGGCACGTCGAGGGTGATCTCGTAGAGCGCGTCGACGCCGTTGCCGGCCAACGTCCACCCCGCGGGCAGCGGGTCGACGAGGACGTACGGCGTGGAGCCGGACGTGTTCGGGGTCGCGGTCACGACGTAGTCGCCGGGTGCGAACGGAGCGGAGGCGGGCTGCCCGTCGGCCGTCTCGAGCGTGTAGCTGATCTCGTCGGTGTCGGCAGGCAGCTCGATGTCCGCCGGCGTCGGGTCGCCCTTGCCCTTGCAGACGGACTGCGTCACCGTGGGCGCGGTCGGCGTCACCTCGGGGCTGCCCTTCGGCGGCGGGTCCTTCTTCGGCGGGTCGTCCTTCTTCGGCTCGTCCTTGGGGTCCTCGCCCTTGGGCGGATCGTCCTTCGACGGCTCGTCCTTCGGCTCCTCGCCCTTCTTCGGCTCGTCCTTGGGCTCCTCGCCCTTCGACGGCTCCTCGACCTCCTCGGCGGGCTCCTCGCCCTTGGAGGGCTCGTCCTCGGGTGTCTCGGCCTCGGGCTCGTCCTTGACCTCGTCCTTGGGCTCCTCGCCCTTGGCCGGGTCGTCCTTCTCCGTCTCGTCGGCGGAGGACGAGGACGCCTGCTGCGTCGCGGCAGCGGGACCGCTCTCCTCGTCGTCGGCCTGAGCGGGCGCATTCACCTGGAAGGCCACGCACAGCGCGGCCGCCAGAGCGACACCCAAGATCTTTCTCATCAGCACTCTCCCCGTGGGCGGCATGAACACCAGATCGTATGCACGCGCGAAGTCCTCCCAGCAGCAAAATGCAGAAAGTCGTGCGGCCAGGTGGGCTTGTGGCCGAAGAACGGTCGGTTCAGGCCGAGGAGGTGATCACGAGCGGACCGTCCGGGCCGACGGGGTCGGAGCCGTGGTCGTCACGGGCGCCGTCACGCTCCGCGCCGATGCCGGCCAGGACGACGAGGCCGATGCCGAGCACGCCGAGAGCGTTCGGCACCTGGTGCAGGACGACCAGTCCGATCCCCAGCGCGATCGCCGGCTCGAGCGCCATCAGCGTCCCGAACGCTCCGGTCGTGAGCCGGCGCAGCGCGAGCAGCTCGAGCGAGAACGGGACCAGGGGAAGCAGGATCGCGAGCCCCAGGCCCGCCAGCAGGAGGGTGGGGGTCAGGTCGCCGACCACGCTCGGCCCGGCCACCACGGTCGCGACCACGGCCGCGACCGGGAGCGAGATCGACAGTCCCGCGACACCACTGACCTCGTCGCCCACACGCTGCGTGAGCAGGATGTACGCGGCCCAGCACGCGGCCGCGGCGAGCGCGAACGCCACGCCGACCGGGTCGACCGATCCGGCCCACGGCTGGGTCAGGCACAGCACACCGAGAGCGGCGAGACCGGCCCACCATCGGCCCCGCCCGCGACTGTGCACGACCGCGACCCCGAGCGGACCGAGGAACTCCAGCGCGCTGGCGGTGCCGAGCGGCAGCCTCGCGACCGCTGCCATGAAGAGCAGCGTGAGGCCGGCCGTCACGATCCCGAGCGCGACGCCCGCACGGAGTGCCTGCGGGCTGAAGGACGAGGGCCGCGGCCGGACCAGGACCAGGATGATCGCCCCGGCCCACAGCAGCCGGAGCCACGCCGCCCCCTCGGGACCGACCTGGTCGATCAGGCCGACGGAGGCCGCGACTCCGAGCTGGACGCAGAGCATCGAGGTCACCGCCATCGCGGCGCCGGTGCGGGACGAGGTACGCATGCCCCCATTGAACGGGGAAGTTTCGTTCACGTCCACGTGACAATGCTGGACATACCATTCACGAAGTCTGCACAATACGACGGTGGACGTACGCCGGCTCCGCCTGCTCCTCGAGCTCTCCCGACTCGGGTCGATGCACGAGGTCGCCGACCACGTCGGGACCACGACCTCCGCCGTCTCGCAGGGCATCGCCGCCCTGACCCGCGACGTGGGCACGCCGTTGATCGAGCCCGACGGACGGCGCGTCCGGCTGACTCCGGCCGGTCGTCGGCTCGCGGAGCACGCGGTCACGATCATCGCCGCGGTCGACCGAGCACGACTCGACCTGGACCCGGGCGCCGAACCTTCCGGCGTACTGCGGGTCGCCGGGTTCGCCACCGCGGTCCGCCGCTCCCTCCTCCCGGCGATGGACGAGCTCGCGGACACCCATCCCGGGCTCGAGGTCCGGATCCTGGAGCACGAGCCGCTCGAGGCCTTCGATCTGCTCGCGCGCGACGACATCGACCTCGCCCTGACGTACGACTACAACCTCGCACCCACGGCCTGGCGCAACGACCACCAGACGGCCGCCCTGTGGACCGTCGACTGGGGCCTGGGCGTCCCCGCGGGCGAGACACGTGCGCCGTTCGCGTCGTACGCCGAACGCGACTGGATCGTGAACTCGCGGAACACCGCCGACGAGGAGGTCGTGCGCGCCCTCGCCTCCATGGCGGGCTTCGAGCCGCGGATCGTGCACCGCATCGACGCCCTCGAGCTCGTCGACGACCTGATCCTCGACGGACGCGGCATCGGGCTGCTGCCACGCGGACGGACCTCGCGCCGCGGCGTACGCGTCCTCCCGCTGACCGACCCCCGCGTCACCATGCGGGCGTACGCGGTCACACGCCGCGGCCGCGACGGCTGGCCGCCGCTGCGGGCCGTGCTCGACCGCCTGACGGCGGCCGTACGGGCCTGACACCGGTCGGCACCCGTGTCCTCCCGGGGGTGGTCCGGGGTGAGCGACGGGCGCGACCCGGACTCCGGCTCGACAGGCTGACGGCATCCACCCGACCACGACCGAGGAGATCACCATGTCCATCATCCGGCTCAGTGCCATCACCACGGCCACACCCGAGCAGTTCCTCGCCGGCATGACCGACTTCGGGCCCGGACGAGCCGCGCTCTTCCCCAACAGCGCCGACGACTACCTCACCGTCCACGAATCCGGGCCCGACTACGCCGACGTGACCGAAGGGTCCGGCGGCATCTGGGAGCGGCTGCACTACGACTGGTCCGACCCACGTCGGGTCGTGATGACCACGACCGACTCGAACGTCTGGGGAGGCCGCTCCGGGCACGTCTACCAGCTCACCCCGCACTCCGACGGCACGACCAGCGTGGAGGTCGTCGTGACGCGCGAGGGGAAGAACGCGAAGGGCCGGGTGGTCGGGTTCCTGCTCGGAACCGTCGGCCGCCGGGCGCTCGCCAAGGCGCTGCGTACGACCGTTCAGGCGGTCGAGGCACGGCAGCCCGCGTAGTCGCCGCAGACCGACCCGGCGCAGGACGAGATCTCGTACGAGGAGCCGCGAGGTGAGAGCGATCGGACTGGTGGAGTTCGGTCCGCCGGAGGTGCTGCACCCGGTGGACCTGCCCGACCCGCCGACGCGCCCGGCGACGGTGCGCGTCAGAGTTCGGGCGGCCGCCGTCAACCCGGCGGACACCTACCTCCGGTCCGGCGCGCAGGCGGCCGCGCTGGCGAGCTGGCCGCCGCCGTGGGTGCCGGGGATGGAGGTCGTCGGCGTGATCGACACCGTCGGCGCGGGGACGCGTGAGGCGTGGTCCGTCGGGCAGCCTGTCGTCGCCGTCGTCTCCCCCCTGCAGCAGCACGTCGGCGGATACTCCGAGCTCGTGGTCCTCCCGGAGACCCAGGTCGCCCCCGCTCCGGCACGGCTCGACCCGGCCGAGGCCGCGACACTGCCGATGGCCGGTCTGGCGGCGCTCCTCACCGTCGACCAGCTCGCCCTCGGGCGGGGTTCGACCATCGTCGTCACCGGCGCGGCCGGTGTCCTGGGCGGGTACGTCACCCAGCTCGCCCGCGAGCGCGGCTGGCAGGTGATCGCCGACGCTGCGCCCCGCGACGCGGCCGCCGTCCGCCGGCTCGGAGCGGACGAGGTCGTCGCCCGCGGAAGCGGGCGGGACGTCGCCCGGCGGATCCGGCAGCGGCACCCGGGCGGCGCCGACGGGATCGCCGACGTCGCCGACCTCGGTCCGGGGCTGCTGCCCGCGCTGCGCGACGGCGGACGCTTCGCGGACCTCCACGGCCGCACCCCGAGCGCGGCCCTCGGCCGCGATGCTGCGCGCGTCGACCTCGTTGCTCCGATCGTCTCGGACTACATCGGCCGAGCCGACAAGCTCCGCTCGGTGAGCGCGTACGCGTCGTCGGGCGTGCTCGTCCCCCGGATCGCCGAGACGGTACCCGCAGTCCGGGCGGCCCAGGCTCATCGCCGGCTGGAACGCGGCGGTCTCCGCGGCCGCATCGTCCTGACCGTGGGCTGAGCTCGGCGACCCTGCTCCGCCACCCTTCACGACCCCTGACCGAGAGGCGCGACCTGGCACGGAGGCCCCGTGTCTGATTGCTAGGGTCGTCGCAGGTCGACGATCCGAGGAGCTGCGATGTCCGAGACCGTGACGCCCGAGACGTACATCCGTGCGGAGGTGGACGGTCGGTTCGGGGTCTTCCAGCAGCGTGCGGGCGGGGTGAACGAGTTCTACCTGATCCCGCGCCCGGTCCCGACGAACGAGCAGCCCGTGGTTCGGATGAACCGCGACACCCTCTACGGCGGCGGCGTCATCGACACCGCTGACGGGGCCCGGGTCTTCGTGCCGGAGGTGACGGACGGCCGCTACGCGTCCCTCTTCCTGATCGACAACGACCACTACGTCCTCGACGTCATCCACGAGCCCGGGTGGCACGAGATCTCCTCGACCACCCGCTACTGCTGCGCCGTCCCTCGCGTCGAGCTCAAGAACATGCACGACGAGGACGAGATCGCCCGCGTGAGCGAGATCCTCCATCGGTTCGCGATCGACGCCGGCAGCGCTGAACCGTTCGCCGCTCCTGACTGGGACTGGGACTCGATGCTTGCTCTGCGGGCGCGCTACGAGCAGGAGTTCCGCACCTTCGCCCAGTACCCGGCCGGATGGATGGGGCGGCGTGGTGAAGCCGACGACGCGACGCGGCACCTCGCCGCCGCCGGTGCCTGGGGGCTCTTCCCCGAGCGCGAGGCGGTCTACATCAACTACACCGGACCGCGCGACGCGTCGAAGGCGTACGTCGCGACGTACGAGGTTCCTCCGTGCGACGCGTTCTGGTCGATCGCGGTGTACGGAGCCGATGCTTTCTTCCACTCCGAGAACGCGACGCTGGCGCCTGCGACCACGACGTACAACGAGGACGGCACCTTCACCGTCTACTTCGGGTCCGCGGACCTCGTCGGCGACAAGCCCAACCGTCTCGACATCAGCGACGGATGGAACTTCCTGCTCCGTGCGTACCGTCCGGGTTCCGACGTCCTCGACCGCGCGTACGTCCTGCCCGAGGTGACCGAGTACACGCCCTGACGGCGCACGGCGGGGGCGACTGCCGCGTGCGACGTGGCGCAGGGAGGTCGGTCCGAGGCAGGGGCGCCCCACCCGTCGTACTCGCCGCGGTGACACGGCCCGTCGACGGTGCCCATGAGCGCGGCGCGTTCGGCTACAACGACGACGAGAAGGGGCCCGCGGGCTCGAGCGATGACTCCGGCGATCTCGAGCGGTCTACGCTCCCCCATGACCACCGACCTGCTGGAGAGCCCATGAACGCCACCCCTGTGTCGCACCTCGAGCCCCTCGTGCCCGTCCTCGGCGACTACCGGACTTCCGGCGTCGTGTACGACGAGGCCGGCGCCGTCTCGGCCGAGATCTCGGGAACGGACGTCTACACGCTGCTGCCGGGCGGGCACTGGATCGCCCACGAGGTCGATGTCGTCATGGGCGACCAGCCGGCCTTGGTCCACGAGCTGATCGGCGGCTCGCATCCCCTGGGCGGCTGGCAGATGCACGCGTTCGACGCCGCCGAGAGCCCGGGTCTCATGCGCTTGACCCTCGAAGACGAGGACGTGCTGCTGCTGCACGGTGACGGTATCCGCAGCTGGCTCCGGCTGAACGCGGATCGGGGCCACATGACCGCACGGTGGGAGCGCGACGTGGACGGCCGCTGGCTGACGTGGATGGACATGCGGTTCGACCGCTCCTAGCCGCGTCCGGCGAACACGGCCGAGAATGACGGATGCCCAGCGCCCGCACGTACGCCACGAGCCTGGTGGCCGCTGTCCGCGACCATCCCGAGGAGCGGCTGGCCTTGATGCGGTCCCTGTACGAGGCGCAACCGGGACTGCCCGAGCTGCACCTCCCGTACCGGCGGGCTGCCCTGGCGGTCATGGGGTGGCAGGTTCGCCGCGGCCTGCTGAACCCGGTGCACGCACCCGTTGCCGGCAGTCCGTGGTGGCGGGCGGTCAACGAGCAACTGCTGCTGGACACGGCTGAAGCACGCGGTCACGTGATGGGCCTGTCCGGTCCGCCGTCGTCGTGGAGCGCCGAGTGCTGCACCCAGTTCGCCCTGCGTCCGTCGCCCAGGACCTGGTACCGCGCGCACAACGCGAGCATCGTGTCGGCCTACCTCCAGCACCGGACGCTCGCCGAGGCCGAGACCCGCGCCGAGCGGTTCTTCCTCAACCTGATCCTGGTCCGCGTCCTCTTCGCGCACGCCCTCGTCGCGGCACCGCGGCTGGCGCTGAGCCGGCTCTGGCCGCTCGGACCTCGCCTGGGCGATCCGAGGGTCGCCGTCACGAGCATCTTCGTGTCGCTGTCACGGGTCCTTCCCGACCGGTATCCCCTCGACCAGGACCTCGGGTGGTACATCCGCAACGAGGGCGCGCTCGGGCGAGCCCTCGACCTGGGCGTGATCCTGCCGCGCGTGGGCGCGCTCTACTCCTGGTCCGCTGACGAGCTGCGTCTGCCCGAGCTCGCGACCCTGGTCCAGGGCGGGATCCCCTCGTACGCCTGGGACCCCGCAGATGCCTCCCCGTGGGATCCTCCGACGAACACCTGGGCTCGCGCAGCTCGAACCCTTCTCCCACCGCAGCGCTGAGACGACGCGGCGCGCGCGTCGCCGGGGCCATCCGGTTGCCGTCCTCAGCCTCGCAGGCGTCGGCGCACCACGCGCCGCCGCAGGGTCGGCGAGGCCACCACCTCGTAGCCCGCCTCGAGGAAGACCTGGAGCAACCCGACCGACGCCTCGTCCCAGATCACGGTCTTCCCGGGCGGCGGCTCGATCGGATAGCCCTCCAGGACGCGGGTGCCGACCTGCTCGCCGTACTCGACGGTGGCGGCCGCGAGCTCGTAGGTCAGTCCGGCCCGGCGGTGACCCTTGCGGACGACGAAGCACGTGACCGACCAGACGCCCTCGAGCTCGGGATCGCTCCGCATCCAGCCCTGCTTCCGGGTCCACAGTCTGGGGTAGCGGTCGCGAGGCTCGACCGCGACCCAGCCCGCCGCCTCACCGTCGACGTACCCGATCAGCCCGGACGTCGGGCCGGTGGAGCCGCAGGCGGTCTGCTCCCGCTGCGCGGCGTCCCGCTGCTCCTGGGTGGTGTCGCGCCAGATCCAGCAGGGCACCTTGAGACCCTGGCACCGGCACTTGTGGGCGCCACCCGTCGCGAAAACTGCCTCGACGTCCTCGGCCGTTGCCTGGTTGGCCGGGAGCCAGGTGAAGTCGGGCATGGCGCGACCCTAGTGGCTGGACGGGCAACCGTGCGGACGTACGACTGGTCCACCCCCACGCGTCGCAGCGCGTGGGGCGCGCGAATCGTACGTCCGGGCGGTCGCGCGGCGTCAGAGGACGGTCTGATCACGGAGAGAGCATTCAACGAGAACCGTCAACAACGCTAGACGTTAAGTCAGACCATGTCAGGCGGGCTGAAGCGAGGGTGTCGAGGCCGCGTCCAGCAGAGCACGTCCGGCTTCGGTGAGCTCGTGCGTTGCCGTGCGGCCGGCTCGGCTGGTGTCGATCAGCCCGGCTTCGCGCAGGATCGCCAGGTGCTCGCTGGCCGTCGGGGGTGTGACCTCGACCAGCCCGGCGACGACGGTGGTCTGGAGCGGGGTGGCAAGCGCGGCGAGGATCTTCGACCGAGTCGTCCCGAGGAGCCGGTCCAGCGACCTCGGAGTGGGAGGGATCGCCCAGAGGTATCTCCCCGACGCGGGGTAGTAGATCGCCGGGGTCCAGTGGTCTGCAGTGGTGCACTGCACCCGGTCGGTGATGAACAGCGAGGGAACGAGCAGAAGTCCCTCGGGGCAGGGGGCGACGACGTCGACGGGCCTTTCGACGGTGATGGTGTCGTCCTGGCACGCCATGGAGTGGTGCAGGCGCGGGATGACCGCGCGCAGTCCGTCGCGGTTGACCTGAAGAGCGCGATCCAGCATCTCGGCCCGCAGCGCCTGACGCATGGACGGCCACTCGGGCTCCACAGCTGCCTTCCACAGACGGCGCACGACGGCAGCAGCCTCGGACCTGGCTCGGTCGGGATCATCCAGCAGCCGGTGGCGCACATCTGCGGGGCGCCCCCTCGTGGCGTCGACCAGTTCGGCGTACACCTGCTCGGTCGGGGTAGCGAGCACTGCGGCCAGTCCTTCCTCGAAGGTCGGCTCGCTGGAGACGCATGACGGGTCGAGGAAGTCAGGCCGGTAGGCGCCCGCGGCCATCAAGACGGTCAGGCCGGTCAGATCCAGGCCCGCGAGCCGGCGCCACCGGCGGCGGAGCCAGTGGTGGTAGATCGGGTGGCGTCGCGGTTCGGTCAGCAGCTGGGCGAGGCTGACGACCTCGTGGACCGGCGACATCGCCCACCGCACGCTCGCGGCGCCGGCACCCAGTCGGTAGCGAATCACACCCGTATTGTGCGGCCACCGCCGAAGTGAGCGCGAGCAGGGCCGGTGAGCCCCGAGGCTCTCACCATGGCCGAGACGCGAACGATCCGACTGGGTGCCAGCGGATCGACCATCGAGGTCCTTGCCTCTCGCCGGGTGTTCCGCGGGAGGAGTACTTCGCCCAGCTCGCCGGCGCGAAGGAAGAGGATCTGGACCGTCTGCACGAGGCACACGACAACCACGTCGTCGACGACCGCGACCGCTGACGTCGCCGTACCCGATCCCGAGGAGACCAGAACATGCTCACCACCACCGCCACCGTGCTGACGGGGCTGCTAGGCGTGGCCATCGTCGTCATGGGCGCGCGCACTTTCTGGGCGCCGCGGGCCGCCGTCGGCTTCGGCATCCCCGACACCCCGACCGAGGACCGCAGCTTCCAGTCCTGGCTGACGGTCAAGGGCGTGCGCGACATTGCCTGCGGACTGTTCATCCTTGTCCTGCTGGCCGGTGCGTCGACCCACCTGCTGGGCTGGTTCCTGCTGACCGCGACCTTGATTCCTCTCGGCGACGCGCTCATCGTCCGGCACAGCAAGGGACCGGGGGCAGCCGTCTACGGCATGCACGGCGCCACCGCCGTGGTGATGCTGGCCCTCAGCCTTGTCCTTCTCACCGCATGACTGCAGGCCCCGTCGTAGCCTGGTCGTCGGCCAGTTCGACGACTGAGGAACCGACCGTCACCTCGAGTGCGGCACTCGTCGTTTGCGTGACGACCCACCTGCGGTCATCACCACGCTCGTCCCGCTTCTACCCATCCAGTCCAGTCAGCCGACGCTGGCTGGCCCTGCAGCCATGTGATCACCTGGTCGGCCAGTCCGCGTGTGTCAGCCGACGAGGAGTCGATCCGAAGCGCCCCGTCCCAGTACGGGAAGTTCTCGACCCGCTCCCGCAACGAAGCCTCGTCGAGGTCCGTGGCCTCGCGCCGTCGACGGAAACGCTCGACCGCCTCGTCGGGGGAGATCATGAACTCGACGACCCACAGCGCAGGAGAGGATGCAGTCGGCACGGCCCCGCGCAGACTGGCCCGTTGCTCTCGCCTCGCATAGGTGCACTCGAGAATGGCCGTGTACTCGTGCATGACGAGAGTGCGCGCCAGCGCGTGGGCCGCGTCGTACCCCAGCATCCGGTCCTGTCGACTCCGATCCGACCGCGGCAACAAGAGGGAGAAGAGAGTGTCGACCTCCAGGTACGCCTCGCGCCTGCGCGATGAGTCCGCAGCGAGCACCTTCCCGACCGATGACTTGCCGGCGCACGGCGGGCCTGTCAGGACGAGAATCCCTGAGTCGCTCATATCCTCACGCTAGTCGGGGTTGGATCACGCCGTTGGCCCCGTCGTCTCCCGTGCAGACCGCGAGCCGAGCCCGCATCGCCGCCAACGCCCAGCGGCGAGTGCTGGCTGCGTTCGCCTGGCTTTCGGCCGATATCCGCACGTCACTGGTCAGGCGCGGTCGTAGGTCAGGACGCGCAGCCCCGACTCGAGCAGGGTCTCGTCGACCGGGCGGAAGAGATGGGGCTGGAACGGGCCGCGGAACAGCGGGACGCCCGATCCGATCACCGACCGGTTCTGCTTAAGGACGAGTCGGTCGATCTCGGGGAGCAAGGCGTGCGCGAGCGTGCCGCCCCCGACCAACCACAGATCGAGGCCGGGCTCGGCCTTGAGCTCGCGGACCCGCCCCAGAGCATTGGTTGCGACGATCTCTACGGCGGGATCGGGGCTCGTGGCCAGGGTCGTGGAGAAGACGAGGTGCCGTAGGTGTGGGTACGCGTCGGTCATGCCCGCCGCCAGCCCAATCCCGTAGGAGGCTCGCCCCTCCAGAACCGTGTCGAAGACCCGGCCAGCGCCGCTGATGCCCATGGCCGCGCGCGCAGGTCCCGGCAAGGTCTCGGGGTACTGATCGACGATGAACTGGATGACGTCGGGCGTCAGCGGAAAGTAGTCCTGCCCGGTGGGGTCGCCACCGTCCGGACCGGCGATGTAGCCATCCAGCGTGGTGGCGACGTAGTACACGAGCTTGCGCATGAAGTCCTCTCAACACGAGGCTCTCGACGGCTGTCGAGGGCGGCAGAACAGTAGCCGAAACGTCGACCGGCACAACCAGCCCTCCCGTCGTCACAGACTCGGGACGTTTCGCCCGTGCAATGTCCGCCGGTCCTCTAGGCCGCACGAAGGACGTAGGCCGACATGACACCCGACCGCTCGGCGTTCTCGACGACAAACCCCGCGCGCTCCAACATCGGCTCGAGCAGCCACGTGAAGGTCGAGTGCTCGTCGCGAATGTGCTCTTCGACGTCGCCACGGCCCCACGTTCCGTCCGCGCCTTCGCCGTACTCCGCGCACCAGGCCCCAAGACGTTTCTCCGCCTCGCCCGGGCCGAAGTCGTACGCGACATCGACCAGCCGGAAAATCCCGCCTGGGCGCAGGATCCGACGGATGCGTTCGAGAGCGACGGCCTTCCAGAAGTCGGGAAGGTGATGCAGCGCCAGTCGCGAGTAGGCGACGTCGGCGGGTGCCCCGGCGTGCTCGTAGGTCAGGAATCCCGCTTGGACCAGCTCGACCCGCGGATGCCCGTCCAGCTTCTCCCGCAAGGCCCTGAGCATCACGGGCGAGACATCGACAGCCACGACGTGGGCGCACACCGGCGCCACCTCGACGGTGAACTGACCGGTGCCAGGGCCGAACTCCACCAGGACCGAGTCACCGCTGAGCCCATGTCGGCGGAGGAGAGCGACCTCCTCGGCCGCACCTGCGTCTTCCTTCTCGTCATAACGCGCCACGTGCTTGGGATCGAGATTCTCTCGGCCGGCGAACGCCAGCTCATCAATGAACCAGGGAGGGCGGGACATGCGACCGATGATGCCGCAGTTGAACGGTTGCCCGCCTGACGCGGACTCCCTTCTACCGCGTCGGCTCGCACAGGTGGCCGAGGGCCTTGACCGCGTGCTCGAGGCTCGTGCGCATTCGCTGCTGATTGCCCTCGACCCGGCCACAGGTGGGCGTAGGTGGTCAGCGTCGTGGTCGACTTCGCGCTCCGCGGAAGCCCGTGTCCGGGACGCCGCACACGGTATTGGTTGCCTAAGTCAATCAGTTTAACGCGGGTCAGCGAAGGAAGAACCGCCATCAAATTGCCTCTGAACTGCGGCTTTATACATTGGAGCGGAACGATCACGCGGGGTTTCGACTGTGTTGGTCATCGACGGTTGATGCCGAAGAACACGGCCCGACCTGCGACAACGCCTGCTCGGGACCGTTGGGCGTCGTCGGCCAGCATCGGTCTCCGCCGGACTTCTTGCGGACTATTTGCGGACCGCTCAACCAGAACAGCCTGTGTAGGAGAAGCGCGTGCTGGCCCGACACCCGCCGCGGCGCCAGCGGAGTTCAGCACCCGCTGGCGCCGGGAGTCATTTCACCAAGTGCGCGGGTGCCGACGCCCGGCCCGTCGATGAGCCGGGAGAACCCAGTCGGCAGCACTCGACTCGAGTCTGCCGAGCTCTCCGTGCCGCAGGCCAGCGAACGCGACCGACACGATGAATTCCCAAGTGCCAGCCTTCTCGCGCTGGTCTGCCGTGGACTGGCTGCCGAAGTGCAGGCGAACCCGCTCAAGTAGCCGCATCGTCGTCTGACCGACGTAAACCGCCTCCGAGCCGTCGAACGCGATGTAGACCCGCGGGATTGCGCCGGGCGGCCACACCAGCGGATCGACGATGTCGCCCCGGCGCACCGTCAGCATCTCAAGCGGACGAGAAGCCGCCGTGTAGTCCGGCGTCTTCGACAACGTCAGCCACCGCGCCCAGTCGCCGAGCAACGGGCTGCTCTCCTCCAGGGCGACCGCTTCCCGCCACGCCGACACCAACTGCCGCTGGCCGAGGGCCGCCGGCTCGGGCGCGGGCGGTTCCACGGACTCGTAAGCAAGCGGGCCGACCGGCGCCGACCGGCGCAGACGCCGCGGCCGGACCCGCCGCCGCACTCCGTCGCCGCCCTTGTGACCCTGGCTTGTGGCCGCGGTCACTGGAGCTTGCCGATCAGCTTGATCGTCCCCGTGAGGACGTCGTGCAACGCGTCGAGGTCCTCCTCGGACAGGCCGGTAGTAGCGCCGGTCTGGTCGCGCAGGTGCTTGACCTGCTCGACATCCTTCAGGAGCGCGGCAGCCGCGTCGGGGAGCTCGGCGGCAAGCTCCTGAAGCAGTTCCTCATCCGTCCGCTCCTCGTCGCTGGAGTCGTCGTCCTCGTCGTGCTTGTTCGTCGCACGGGTCGGGTCCCCCTCGGCGGCCAAGCTCGCGATCTGCTTCTCAGTCACGCGAACTGGCTGCTTCGCCTTGTCACGTTGGACCCGGTCCTCGCGCTCCATGTCCACCGCGGGCAGCCGGCTCTTCTCCGCCTTCTGCGCCGGCTTGAACGCGTTCGCGGCGATGGCGAGGAGCGTCAGGCCCTCGTCGGTCTCGGTCAGAGCGTCGATGGTGGTGTTGACCGCACCCCGGAAGTCGAGCTTGGTCTTCGACCCACCGGAGCCGCCGACCACCGCCGTCGTGAGCACGCCGTCCGCGAGCAGCGCAGTGCCGCCCGCGAGTGCCAACTCCAGGCGCGCGGCATCCACCTCGTCGTCGGACGAGTCCTCGTCGAGGGCGACCTCGACCAGGTCGAGGTAGTTCGCCGGGTGCTTGGGAACCAGGGTCGTGTACCGAAGGTCGGCGAGGACCGGGCCGCCGTAGTTCCAGGCCTTCGTTATCGGCTTACGGGTACCCCACGGCTCGCACACCAGAGGGGCGATGTACTCGACGACCTTGTCCAGCGTGAGCCGGGGGTGCCCGCCGAACTCGCGCAGACCCTTCTTCAGGATGCCGAACATGCCCTGGCTACCCAGCACCGCCATGATGCTGACCGCGCGACGGAGCAACACCTTAGATTCGTCCACCTCGTCCTCGGGCGGGTGGATCTCGTCATCGACGACATCAGGGTCGACCCGGCCAGTGCACAGACCATAGAAGGCCTCCGTGACGTCGCCGTTCTCGAGCATCTGCGTCAACGCCCGAATGACCGTGTGGCGAGCCTGGTCCTCCGGCGCCCACCCGTCAACGCCGGTGTGCGTGTCTGACACGACGCCCTGCATCGCGGACTCCATCGTGTGCGGCTCGCCGGTCTCGGAGTCCGTCGCGAGCAGGTAAACGTCAGCCGGCAGAGTCAGGAACTGACGGAGCCGGATGCCCTCCTCGTCCGGACCGTCCTCGGTCACGTGGTCCTCGTACACCTCAACCTGCTTGTGGTGCTGCCGCTGCATCCGCCGGGCCAGGTCGTTCGACCGGCTCGCGGACGTCAGGGCGTTCGCGGGGAGGAGCGTGTCCACGATGCTCTTCGCCGCCACCGTCGGGTCCTTGTCCACGAGGTCGAGAACGCCCGCGAGACACACCGAGAGCCGGCTGATGCCGTCGCTCGCCATCGGCACCCACTGGTCGGGATTGCCGTCCTCGAACTGCAGGAGGACCATCGACACCGAGATCGGCCGCCGGGTCCCCGTCGCCGCGATTTCCTGCGGACGGCCGCGCTTCTTCGCCCGCACCAGCGAGCGGGCGATGGCGTCCGAGCACCAGCGCCGCAGGTGGTCGAGGTCCTCGAAGACCAACGCCCGGAGCCCGAGGTTCTCCTCCACGATGTCCGAGTCTTCGGCCGGATCCGGCGCCTGCGTCGGACGACCGCCAGTAGCGGCACCGCGAGGCTGGTCACCGGGGAGAACGCCGAAGCAGGAGAACACGGTACGGATGACGCTGACGTCCGCGATGTCGGTCGACAGCATGGTGATGCCGGTCTCAAGACGACCCACGACGGTCTTCGGGTCCTCCGCGACGCTGCGAGCGAACGCCCGCACCATGTCCTCGGGAGGAACGCTGCTGATCAGATCAGCTTCCTCGGCACGGGTGAACGACCGCAGGAACAGCGCCTCGTGGCGCCCCAGCGCGGCATGCTCGACGGGTTCGGGAGCCAGACGCTTGACCTCGACGTCATCACGACCGACACGGACGAAGACGCCGTCGTCGGAGTCGGCGGTGGCCGAGGCGACCTCGACAGAGCTGCTAGTAACCATGGCAGATTGCCTTCTGCTGCCGTGTCCGCAGAAGGGTGCGGTTAGCCGCGGGTCTGACTTCTGCTTCTCGCCAAGGGTCGCGACGGCAGTCAGCGGGCTCTGCAGACCCGTCGATTCGTCATCCCCTTGGCGGGTGACGGACGGTCCCGGTACGGGCGTCACCGCCAGCGCCAGGTCCGGAACAGAACCTGTTTGCCGTTGACCCACATCGGGTGGGGCACGTCCACGCACAAGCTCAGGGCTTCCGCCGACCAGCGCATGCTGGTCATCCATCACGTTCGAGCCTGCTCAGGATACCGCACAAGGTTCCGTCACGGATGGCCCGAAAGCGGCACGCTGTCTGACGACGACCGGCGGTACGTAAGTCCGGATTCGAGGCCAGGTCAGACGTCCTAGTGTCCTGAAGGAGTCGAGTCCCTCGTCGTACCGAAGTGCCCCCAAGCAGACCTGCCCCGTAGGCGATGGTCCACTCCTGCTGGACTTCGCACGCGACAGGTCTCCGGACGAAAGACAGAGCCGCCGGCTCAGCCTCCTCTAGCCTGAGGCCGTGACGGGGCGAAACGAGCGGGACACCTTGAACCGCCCCGGCATGTCCGAGACTCTGGTGTGTCCTGGGTCCCACGGCGTCTGAGTTTCTGGATTCTGGTGCATGACACCAGGAGGTTCAGATGGGACGACCGGGCTATCCGGCAGAGTCTCGTCGCAGGGCGCTTGATCTACTCGCCGAGGGCCGCACCGTGGCGAGCGTCGCGCACGATCTCGACGTCAGTGATCAGACGCTCTACAACTGGCGGCGCCAAGACCGCATCGATCGCGGCGAGCAGCCCGGTATGACGACTGCGGAGCACGCCGATCTGGCGGCAGCGAAGAAGCGCATCCGCGACCTCGAGACCGAGCTCGCGGTCGCCCGACAGGCAGTCGATGCGTTGAAGGAGGAGGTGAGCCCAAAAGGCGGTACGCGGCGGTCGAGATGATCGCCGCGCACGACCTCCCGGTGCAGGTCGCGTGCCGGGTCCTCGGCGTCGCCGAGTCCGGGTTCTATGGGCACCGCACCCGCCCGCCGTCGGAGCGATCGATCCGGCACGCGATGCTCACCAAGTGATCGCCACGATCCACGCCGAGTCGAACGGCACCTACGGCATCGCGCGGATCCATGCTGAGCTCACCCTCGGTCGCGGAGTGAAGGTCGGACACAACCAGGTCCACTTACTGATGCGCCGTGCCGGCCTGCAGGGCGTGACCGGCAGACGGAAGTGGAAGCGGATCAAGCCGGACAACATCGCCTGCGACCTCGTCGAGCGCGACTTCGCGCGTCAGCGCAGCCGGCGGTTCTCCTCGACCACATCGCTCGGAGTTCCTGGGACCTTGCCCTGGTCGACCTCGACCCGCCGAGCCCACGTCCGCAAGGTCTCCGGGCTGATCCCCAACAGCTCTGAGACGTGTCGAGCAGCCGCGGACTTGCTCTGGTGTTCCGGCAGCGCCTCAGCGAACATCCTCAGCACCCGCTCACGCATCTCAGGTTCAAACTTCTTCGGCATCGTCGTCCCATCCTGGATTAGAAGACGGAACTAAAGCCAGGCCGATTCAGTCACGACGCCGTCTGCCATCGTGTCGCCCGACGTCACGGACTGCCTCGGTTCATTGTGCCAAGGTATGAGAACGCGATTGGGGGCTCCATGGATCATGACGACGTTCTTAGGCAAGCAGCTGCCCAGTACGGCCTCACATCGATAGCGCCAATAGCCCAGGGTGGGCAGAAACTGGTAGCCCGGGCCGCTCAGGGGTCAGCTGATGTAGTCGTCAAAGTTGTCCTCCTAGCGGGGGCTCCAGATCCGCATGCGCTCGAACGCTGCGAGCGCGAGGTCGCACTTCTCAAATCGCTCAGCCACCCGAACATCGTTCGCGTGTTGAGCGACCTTGAGGTCATCGGATCCCCAGCGGAGGCGACATACTGGGTGGAGGAGTTCCTAGACGGTGACGACCTCGCAACGCTTCTCGGTCCTCAATGGACCTGGGATGACACCGAGAAGATGATGCACGAGGTGGCATCTGGCCTTGCCGCAATGCACCAGGCCAACTGCGTTCATCGCGACCTGTCAGCGCGAAACGTGCGACGAACAAGTTCAGGGCAGTGGAAAATCCTGGATCCTGGGCTCGCCAAGCACCTGGACCGCAGTTCAATCACGGGGCTGTTCACACCCGGAACACCCGGATTCATGAGCCCTGAGCAGGCGACAGCTGGTGTTCGGGTCACGCCAGCCTCCGACGTACACGCCCTCGGCATCCTGGCGTACTTGGCGCTTACTGGCGACTATCCGATCCCGGTCGGGGGGAACCTCGGCGACTACCGAACCCGACTCCTCTACACAGACCCTCCCAGCCTGGGAGCGGTACGGGGGGATCTGGATGCCAAGCAGGTGGCGCTCATCGACGGGTGCATCGCTCGCCAACCCGGACGCCGATGGATTGATGCCGAAGAGGTCCTCTCGGAGCTCGCGGACCTAAGGGGGAATTGATGGCGCTCTACCTTCATGACGGATCTGTCGGCGGTCAGGCAACCTGGACGGAGGCGGCTCTTACTGCCGGCGTCGCCGACGGTGCGGTAATGAGCCCTTTCTTTACGCCACAGGTTCCGCGGCCGAGGAACCCGTCAGGGGAGGACTACGCAGATCGAATTCGGGGTGCACACGGCGAGGTGATTTTCGATTCGACCACACACGCGGTCACCTTGCCCGGCGTCGACAATTGGGCCAACTACCGCACCTGGTCCTTGTGGGGTGGTCCTCGCGGCGACCTCTCAACACCTGCTCTGGTCCAAGAGCATGTGGCTCGCGTGTTCGACCACCAGACCGCATTGGGGACACCGCATCTCACGCCAACGCTGACGTTGGACAATCCGATCGGGCCCTCCGCGGACAGCGCGGTTGAACTGGCAGAAGAGGGCCGGGCTCAGGACCATGATGCTTGGCAGTCCCTCAGCGGTCGACGAGGGTTCTGGTTGTCGCCAGATCTGGACGCCTACGTGGGATCACTCGTCAGCCTTCGGGCGCCGACCTGGTTTGTGACAGTTGTGCGCGACACCATGGACTATCCGCCGGACACGAGTGACCTCCGACAGACTGCGGCGGTCTGCCGGACAGTCCAGACTCTCGCCAGGCGCTCACGCGTCGTCCTGTGCCAGTCCGATCTCTTCGGCCTTCCCGGGGTTGCGGCTGGTGCAGATTCCGTCGGATCGGGTTGGCACACCAAGCAGCGGGTCTGCTGCCCAGCCACATACCAACAAAACGACCCGACTCAGGTGCGGCGTCAAGCCGAATGGCACACCTTCGAGGGGCTCGCGGCCCGGCTTCACAACTCTGTGAGCGACATCCTCCAGCGCAACGACGCCACAAGGGCGAACTCCCTCTACAGGGGAACGGTGTCGTCCGCCACGGCGGACCTTCGTCACCACCACCTCGGCGCCGTGCGCGCTCTTGTCGCGACAGTGGATTCGGCCGGAAGCAGCCCTGCAGACCGTGTGCAGGCCTTGCGGGACATCTACGAGTTCTCGATCTCGGAACTTGACGATTTCACACGCCGCTACAGCCGACTATTCCAGCAGGTGCGCGGGCAGCACATTGATGGCCCCTTGGGAGGTCTTGAGGCGTACGCCCGGGCGGAGGGGATCTGGACCTAGAGTCGCTTGGCCGAGCTCAGCGAGACCGTGTCGCCGAGAGCAGCCAACACGTACTCGCTCGCCAGGAGACGCTTGGGGACCTTCAGCCTCGAAAGTCGCGGACGGACTAGCCACTTACCGTCCACGTAGAGGCCTACGCCTAATGCCGAGAACCTGGTTACTGCGGAAGTTCTTACCTTCTCGCTCATCCGAGGAAGGACGAGGGTGGTCGAATCCGCATAGGCCCCGTACCTGAGACACTGATCTAGACCCGATCGCCAATCGTCCACCTTCGCTTCCAGGGCATACGTTCGCCCCACCGGCTCGAAGCCATCCGCCCGGAACCACCGGTCCCCTTGGCGGTGGACGGCTCCGACTTTGGCCAATCCAAGGAGCACCCTGCTCGCTTGCCGCTTGGTCAATCCCAGCAATCCTGCTAGGGAGTCGACCGTGACCGGGCGCGTCGTGCTCAGGCTGGCGACCAGGCGCATGGCCGGTTCCGACAAAATTGGCGGAGCACCAACGGCCAGCCGCCTATGGAGCGCGGCTTGATCAAGCGAGGCAACCAACAGGTCAGGCAGTCCGACTGGCAGCGGACACTCCGGTACAAGGAAGTTCAAGCTGCCGGCGGGCAACCGCAAGCGATCAGCCGCCGCGCGTAGATCCGGTTCAACCAGACGTTCCTGAACCGGCTCGAACCGACGGCCTCCCAGCGAGGACGCGGCAGCGACTTCGACCGCCGCGCTTGCACGACCACCTGACCCCTGCGGGCGGCTCATGAGATCTGTCGGCTCCACCACGCAAACCTAACCCAGCCCCACCGACAGCGTCCGGCATGGGCATCGACCGCGCTGCTGCTGGGGCCTCGACCGTCGGCTCTGACGGCCATCACGGGTTCCCCTAAGGCGGTCGCCCAGCCCAAGAACTGAGCTTCTTGCGGACGCTGTGCGGACTGGGAGCCCCTACACCCCGCCTGACCTGCGCAAACGCGTCGATTCAGACGTTGAAGCGGAACTCCACCACGTCGCCGTCGGCCATCACGTAGTCCTTGCCCTCCATGCGGACCTTGCCCGCCGACTTCGCCGCGTTCATCGAGCCGGCCTCGACGAGGTCGTCGTACGAGACGATCTCGGCCTTGATGAAGCCCTTCTGGAAGTCGGTGTGGATCACGCCGGCGGCCTCGGGTGCGGTAGCGCCGCGCTTGATCGTCCACGCGCGGGCCTCCTTCGGGCCGGCGGTGAGGTAGGTCTGGAGGCCGAGGGTGTCGAAGCCGACACGCGCGAGCACGTCGAGGCCCGGCTCGTCGATGCCCATCTCCTTGAGCATCTCGAGCGCCTCGTCGTCGTCGCCGAGCTCGACCAGCTCGGCCTCGAACTTCGCGTCGAGGAAGACCGCCTCGGCGGGCGCGACGATCGCGCGCATCCGCTCCTTCAGCTCGTCGTCGGCGAGCTCGTCGGAGTCGCAGTTGAAGACGAAGAGCTGCGGCTTCGCGCTGAGCAGGTGCAGGTCGTACAGCGGCTCGAGGTCGAGACCGGCCGCGAACACGCCCTGACCGGTCTCGAGGACGGTCTGCGCCTGCTTCACGGCCTCGACCTTGGCAGCGAGCTCCTTGTCGCGCTTCGCCTCGCGCTCAAGGCGCGGCAGTGCGTTCTCGATCGTCTGGAGGTCGGCGAGGACGAGCTCGGTCTGGATCGTCTCGATGTCGTCGGACGGTGACACCTTGCCGTCGACGTGCGTGACGTCCTCGTCGCGGAAGACGCGGGTGACCTGGCAGATCGCGTCGGACTCGCGGATGTGGCTCAGGAACTTGTTGCCGAGCCCTTCCCCCTCCGACGCGCCACGGACGATGCCGGCGATGTCGACGAACTGCACGGTCGCCGGGAGGATCTTCTCCGAGGAGAACATCTGCGCGAGCGTGCCGAGCCGGGGATCGGGGACGCCGACCACGCCGACGTTCGGCTCGATCGTCGCGAACGGGTAGTTCGCCGCGAGGACGTCGTTCTTGGTCAGGGCGTTGAAGAGGGTCGACTTGCCTGCGTTCGGCAGGCCGACGATGCCGATGGTGAGTGCCACGGGGCACTAGCCTACGGGCTGCGTCCCACCGGCTCGCTCCCAGTCGGCCCGGGTCATCACGAAGATGTGCCCGTCGCCGTCGTACCACGGGTCGTCACGGATGCCGGTGTCGCGGAACCCGAGCCGCCGCGCGACCGCCGCGGAGGCGTCGTTGTCGGCGAACATGTCGCACCACAGCTCGTCGACGGGCGGCCGGTCGGGCCCGCTGCCGTCGAACCGCACGAACGTGTCGTCGAGCAGCGCACGGGCCGCCTCGGTCGCGTAACCACGGCCCTGGCTGTCGGGGTGCAGGTGCCAGCCGATCTGGTACTCCGGCGGCTCGGTCCGCGGCAGCGCCGCGACCATCACGGTCCCGACGACGAGCCCGGTGTCCGCGACCTCGACGGCGTACGAGCGCATCCGCGGGTCGGGGTTCGGGGCCGACTCCTTCGCGATCCACGCCTCGGCCTCGTCCAGGGTCTCCATCAGGACGTACGGCGGGTCGCTCAGCCAGCGGATCACCTCGTACCGGCTGCGCAGGTCGAGGACGCGGGGTGCGTCGGAGGGGACGTACGACCGCAGGAGCAGACGCTCGGTCCGGATCTCGCTCACGCCTCGTTCGTACCACGCGGCGTCACGGCTCCCCGACCCCCGCCGACGAGGTCGTCGCCGAGCTCGGAGCGCAGGTAGAGCACGGAGCGGCCGGCGCGCGCGGCGGACAGCAGCCCGGCGTCGCGCAGCGCACGCAGGTGCTGGCTGACGGCGCTCGGGGTGACGCCGAGCCTCCCGGCGAGCTCCGTCGTCGAGGCCGGCGTCGCCAGGGTGGTGAGCAGACCGGCGCGGACCTCCCCGAGCACGGCGGCCAGCGCCGCTGCGGGCTCGTCGGCGCGGCCCGCTTCCCAGAGGGTCCCGACACCGCGGGCGCCGTACATGATCAGTGGCGGCTCCTCGGCCGACACCGGGACCGAGGCGCCACGGGTGAAGAGCGACGGCACGAGGGTGAGCCCCTCGCCGGCGGTGCTGCGGCGGTAGTACAGCGGGTTGCTCAGGCGCACCGTCACGGTGCCGTCGGCGAATGCGACGCGGTCGCTCAGGTCCGCGAACATCGCCGCTGTGCCGCGCCGCGACATCGTCCGTCCGCGGTGCACGACGTCGGCCTCCAGGATGGAGCGCATCCGCGGCCACCAGGGCGCGAAGCAGGTCTCCCAGTAGGACGTGAGCACGGCGACGATCCGGGACCGTACGGCCGCCGCCGACCCGTCCAGCACCGACGGGAGTCCGTCGGGATGCACCTCGGCGAGGTCCTCGCGCACCACGGAAGCGGGCGTACGGGCGACCGCGGCGAGCTCGTCCTCGATCCGGGTGAGCGGTCCGGTGGGGCGCGGGGTGAGGAAGTCGGGCGTGCGCAGCTCCGGGCTGACCAGCGACAGGAGGAGCGTGCGGTCGAGCCGGCCGCGCGCGGGCTGGGTGTGCCGCAGCCACGGCAGGTGGACCGGGTAGCGGCCCGGGTCGCGCCAGGTCCGCAACGACAGCGTCAGCTCGTTCAGGGGCGACACCACGAACCGCACCTCCGCGAGATCCAGCCCCGCCAGCTCGTACTCGATCCGCGCGACCATGAAGGACAACCCTAAATCAATACTCGTTCAGTTCGCGATGCGGGACAAAGGATCTCGTGATCGAGACCTTCTTCCCGCGCGACCCGGTCGCCCGTGCGCTGACCCGGACCACGATGGCGTTCGCCCTCTCCAGCGGCGTCTTCTACACCGTGAGCGCGCTCTACTTCACGCGCGTCATCGGGCTCACCCCGACCACGGTCGGGCTCGGTCTCGGGATCGCCGGCGGCGCCGCGGTCGCCGCGTCGTACGGCGCGGGCTGGCTCTCGGACCGCACCGGCGCCCACCGCGTCCAGGTCTGGGCGACCGCGCTCCAGGGACTCGCGATCCTCGCGTACGTCGGGGCTCGCGACGTCTGGTCGTTCACGGTCGTGGCGGTGATCGCGCTCGTGGCCCGGGCGAGCCAGGGCACCGCACGGCAGGCACTCCTCGCCCGCTGGTACACCGGCGCCGACCGCGTCACCGTACGCGCCCGGATGCGGGTGGTGACCAACGTCTTCATCGGGCTCGGCACCACGGTCGCCGCGCTGGCCCTGCTGATCGACACGCCCCTCGCCTATCAGGCCGCCATGCTGTCGGTGGGCGCTCTCCTGCTGCTCGCGACGATCCCGATCGCGCGACTCCCCCGACGGGTCCCCGACCTCGCCGCACGGATGCTCGCCGACGACGACGCCGCTCCCTCGAACGACGACCCGCCGGGACGGCGGAACACCGACTCCCGGCACCCGCTGCGCGACCGCACGTACGTCACCAGCGTCGCTCTGAACTCCGTGGTCGCGATGCACTTCGGGCTGCAGACCATCGGAGTCCCCCTCTGGGTCGCGACCACGGACGCACCGAAGGCGATGGTCTCGGCGCTGCTCGTGCTCAACACGATCCTGGTCGCGTCGCTCCAGGTCCGTGCCTCGCGCGGCACCCACGACGTACGGCTGGCCGGGGTGGCGGTCCGACGCGGCGGGTGGCTGCTCGCCGCCGCGTGCCTCGTCTACGCCGGAGCGGCGTACGGGAACCTCGCGGCCGCCTGCGCGCTGCTGGTGATCGGAGCGGTGCTGCACTCGCTCGCCGAGATCCTCGCGGAGGCCGGTGGCTGGGGCATGGCGTTCGAGCTCGCCGACCCCCGGCGCGCGGGGGCCTACCAGGGCCTGACCCAGACGGGCTACGCGCTCGCGGCGATGCTCTCCCCGATCGCCGTCACCGTGCTCGCGATCCGGCACGGCACCCTCGGGTGGATCGCGCTGGCGGTCCTGTTCGCGGCGGCGGGAACCGGAGCGGCGGCTCTGGCGCGACAGGCGGCGTCCCGACCCGCGTCGGCGCGGCACCCCGATCCGGTGACGACCGCGGCCTAGCGTGGAGGCGTGGAGCACCGGGCCCGCGGTTCCGGACCGACCCGGCAGCCGCGGTCGCGTCGGCGCCGGGCGCTCACCGCACGCGCCGCCTCGCTCGACCTGAGCCGCCGCGGGGTCGTACTCGTCGCCGGCGGAGTCGCCGGCGCGTGTGCCTGGGCCGACATCGGGCTGACCGGTCGGCTGGGGTGGTTCTTCGACGTCATGTTCGTGCTCGTGTCGATCACGAACGCACTCGCCGCCGGCGCGGACGCGCTGTACGTCCCGATGATCACGCCGCCGCTGGTGATGCTCGGGGTGCTCGGCATCGTCGCCGCCGTCGCACCGTCGGCGATCGACGAGCCCGGAAGCCCTCCGGACGCGTCGTGGGTCCAGCTGGTCGTCGTCGGGCTGATCGCGCACGCGGTCGCACTCGCGATCGGCTACCTCGCCGCGCTCGGCACGGTCGGCTGGCGTCGCTCCTGACAGCTCCCGCCCGACCCTGATTCGTCGAGTTCCGGTCGGATTCGGGGCGCCGGATCGCGCCGCAACTCGACGAATCGGGCACGGATCCGGCTCAGCCGTTCACCCGGCTCCCGACGTCGTGGACGACGACCACGTCGGGACTCCAGCCGAGCAGCTCGTCCACGTCCGCCTGGAGCGCGTCGACAGGCGGAAGCTCGTCCGGGCTGCGGACCTCGATGATCGGCCGGTGCGCCTGCCAGCCGACGTCGACGATCTCCGCGGAGGGCGTGTCGGCGAGCCAGATCTCAGCCGCTTCACGCACCTGGCGCTCCCACAGGTTCGTCAGGGTGTTGCCCGTGATCGGGATCGCCACGAGCGCCACGCACACGGCCAGGAGCCCGTAGACGCGCAGACGTGCGCGGCGGGTCCCCCCGGCCTCCTCAGCGAACCCGGCGGCGGTCAGGACGACCATCGCCGCGATCACGAGGGCGGTCACGTTCGAGACGAACAGCACGAGCGCCCCGAGCGCGAGCGCTGGGGACCCGGTCCCGAGACAGACACCGACCACGCCGAGCGGCGGCACCAGCGAGATCGCGATCGCGACCCCGGGGAGGACGTCACCGACATCCTTGCGCGTGATCGCGACGGCTCCGACGAACCCGGTCGCGATGGCGGCGATCAGGTCCGGTACGCGCGGTGAGGTGCGGCCGGTGACCTGCGAGTTGCCCAGCACGGAGGCGGGGTCGAGCACGATCAGGGAGAGCACCACGCCGAGCACGATCACCACCGCCGCCCCGATCACGACGGTGACGAGCGAACGCCAGGCCAGCCCGCCCTGGCCGGTGACGACCCCGAGCCCGATGCCGAGGATTGGGGTGGAGAGCGGGGCGACGATCATCGCGCCGATCACCGTCGCCGTCGAGTCGCCGATCACGCCGGCGATCGCGATCACACCCGACAGCGTGAGCATCAGCCAGAACGCGGAACGCTTCGCTCGCGCGTCGCCGGCGGTCAGGTCGAGCCGGTCGGTGAGGTCGTCGAGACTGACGCGCTGGGAGGTCGGGACCAGGCGGTGGAGCATCACGGCCCCCCGAGACGCCGCAGCGGGCCACCGGCCCGAAGGCCCGTGACCCGCTGCGCGCGATCCACTGCGAAGACCTCAGCCGGTCAGCGGCCCATCGCCTTCGCCTTGAGGTGGTCGAACTCGTCCTGGGTGATCGTGCCGGCGTCGAGCAGCGCCTTCGCCGAGGCGATCTCGTCGGCGGGACTCTGTCCGGCGACCTGCTGGATGTAGGAGTCGGTCGCGTCCTTCGCCTGCTGCGCTGCGGCCATCTGCCGACGCGCCATCCCCGGACCGCGGGCGATCAGGTAGACCAGTGCGGTCAGGAACGGGACCACGATCAAGAAGAACACCCACACGGCCTTCCACCAGCCGCTGAGCTCGTGGTCGCGGAAGAGGTCGGTGATGATCTGGAACAGGACGATCAAGTAGGCCACGAAGAGGAAGGCCCAGATCATCAGCCAGAAGAAGTCCCAGAAGTCGTCCATTGAACGTGCCTTTCGAGCAGGGGTTATGGCGGCCATCCGGGAGATGACCGGCCCGATAGTCGTGCAGGCAGCAGCCTAGTGGTTCCCGTCTGCACGGACTCCGCTTGTGCCCAGATCGGGGTGTCGAGTCACACGAAGGTGGTGACCGGCGCGTAGTCGGTACGGCGCTCCCGGACCGGCCGCCCGATCCCCTCGGCGATCGTGCGCAGCTCCTCGACCGTCTTCGCCGATCCGTGCTGCGACCCCGCCATCCGGCTGATCGTCTCCTCCATCAGGGTGCCGCCGAGATCGTTCGCTCCACCGGTCAGCATCGAGCGGGTCCCCTCGACCCCGAGCTTGACCCACGAGGTCTGGATGTTGTGGATGCGACCGTGCAGCATGATCCGGGCCAGCGCGTGGACCGCGCGGTTGTCGCGCATCGACGGTCCCGGCCGCGCGACCCCGGCGAGGTAGATCGGCGCGTTCGTGTGGATGAACGGGAGCGCGACGAACTCGGTGAACCCACCCGTACGGTCCTGCACGCCCGCGAGCGTACGAAGATGACCGACCCAGTGCCGCGGGTTGTCGACGTGACCGTACATCATCGTGGACGACGAGCGGATGCCGAGCGCGTGCGCCGTCTCGACGACCTCGATCCACTGCGCGGCCGGCAGCTTCCCCTTCGTCAGCACCCACCGGACGTCGTCGTCGAGGATCTCCGCGGCCGTCCCCGGGATGGTGTCGAGGCCGGCCTCCCCGAGCTCGGTCAGCCAGTCGCGCACGGACCGGCCGGCCTTCGCCGACGCCGTCACGATCTCCATCGGGCTGAACGCGTGCACGTGCATCTCCGGGACCGCGGACTTCACCGTACGGACGATGTCGGCGTACGCGGACGGGCCGAGGTCGGGTGAGATCCCGCCCTGCAGGCACACCTCGGTCGCTCCGAGCGCCGCGGCCTCCCGGACCCGGTCGCCGATCTGGTCGAGCGAGAGGGTGTAGGCGTCGGCGTCGGACTTGCGCTGCGCGAACGCGCAGAACCGGCAGCCGACGTAGCAGACGTTGGTGAAGTTGATGTTGCGGTTCACGACGTACGTCACGTCGTCGCCGACCGTCTCGCGACGCAGGTCGTCGGCCAGGCGGCAGACCGCGTCGAGCGCCGGGCCGTCGGCGGTCATCAGGGCGAGGTACTCGTCGTCGGACAGGCCGGCCGGGTCCCGCTCGGCGTGCGCCAGCGCCGTGCGGACGTCGGACTCGATCCGCGACGGCACGGTCGGGAGCCCGAGCGGCTCCGAGGTCCGCGACGCGTGCTCACGGACCTCGTCCCAGTCGCCGTAGACGCCGGAGTAGTCGCTGCGCCGGTCGGACGTACGGCCCGTCGTGTCGACCTCGACGTGCAGCTCGGTGCGACCGGAGGCCTCCAGCGGGTCCTCGGGATCCTGCCAGGGACGTCCGACGACCGCGGCGCCGGCGTCCGCGAGGCCGTCGGGGGACGCGAGTGCCGAGACGTGCGGGATCAGCCGCGAGTCGAACCACGGCCGCTCACCCGACAGGGTCTCCCGTACGAACCGCGGGTGTGCCGTCAGCCGCTCGGCGAGCCGCAGGCCGGCGTCGGCGGTCCAGGCGGCGAGGTCGTCGATCTGCGGCCACGGACGCTCGGGGTTGACGTGGTCCGGCGTGAGCGGCGAGACCCCGCCCCAGTCGTCGACTCCCGCGGCCAGCAGCGGGCCGATCGAATCGGGGTCGGACAGGTTCGGGGGTGCCTGGAGCGTGACGCCGGGACCGAGCACGACCCGGGCCGTGGCGATCGTCGCGAGGTACTCCTCGACGCCGAGGTCCGCCTCGTTGCGCATCGCGGTGTCGTCCTTGGCGCGGAAGTTCTGGACGATCACCTCCTGCACCGACCCGTACGTCCGAGCGACCCGGCGCAGCGCGAGCAGTGCGTCGGCGCGCTCGGCCACGGTCTCGCCGATCCCGACGAGCACACCGGTCGTGAACGGGATGCCGATCCGGCCGGCGTCCTCCAGGACCCGCAGGCGCACCGCGGGCTCCTTGTCGGGCGAGGCGAAATGCGGGTTGCCCGGCTCGGACCACAGCCGCTCCGACGTCGTCTCGAGCATCATCCCCATCGACGGCGCGACCGGGCGGAGCCGCTGGAGCTCCGCCCACGACATCACGCCCGGGTTGAGGTGCGGCAGCAGACCGGTCTCCTCCAGCACCCGGACCGCCATCGCCCGGACGTAGGACAGGGTGTCGTCGTAGCCGTGCTCGTGCAGCCACTGCTCGGCCTGCGGCCAGCGGTCCTCCGGACGGTCACCGAGGGTGAACAGCGCCTCCTTGCAGCCCGCCGCGGCACCCTGGGCGGCGATCGCGAGGATCTGGTCCGGGGACAGGAACGGCTGCTCGACACGGTTGGGCGTGGTCGCGAACGTGCAGTAGTGGCACCGGTCGCGGCACAGTCGCGTGACCGGGATGAACACCTTGCGGGAGTACGTGACGACACCGGGCCGACCCGCCTGGACCATGGCGGCGTCGCGGACCCGGGTCGCGACGGCGTTCAGCCGCTCCAACGCCTCCCCGCGGGCGGACAGCAGGGCGACGCACTCGTCGTGGTCGAGGGACTTGCCGGACTCGGCGCGTACGAGCGCCCGGGCGATCTCGCGGTCGGTGCTCATGATCGCCCCATCGTAGACAGCGCTCGCGCTGTCCGCGGCGACGTCCCCCGCGTCTCGTCAGACGGTCGGGCGGCGTCTCGTCAGGCGGGCTGTCCGGCGGCGCGCAGGTCGCGGCGCAGCTCCGGCGGGAGCGCGAAGATCAGCGACTCCTCGGCCGTGTGGACGGCGCGCGCAGCCGGGAAGCCCCGCTCGTTCAGGAAGGACGTGACGCCCTCGACGAGCTCCTCGGGAACCGAGGCGCCGGAGGTCACCCCGACCCGCTCGACGCCCTCGAGCCACTCCTCGCGGATCTCGGTCACGTCGTCGACGCGGTACGAGGCCTTGGCACCGGCCTCGAGCGCGACCTCGACGAGGCGGACGGAGTTCGACGAGTTCGCCGAGCCGACCACGATCATCAGGTCCGCACCGGCTGCGATCTCCTTGACCGCGAGCTGACGGTTCTGGGTCGCGTAGCAGATGTCGTCGCTCGGCGGGTCCTCCAGCTGCGGGAACTTCTCCCGAAGGCGGTCGACGATCGCCAGTGTCTCGTCGACGCTGAGCGTGGTCTGGGAGAGCCAGGACAGCCGCGCGTCCGGGCCGAACTCGATCGCGTCGACGTCGTCGACGGTCTCCACCAGCGTGATGCTGTCCGGAGCCTCGCCCGAGGTGCCCTCCACCTCCTCGTGGCCGGCGTGGCCGATCAGCAGGATGTGGTAGCCCTCGCGGGCGAAACGCTTCGCCTCGTGGTGCACCTTCGTCACCAGCGGGCACGTCGCGTCGATCGTCTTCAGGCCGCGCTCGGCGGCGTCGGCCTGGACCGCGGGCGAGACCCCGTGGGCGGAGAACACGACCGTCTGGCCGGTCGGGACCTCGTCCAGCTCCTCCACGAAGACGGCACCGCGCGCCTCCAGGGTCTGCACCACGTGCTTGTTGTGGACGATCTGCTTGCGCACGTAGACCGGCGCACCGTAGAGGTCCAGGGCCTTCTCCACCGTGATCACGGCCCGGTCCACGCCCGCGCAGTAGCCGCGCGGGGCGGCGAGCAGCAGGTCGCGGTCGCCGACGGAGGGCATGCCGAGCGTCACGGTGTCCGAAGCCATGTGCCCATCGTAGGGGAGTCACCCACAGGTCCCGAGCGGTCGGCCACGACCGTCGGCCCGAGCGCCTAGGGTGAACGCATGCCCCTGGAGACCAGCCCCGAGAGTCCGGCGCCGCTGCGCCAGATCTCGCAGCTGATGGAGTCGTACGTCGCGCGGCTGGGCGCGGTCTGGGTCGAGGGCGAGGTCGCCCAGCTGACCCGACGGGCGGGCATGTGCTTCCTCACGCTGCGCGACCTCGATGCCCGGGTCTCGATGCAGGTCACGTGTCACCGCTCCGTGCTCGACCGGGTCTCGACGCCGGTCACGGAGGGCGCCCGGGTGGTGCTCCACGCGAAGCCCGACTTCTACATGGCCAACGGCTCCCTCTCGTTGAACGCCCGCGACGTCCGCCCGGTCGGCCTGGGCGAGCTGCTCGCCCGGATCGAGCAGCGCCGCCAGCTGCTCGCGGCCGAGGGCTTGTTCGACCGGGCGCTGAAGAAGCCGCTCCCCTTCCTCCCGCACTCCGTCGGTCTGGTCACCGGCCGCGGCTCCGCTGCCGAGCACGACGTCCTGGAGAACGCCCGCAACCGCTGGCCCGGTGTCGAGGTGCGCGTGGAGTACGCCCTGATGCAGGGCGCGTCCAGTGCGAAGCAGGTGATCGACGCGCTGCGCCGGCTCGACGCCGACGACGCCGTCGACGTGATCGTGATCGCCCGCGGAGGCGGGTCGTTCGAGGACCTCCTGCCGTTCTCCGACGAGGCCCTCGTCCGTGCGGTCGCAGCAGCCCGTACGCCGGTGGTCAGCGCGATCGGCCACGAGCCCGACGTGCCGCTGCTCGACCACGTTGCCGACCTGCGCGCCTCCACCCCGACGGATGCGGCGAAGCGGGTGGTCCCCGCCGTGGCGGAGGAGGTCGCGCTGCTGCACGAGCTGCGCCGCCGGGCGTGGCAGTCGATCGACCTGCGGCTGCGCAACGACCAGCGGGCGCTGGACGCGATGCGGAGCAGGCCCGTGCTCGCACGGCCGACCTCGATGATCGACGAGCACCTCGCCGCGATCGACCAGCTGCGCGCACGCTCCCACCGGTCCGTGGGTCATCGGCTCGACGTGGCGCGGCACCAGATCGAGGGCCAGCTCGCCCGTGTCCGTGCGCTCTCGCCCCTGTCCACGCTCGCGCGCGGGTACGCCGTGGCGGTCGGGCCGGACGGCCACGTCCTGACCTCCGTCGACCAGGTGGGTGCCGACGACCGGATCGATCTACGGGTCGTCGACGGGCACGTCCGCGCCACCGTGACGTCGACCGATCGCGCCACCACCACCGTGGGTCGGGTCTCGAGCGGAGCGAGTGACCCCACCGATGGTCGAGGCGCGAGCGGAGCGAGTGACCCCACCGATGGTCGAGGCGCGAGCGGAGCGAGTGATCCCACCGATGGTCGAGGCGCGAGCGGAGCGAGTGATCCCACCGATGGTCGAGGCGCGAGCGGAGCGAGTGATCGAGACCCCACCCCCGACGAGTCGCAGGAGTCCTGATGTCCGAGCAACCCGAGGCCCCGTCGATCCCCTACGAGCAGGCCCGCGAGGAGCTGGTCGCGGTCGTCGGCAAGCTCGAGGCCGGCGGGACGACGCTGGAGGAGTCGCTCGCGCTGTGGGAGCGCGGCGAGGAGCTGGCGGCGATCTGCCAGCAGTGGTTGGACGGCGCACGGGCGAGGCTCCAGCGTGCGGCGTCCGGTGACGACGGCGCGGACGACGAGACGTAGGTCCGGGTCTCGATCGTCGCTCCGCTCCGCCTCGACCCCCGGGCCGACCCGCGCAGGGCCGATCCGCGCAGGGCCGACCCGCGCAGGGCCGATCCGCGCAGGGCCGACCGCGGACTCGATCAGTCGGGCGTGACCGGCTCGGGATCCTCGGTGGCCGACAGCAGGTCGATGAACGCCTCGACGTCCTCACGGGGTGCCGAGCCGGTGACCAGGACGGTGAGGTCGCCGTCGGTCCGGACGAAGGTCGTCTCGCCACCGCCGCTGCGCAGCTGCCAGGTCTCGCCGCCCACCTCGACCTCGTCGACGACCTCGGTGTCGGGAGCGTACGTCTCCACCATCACCCGGGGCGACTCGTTCTGCTCCTCCAGGCCGATGTACTCGTCGTTCTCCGTGAGCACCCCGAGGTGCCACCGCCCTTGCGTCCCCGGTTCGAAGGTGACGCCGTTGGAGCGCCACCCGTCGGGCAGCGACGTCGGCGCGTAGACGTCGTACGGTGCGGCGTCACGGACCTGCGTGACCGTCGTGGCGTAGTCGACCGGCGGACGGTCCGGCGCGTCGTTCCCCCAGAAGAGCCGCCCGATCCCGAACAGCGCCACGAGGATCACACCCATCACCAGCATCGACCGGACGATGTCGCCGAACGCGGGGTTGCCGGGTCGGGAGCGCGCGGACGGATGCTCGGGCTCGGCGGCCGGGTCCGCAGGCTGGTCGGTTCCGGTCGGGTCGGGTGCGCTCACCCTTCCATTGTCGCAAGCCGCCCAACGAGCCCGCCGACGGCGACCCCGATCGAGACGCTCGCCCGAAGCGCCGCATGAGTGACTGTCCGTGGATTCGGAGAATGCGCTGCTCAGGCTCCGCAGATGCGGTCGATATCGTATGGTCGTGACCGTGCCTGCGTATCGCTATTCCGAGGCTGCCGAGCTCCTCGGCGTCTCCGACGACACCGTCCGCCGCTGGGCGGACCAGGGCCGCTTCCGACCGACGACGGGATCGTCCGGCGCTGCCGCGATCGACGGCCGCGCGCTCGCCGCCCTCGCTGTCGAGCTCGCCGACCTGCCGCCCGGCGGACCGCGCCCGGACGGGCAGGTCGGTCGACGCGCCAGCGCCCGCAACCAGATGCGCGGCATCGTCACCCGCGTCGTCGCCGACACGGTGATGGCACAGGTGGAGATGTGCTGCGGCCCGTACCGCATCGTCTCCCTGATCAGCGCCGAGGCCGTCCGCGATCTCGGTCTCGAGGTCGGGGTCGTCGCGGTCGCCGGCGTCAAGGCGACGAACGTGACCGTGGAGGTCGCCCCGTGACCCGGCGGGCGGCCGAGGGATCGACCTCGGCATCCCGTCGTCTCCTCGGTGCCGGTGCGGCCGTCCTGCTCCTCGCCGCAACGGCCGCCTGCGGGCCGGACGCCGACGCGGACTCCGACACGACCCTGCGCGTCCTCGCGGCGGCGTCCCTGACGGAGTCGTTCGACGAGCTCGCCGGCGACTTCGAGGCCGCCCACCCGAACGTCGACGTGCAGGTCTCGTACGACTCGTCAGCGGTGCTGGCCGAGCAGGTCGTGCAGGGCAACACCGCCGACGTGCTCGCCACCGCCGACGAGACCACGATGCAGTCGGTGGTCGACGCCGGCGAGACCGCGTCGGACCCGCTGCCGTTCGCCAGCAACACGCTCGTGATCGCCACGCCGCCGGACAACCCGGCCGGGATCGCCGACGTCGACGACCTCGCGGGGGCGACGTTCGCCGTGTGCGTCCCCGATGCTCCCTGCGGCGACGCCGCCGCACGGTTGCTCGAGCTCGACAGGATCACGGCCGCGCCGGCGACGGAGGAGCAGAACGTGAAGGGCGTGCTCACGAAGGTCACGCTGGGCGAGGTCGACGCCGGCCTCGTCTACGCCTCCGATGCCGTCGCGGCAGGCGACGCCGTCCACGTCGTCGTTCCGCAGCGCGCCGGCGAGATCGTGAACGTCGACCCGATCGCCGTCCTCGCCGCAGGCGATCAGACGGGGCTCGCGCAGGAGTTCGTCGACCTGGTGCTGTCCGGCGAGGGGCAGGCCGTCCTGGCTCGCCACGGGTTCGGGCCCGCGTCGTGAGCGCCCGGACGAGCGGCGCAGCGCTCGGGCGGGCACCGGCCGCGCTCGTCGTCCCGTCCGCGCTGGCCGTGGCACTCCTCGTCCTGCCGCTCGTCGGCCTGCTGGCCCGCGCCCCCTGGGGGACGTTCGCCGAGCGGGTCCGCAGTCCCGAGGTGCTCGACGCCCTGCGCCTCAGCCTCGTGACGGCCACGGTGTCGACCGTCGTGTGCGTGCTCCTGGGCGTTCCGCTCGCCTGGGTCCTGGCACGCGCGACGTTCCCCGGCCGGTCCGTCGTGCGCGCCCTGGTCACCGTGCCCCTGGTGCTGCCACCGGTGGTCGGCGGCGTCGCCCTCCTGATGGCGTTCGGGCGCCGCGGGCTGATCGGCGGTTGGCTCGACTCGGCGTTCGGCGTGACGATCCCCTTCACGACGTTCGCGGTCGTGCTGGCCCAGACCTTCGTCGCGCTGCCCTTCCTGGTGATGAGCGTCGAGGGTGCGCTGCGCACCGCCGACCCGCGCTTCGACGAGGTCGCGGCGACGCTCGGCGCCGGACGCCTCACGACGTTCCTGCGGATCACCGCGCCGCTGGCGGGACCGGGGATCGCGGCGGGTGCGGCGCTCGCATGGGCGCGGGCGCTCGGCGAGTTCGGAGCGACGATCACCTTCGCCGGGAACGTCCCGGGCGTCACGAGGACGATGCCGCTCGAGATCTACACCGCGATGCAGTCCGATCCCGACACGGCGATCATGCTGAGCGTGGTCCTGCTCGCCTTCAGCGTCGCCGTCCTCGTGGTGCTGCGCGGCCGTTGGGCGGGGCGCGGATGAGTGCGCTGCACGCCCGGATCCACCTGCGTCGGGGAGCCGTGCAGGTCGGCGTCGACCTGCACGTACGGCCGGGCGAGGTGCTCGCCGTCGTCGGCCCGAACGGCGCCGGCAAGTCCACCGCGCTGCGGGCGGTCGCCGGGCTCGAGCCGATCGCTGACGGCGAGGTCAGGGTCGGCGACGTGGTGTGGGAGTCCACGGTCGACGGCACCCGCCTGCCCACGCCGCAGCGTGATCTGGCGATGGTGTTCCAGGATCCGCTCCTGTTCCCGCACCAGAGCGTCCTCGCGAACGTCACCTTCGGGATCCGGCACCGCGCCGACCGCCCACGGACGAGCGTGCGCACCCGGCGCACCGGTGGCCGCGAGGCACGACGGAGGGCCCGGGCGTCGCTGGAGAGCGCCGGGCTCGCCGACCTCGCGTCGACTCCGGCGGCGCGCCTGTCGGGCGGACAGCGCCAACGGGTCGCGCTCCTGCGCGCACTCGCCACGGATCCCGCCGTGCTCCTCCTCGACGAGCCCACCTCCGCGCTCGACGTCGGCGTCACGACCGAGGTCCGGACGTTCCTGCGGCGCCACGTCCGGACGTTCGGCGGCGCCGTTCTCCTGGTCTCGCACGACCCGCTCGACGCGTTCGTGCTCGCCGACCGCGTCGCCGTGCTCGAGGACGGCCGGGTCACCCAGACCGGCACGCCGGACGAGATCGCCCGCCGGCCCCGCACCCCGTACGTCGCCGACCTGATGGGGATGAACCTGCACCGCCAGGACCACACGTACCGCACCTTCAGTCCGCGGGCGGTGACGCTGTACCGCCAACGCCCGGTGACGTCGGCCCGCAACGTGTGGCAGGTCCGGGTGACCGGGCTGGTCCCGCACGGAGACGCCGTCCGCGTCCAGCTCCGCGGCGAGCAGAGCCTGGTCGCCGACGTCACCCGCGCCGCGGTCGCCGACCTCGAGCTGCACGACGGTCTCGAGGTCTGGGCCAGCGTGAAGGAGACCGAGGTGACGACCTTCACGGACTGAGCTCGACAGGCTCCACCGGCGAGGGCGTCGACGGGCTCGGCCGGCGATGTCGTCGGTCGAGCCCGTCGGGACCGCACAGGCGATCACTCGTCGTCGAGCACCGGCGCCACGGCGACGGGGCACCGAGCCTCCCGAAGGACCGCACGGGTCACCGAGCCGAGGGACAGCCCTCCGGGCAGCGGCCGGTTCCGCCGGCCCACGACCAGGAAGTCCGCCTCCGCCGACATCCGCACGAGGGCGTCGGCCGGCCAGTCGTAGGCCACGCGCACGTCCAGCGGGACCTCCGGGTACCGGCCTGTCCACGGCTCCAGCCGCTCCGTCAGCTGCTGGGCGGTCTCACGCTGCCACGTGGCCTGCGACGTGCGCGCGAAGACCATGTCGCCGTAGACCGTCGGCGCCGCCCAGGCGTGCAGCACCGTCAGCGACGCCTTGCGCTGGTCGGCCTCCTCGAAGGCGAGGTCGAGCGCCTCGGTGGTGACCGCGGTGTCCTCGATCCCGACCAGGACGCGGTGCTGGACCGAGTCCGGATCCCACCCCGCGCCCACGACCACCACCGGGCAGCGGGCACGCGCCGCGACGCCGTTCAGCACCGATCCGGCGAAGACCCGCTCCACCAGCGAGTGCTCCCGACGTTCCAGCACGACGGTCGCCGCCTGCCGTGAAGCGTCGAGCAGCTGGTGGACGGTCGACCCTTCCCTGAGGGCGGTCTCGACCGTCAGGTCGCCGTGGGACAGCTCGGCGGCGTCTCGCGCCGCGGCGTCCAGGACCGTACGTCCGGCCTCGCGCTGCTCACCGACGGTCAGCAGCGGATTGACCGGCAGTCCCGTCGGCAGGTCGTGGAACGCGTGCAGGACCAGCAGGTCGCGGCCGTGGCGCTCGGCCTCGTCGACCGCGTACCGCAGCGCGGCCCGTTCCGTTCCGGCGCCGGCGATCCCGACGACCACCGGGGTCGAAGTCGTGGTGCTCATCGTAGGCTCCTCTCTCCTGGGCTTTCTCCCACCCTCGTCCGCGGCGGTCGCCACGGACAGAGCCGTTCGGCCCGACCTGAGGTACCGGAGGTCCCTGGACTCAGCGCGCCGCGACCCTGCGGCCGGTGATGCGCTCGGGGACGATCGCGATCGCGAGATCGGTCCCGTGCTGCCAGGAACGCAGGTCGGCCGTCGCCAGCGCGGCCGGCGAGGCCGCCGCGCTGCGGCCGCTCACGATCACGCTCCAGCCGTGCCGGAACACGTCGTCGTGGTGGTCGACCTCGAACACGACCTCCCCGTCGTGCTCGGCGAGCACGGCCAGCGGCGAGGTCGGCGACGTCCGGAACGCGATCACGTCGTCGACGACCCGGAAGTTGACCGGCAGCAGCACGGGGGTCCCGTCCCGGCAGAACGCGACCCTCCCCACCGTGGTGGTGGTGAGCAGCTCGCGGCACTCCTCCGCGCCGAGGACGTGGGCTGCGTTCCCCGGGGCTGGACGGTCGGACCCCGGCGAGGTCGAGAACATGGCGCCTCCTGGCTTCGGTCGTCCTCCCAGCGTCGACCCGGAGGAACCGTCCTCGTCAGGGGCGAAGGGCCCGACCGCCCGGGACCGAGGTCCACCCAGGGTCCGGGGACACGTCGCGTGGTCAGCGGCCCCCGCCGGCTCCCGCGTCGCCGAGCGCCTCCTCGAGCTCGGCCCGCTTCTGCTCGCCGAACACGGCGGCCTGCGTACGTCGTTCCATCTCCAGCTTCGCGAGCAGCCCGGAGACGTAGTTCTTCACGGTCTTCTCGGCCACGAAGAGGTGCTCGCCGATCTGCCGGTTCGTGTACCCGTCGGCGAGCAGCAGCAGGACCTGGCGCTCCCGCTCGCTGAGTCGAGCGATCCGCGGGTCGGTCTCGTGGCTGGTCCGCAGCCGTGCGAGCACCCGCTCGGTGACCGCCGGATCGAGCAGCGAGCGACCGGCCGCGACCAGGCGGATGGACTCGACCAGCCGTGCGCCCACGACCTCCTTGAGGAGGTAGCCGGCCGCACCCGCGAGCACCGCCGCGTACACCGCCTCGTCGTCGTCGTACGACGTCAGCACGATGCTGCGTACGTCCGGCGCCGACTCGTGGAGATCCCGGCAGACGTCGATCCCGCTCCCGTCCGGGAGCCGTGCGTCGAGCAGCACCACGTCCGGCGACGCCGCCGGGATCCGCGCGAGCGCGTCGTGCGCCGTCGCTGCCTCGCCGACGACCTCGAGGTCGGGCTCGGAGCTGAGCAGATCGATCAGGCCCCGCCGGACGATCTCGTGGTCGTCGGTGAGGAACACGCGGATCACCGGAGCAGCCGGCGTCGGGGCGTCGTCTCGGGTCACGGGGCCTCCTTGGTCGTCCGGGCTCGCCACTCGAGCCGCGTGCCGTGGGGGGCGAGCGGCTGGAGCTCGCAGCCGCCGCCGTACGCCTGGGCGCGGTGCCGCAGGTTGCGCAGACCGTGGCCGTGGCCGGGCACGGGCTCAGGGACAGCGCCCGTCGTCGCGTCCTCCGTGACGCCGTCGTCGTCGACCCGGACCGTCACCCAGGCGCCGTCCGCCATGACCTCGAGCCGAGCCTGACGCGAGCGCGTGTGCCGGCCGACGTTCGCGAGACCCTCCCGCACCACGGCGAGCACGTCCCCGGCCAGGTCGGGTCCGACCATCGTCTCGACCGGACCGCGGAACGTGACGACCGGCTCCAGCCCGAGGACCGACCCCTGCTCGCGGGCGACCCGCATGATCTGTGCCCGCAGCCCTCCGCCTGCGGACGGATCCTGACGCAGCTCGAAGATCGTCGTCCGGATCTGGCGGATCGTGGCGTCGAGCGCGTGGATCTGCTCCTCGACCCGGTCGGCGCTCGGGCCGGGTCCGAGGGTGGACCGGATGCTCTGCAGGCTCAGCCCGGAGGCGAAGAGCTGCTGGATCACGTGGTCGTGCAGGTCCCGCGCGATCCGGTCGCGGTCCTCGAGCAGCTCCACCCGGGCCCGGTCGGCGGCAGCGTCCGCGCGCTCCAGCGCCAACGCTGCCTGACCGGCGAACGACGCCGCGACGTCGAGGTCGAACTCGGTGAACCGACGGGCGCCGGCCGTCCGGACCACGACGATCGCGCCTCGCACGCCGTCGCGGCCGCGCAACGGCAGTGCCATCGCGGGACCGAACTCGCCCGCGGGCAGCAGCGTGTCGTACCCGCTCTCGTCGATCGCCGTGGTCAGGCTCGGGGCCGCCGTACGGAACGCCGTCCCTGCGAGCGAGCCCTCGACCACGACCGTGAGCCCGACGACCCCCGAGGTCGCGTCGCCGCAGGCGTGCCGCACCGTCAGCGTCGTCGGGTCGTCCGGGGTCGGGAGGAGCACCGCGACCAGGCTTGCGTCAGCGAGGCCGCGCACGCGGTCGGCGATCAGCTCGAGGGACTCGTCCCCGGAGCGGCTCAGCAGCTCGTGGGTCGTCCGCGCGGTCGCGGCCGACCAGAGCTCGCGGTAGCGGGACTCCTCGTACAGCCGCGCGTTCGCGATCGCGATCCCCGCGGTCGCGGCGAGCGACGCGGCGAGCTCCTCGTCCTCCGGGGCGAACGCACCGTCGAGGTGGTCGGTCAGGTAGAGGTTGCCGAACACGTCGTCGCGCACCCGGATCGGCACGCCGAGGAAGCTGTCCATCGGCGGATGCCCGGCCGGGAACCCCGCCGACCGCTCGTCGTCGGTGATGTGGGTCAGCCGGATCGGTCGTGGGTCGTCGATCAGGGCGCCGAGCAGACCCCGCCCTTCGGGGAGGTGCCCGATCCGCTCGACGTCCTCGGGTGGCATGCCGACGTGCAGGAACTGCTCGATCCCGCCGTCCTCCCCGATCACGCCGATCGCGCCGTAGCGGGCACGGACCAGGGTGACCGCGGACTCGATGATCCCGTGCAGGAGCGAGCGGAGATCGAGGTGCTCGACGACGGCGGCGTTCGCGCGGATGAGCGCGCGCAGGCGGTCGGCCTCGAGCCTCGGGCCTCCGTCGCGGTGCCGCGCGCGGGGCCTGACCTCGTCCGTCATGGCGACCGACCCCCGGAGTGCTGGTGTCGGCCCGATCGTAGCGCCGTGCGACGTCGCCCGCCGTACGGCTGGGACCTGCAATTGTCGTGCGGGACGCCAAATCGGTGCCGGAGCCGGCAGCGACGGCCGCCCGTAGGATGCGGCCATGACCGACGCCTCCACGTCCCGGATCCCCGGCCCGCTCACACCGGCCGCCCAGGCCCCCGATCGCAACCTCGCCCTCGACCTGGTCCGCGTCACCGAGGCCGCCGCGATGGCGGCCGGGCGCTGGGTCGGACGCGGCGACAAGAACGGCGCGGACGGCGTCGCCGTCAACGCGATGCGGTCCCTGATCAACACCGTCGGGATGAGCGGCGTGGTCGTGATCGGCGAGGGCGAGAAGGACAACGCGCCGATGCTGTTCAACGGCGAGGAGGTCGGCGACGGCACGGGCCCGTCCGCCGACGTCGCCGTGGACCCGATCGACGGCACCACGCTCGCCGCGAAGGGCATGCCGAACGCCGTCTCCGTCCTCGCCGTCGCCCCACGCGGGGCGATGTACGACCCGTCCGCGGTCTTCTACATGGAGAAGCTCGCCGTGGGGCCCGAGGCCGCCGACGTCGTCGACATCCGCCTCCCGATCTCGGAGAACATCCACCGGGTCGCGAAGGCCAAGAGCCTGTCGGTCTCCTCGGTCACGGTCTGCGTGCTCGACCGCCCGCGCCACGCCGACCTGGTCGACGAGATCCGCAGCACCGGCGCCCGGATCAAGTTCATCACCGACGGCGACGTCGCCGGGTCGATCACGGCGGCGCGTCCCGGCACCGGCGTCGACATGCTCGTGGGGATCGGCGGCACGCCGGAGGGCATCATCAGCGCCTGCGCGATGAAGGCCCTCGGCGGTGCGATCCAGGGTCGGCTGTGGCCGACCGACGACGCCGAGCGGCAGAAGGCCTCCGACGCGGGACTCGACGTCGACGAGATCCTCACCACCGACACGCTGGTCAAGGGTGACGACTGCTTCTTCGTCGCCACCGGCATCACCGACGGCGAGCTGATGCGCGGCGTGCGGTACGGCTCCGGCAGCGCGACCACCGAGTCGCTCGTGATGCGGTCCCGCTCCGGCACGTACCGCAAGATCATCTCCGAGCACCGGATCGAGAAGCTCCAGGCGTACGCCACGATCGACTACGAGGGCTGAGGGTGTCCGCCGGGTCCGCGTCCGTCCTCGTCGTCGGCGAAGCACTCGTCGACCTCACACGGACGCCTGACGGCACCACGGCGGCCCACCCGGGCGGATCGCCGATGAACGTGGCGGTCGGCCTCGCCCGCCTCGACGTGGCGACCACCCTGGCCGCCCAGGTCGGCGACGACGAGCACGGTGACCTGATCCGCGACCACGTGGACGCGTCCGACGTCGATCTGCGCTCGCTCCCACCGCACCACCCCGACACCTCGACCGCCCTGGCGACGCTCGACGGCGACGGAGTCGCGACGTACAGCTTCGACCTGGTCTGGGACCCCGACGAGATGCCCGCCGTCGACGCGTTCGGGCTGGTCCACGTCGGCTCGATCGCGGCCGCTCTCGAACCCGGCGCCGACCGCGTGGAGACCCTCGTCCGCGCGGCGATCGACGCTGGGATCCCCGTGTCGATCGACCCGAACGTCCGACTCGACATCACACCGGACCTCGACGCGGTCCGCGACCGGATCGAGGCCCTGATCCGCCACGCCACGTACGTCAAGCTCAGCGACGACGACGCCCGCGTCCTGTGGCCCGAGGTCGACCTGGCCGAGATCGCGCACGTGCTGCTCGATCACGGCCCGCGGCTCGTCGCCCTGACCCGCGGCGACCAGGGGGCCATCATGTCGACGACGACCGCGACCACGTCCGAACGGCCGCCGAGCATCGCGGTGGTGGACACGATCGGCGCCGGGGACTCCTTCCAGTCCGCGATGCTCGCCGGCCTCGTCCGGTGGGGCTGGCTCGGCCGTGACGACCTCGACGTCGCTGATCTCGAGCGGCTCCTGCGGGTCGCGGTCACGGCATCGGCGAGCACGTGCTCACGCCCCGGTGCAGACCCGCCGACCGCACGCGACCTCGCCGGGCTGCTCCGCTGAGGCCGGGCCCGGGCCGACCGGGCGCCGGCCGCCGGCGGCGTACGCTGGAAGGCCACCGCGCTGGAAGGAGGAGCCGACCGTGACCGAACGGACCACGACGCTGGCGTCCGGGATCACGCTCGCGTACGAGACGTTCGGGACGCCGTCCGACCCGGCGGTGCTGCTCCTGATGGGCCTGGGAGCACCCGGGACGTGGTGGCGGACCGACTTCTGCGAGACGCTCGCGGACTCGGGGCTCCACGTCGTGCGCTACGACCACCGTGACGCCGGACGGTCGACGCACCTGAGCGAGCACCCGGTCACCCGGCGCCAGGTCGTCGCGACCTTCCTCGGGTCGCGCCGGCACGCGCCGTACGGCATCTCCGACCTCGCCGACGACGCCGTCGGCCTGCTCGACGCCCTCGACGTCGGGCGCGCCCACGTCGTCGGCTGCTCGATGGGCGGCATGGTCGCCCAGACGATGGCGATCGAGCACCCCGACCGGGTCGCTTCCCTGACGTCCATCATGTCCACCACCGGCCGGCGACGCGTCGGGTGGCAGCACCCGCGCCTGTTCCCGATCCTGCTCAGCCGCGCCGCGGCCGGCCGTGCCGCGTACGTCGCCCAGGCGGTCCGCACGAACCGCGCCATCACCACCGAGCGCTATCGGGAGCCCGTCGACGCGGTCGTCGCGCGCGCCGGCGCGACGCACGACCGCGGGTGGGAGGCGGAGGCCGTCAAGCGTCAGATGCTCGCGGTGCTGACCCAGCCGGACCGCACCCGTGCGCTCGGGAGCGTACGGGTGCCCACCTGCGTCGTCCACGGGCTGGCCGACCCGATGGTGCACCCGTCCGGCGGCCGCGCCACCGCGGCCGCGGTCGACGGCGCGGAGCTCGTCCTGGTCCCGGACCTCGGTCATGACCTGCCGCCGACGCTCGATCCGCTGGTCGTGAGTGCGGTCACCCGGACGGTCCGGCGTGCCGGAGACCACGACACCGGCCGTCACCCGGCCGGTGCGGCACCGACGCGCGGCTGATGGGCGAGAGCCGCCACGAGCACGGGCGGGCCGTGCTGCGTCGTCGCGACGACGGCGCGACGGAGCTGCGGGTCAACGGCGTGTTCGTGATGGACGACCACGAGACCGGCTCCGAGCAGCTGCTGGCCGAGTCGGCGCTGGCCGGCGCCGAGGGTGCCGACCTGCGCGTCGTGGTCGGCGGGCTCGGACTCGGGTTCACGCTGCGGGCCCTGCTCGCGGACCCGCGGGTCGCCCACGTCACCGTCGCGGAGATCGAGCCGGCGGTGGTCGCGTGGATGCGCGACGGGACCGTGCCGGGCGCGGACCTGCTGGGCGACGAGCGGGTCGAGGTCCGGGTCGGCGACGTCCGCGCCGTCGTCGCGGAGCAGGCCGTACGGTCGGTCGACCTGATCCTGCTCGACGTCGACAACGGCCCCGACTTCCTGGTCGACGACGACAACGCGGCGGTGTACGTCGCGGCGTTCCTGCGGACGTGCGCCGAGCGGCTGCGCGCACGCGGCGAGCTGTGCGTGTGGTCCCAGGCGGACTCCCCCGATCTGCGCGACCGGCTCGCGACGGTCCTCGACGACGTCACGGCCGTACGGGTGCCGGTGGTCCTCCAGGGGCGCGACGAGGCGTACTGGCTGCTGAAGGGCCGTCGGCCGGGCACCACCTGAACCACCCGTACGACCGTCCGGCGGTCTGTCCCGCCAGACGACGGCGGTGACCGGGCCCGCCTCGGCGGACGCTAATCTCGGCCGTATGAGCGCTGAGACCGAGTACCGCATCGAGCACGACACCATGGGCGAGGTGCGGGTCCCCGCATCAGCTCTCTACAAGGCCCAGACGCAGCGCGCCGTCGAGAACTTCCCCATCTCCGGCACGACCCTGGAGCCGCGTCACATCCGTGCGATCGCGCTGATCAAGCTCGCCTGCGCGAAGGCCAACGCCGAGCTCGGTGTGCTCGACGCCGACGTCGCCGAGGCCATCGTGTCCTCGGCGCGCGAGGTCGCCGCGGGCTCGCACGACCACCAGTTCCCGATCGACGTGTTCCAGACCGGGTCGGGCACGTCGAGCAACATGAACATGAACGAGGTCCTCTCGACCCTCGCGTCGGACCGCCTCGGCACGGACGTCCACCCGAACGACCACGTGAACGCGTCGCAGTCGTCGAACGACACCTTCCCGACCTCGATCCACGTCGCCGCGACCGAGGCGACGATCACCGACCTGATCCCGGCGCTGGAGCACCTCGCGACCGCGTTCGAGGCGAAGGCGACCGAGTGGGCCGACATCGTGAAGTCGGGGCGCACCCACCTGATGGACGCGACCCCGGTCACGCTCGGGCAGGAGTTCGGCGGGTACGCCGCGCAGATCCGCACGGGCGTCGAGCGGCTCCAGGCGGTGCTGCCGCGCGTCGCGGAGGTCCCGCTCGGCGGGACGGCCGTCGGCACCGGCATCAACACCCCGGCCGGCTTCCCGCAGCGCGTGATCGCGATCCTCGCCGAGGAGACCGGCGTCCCGGTGACGGAAGCCCGCGACCACTTCGAGGCCCAGGGCGCGCGTGACGGGCTGGTCGAGCTGTCCGGCCAGCTCAAGACCGTCGCCGTGTCACTGATCAAGATCAACAACGACCTGCGCTGGATGGGCTCCGGCCCGCGTACCGGCCTCGGCGAGCTCGCGCTGCCGGACCTGCAGCCGGGCTCGAGCATCATGCCGGGCAAGGTCAATCCGGTCATCCCGGAGGCGGTGCTGATGGTCTGCTCGCAGGTGATCGGCAACGACGCCGCGATCACCGCCGCCGGCCTGTCGGGCAGCTTCGAGCTGAACGTGCAGATGCCGGTGATGGCGCGCTGCCTGCTCGAGTCGATCCGCCTCCTCGGCAACGCGTCGACCGTGCTCGCCGACAAGTGCGTCGCCGGCACGACCGCGAACGCCGACCGCTGCGCCGAGCTCGCCGCGTCCTCGCCGTCGATCGTGACGCCGCTGAACCGCTACATCGGCTACGAGAACGCCGCCAAGGTCGCGAAGACCGCGCTGAAGGACAAGAAGACGATCCGGCAGACCGTGATCGACATGGGGTTCGTCTCCGACGGCACGCTCACCGAGGCACAGCTCGACGATGCGCTCGACCTGCTCTCGATGACCCACCCCTGACGAGTCGCCCGTGGCGGGGCCACGAGTCGCCCATGGCGGGGCCGCGAGTCGCCCGCGGCGGGGCACCACATGCGTCTCGCGGGTCAGGAGGTGCGCCGGGCGACCTGGTAGCCGTCGCGCTCGAGGACGAGCTCCCAGGTCGTGCCGGGGTGCTTCTGCCCGGCGTACGCGACCGCGTCCGGGGCCTGGCCGCCCCACCCCGTCTGGGCGTCGATCACGACCCAGTCGGGGACCGCGTCGCCGACCGTGCCGGTCCAGTACGTGGTCCGGTCGGTGACGAGGTGGGTGATCAGCCCGATGTCGGTCTCGACGCTGGCCCCCTCGGGGACGGTCGCCAGCACCTCCTCGGCCGCAGCGGCGCGCGGGCTCGCCTCCCAGGTCTCGGGCTCGACCAGCCGCGCGAGCGGGTACTGCGCGACCAGGACGAGCGCGATGCCGGCAGCCAGGGTCGGGACGTGCGTCGCGTAGCGCCGCAGCCACGCCGGGCTCCAGCGCGACCAGATGGGCTCCGGTTGCGCGTCCACGTCCGCGGCGACGCCCGTACGAGCCTGGTCGGCGGCGACGCTCGCACGCTCCTCGTCGTCCTCCGGCCCGGAGACGCCGTCACCACGCAGCCGGACGATCGCGTCCAGCATCGCGGCGAACACGACCGGCATCAGGACGAGGGCGTAGTGCCAGTCGGTCCCCCAGTAGTACGGGTTGTCCCCGACGAACCGCCACACCAGCGTCGGACCCGCGACGAGCACCCACGGCGAACGCAGCGCCAGGAACCCGGTGATCCCGAAGGTCAGCAGCAGCGTCGGGAGCTTGTCGTCCCAGCCGGTCCAGAACGTCGTCCACGGACCCGGACCACCCGCGCCGTCGGCGCCGATCACCCCGACGTAGTCGTACCCTCCGCCGGGGTTGAAGGCGGGGATCAGCACGTACAGCGTGAGGAGGAAGCCGCCGAGGCCGAAGAGCGCCGTCGCGATCCCGACACGACGGGCTCCGGAGACCGCGAGCACGCAGCCGATCACGAAGACGGTGAGGCCGAGGTCCTCCTTGACGAGCACCAGCGGGAGCGACCACGCCATCACGGCCACCCAGCGACGCTCGACGTACGCGACGCCGGCGAGCGCGAGGAACAACGCGCCGAAGGCGACCTCGTGGAAGTCGACCCAGACCGCCGAGGCGATCCCGAACGACAGGCCGTACGCGATCCCGACTGCCATCCCGCCGCCGAGCCCGAGCAGGCGCACAGCGGCCCGGGCGATCACCCACACCGACAGCGCGACCAGCACGGCCTGCGCGACCAGGAGGGTGCGGCCGTCGGGGAAGGCCCGGTAGAACGGCGCGACGAGGGCCGTGATCGGCGAGAAGTGGTCGCCGAGGATGTTGTAGCCGGGGCCCTTGATGTCGACGATCGGCGCGCTCAGCCGGGCGTATCCGGCGATCGCCTGCTCGAAGATCGCGTTGTCCCACGACGGCGTCTCGAAGCGGCGGAAGCGCAGGAGCGACAGGGTCGCGTAGGCGGTGCCGCAGAGCACGGCCAGCAGGAGCGGCCCGAGCGCGCCGAGACCCCCGACGCGTCGTCGCGCACCGAGGGTCTCGTCGATCGAGTTCGTGCTCGTCACGGGACCACCGTAGAGGGTCGCCCGTTCCGGCGGCTCAGTACCAGTTGTTGCCCTGCTTGAAGGACCATGCCGAGCACGGGTCGCCGTAGACCGACTGGATGTAGCCGAGGCCCCACTTGATCTGCGTCGCGGGGTTGGTCGCCCAGTCCGAACCGGCCGAGGCCATCTTCTCGCCGGGCAGCGCCTGCGGGATGCCGTACGCGCTGGAGGTCGGGTTGTCGGCGTTCCAGCGCCAGTTGCTCTCGCTGACCCAGAGGCTGTCGAGGCAGCCGAACTGGCTGGAGCTGAACCCGAAGTCACCCATCATCGAGCGGGCGATCTCCCGAGGGTCGAGGTCCTGCATGCTCGCGGTGTCGGTCTGCACGCCGGCGATGTCGGCGGCCTTGCGGGCGGCCTTCGCCTTCGCGGCGCCCACGGCGCTCGGGGCGGTCGCATCGGTCCCGCCGGTCGACTCCAGCGCGCTCCGCCCGGCGGAGCGTGAGGTCTGCGCAGCGTCGTCCCGGTCCGCGATGGCGTCGCCGACCGCACCCGACGCGTCGGCGGCCGCAGCGGAGGGCGTCACGTGCGCGAGCCGGTGCAGTCCGGTGATCGACGCGACGCTGGTCTCCGGGGCCTGCTGGACGGCGCCACTCGCAGCCCCGCTGGTGACGGCGGCGATCGCGAGGCCGCCGACGACGGCGACGGCGCGGCCGCGTCGGGTCCCGAGGCCGGACTTGAGCCGCCCGAGGAGAGGGGTTCGAGGGTCTCCGTGCTCGCCGTCGGCGAGACGGTCGACTCGGGTGGCGCGCTGGTCGCCGCGGATCGCGCGCCGGTCAGCACGGGTCGCGCGCCGTGCGCCGGGGCGCGACGGCGTGGGCCGTTCGGGGGTCACTCAGGCTCCTCCGGGGGTCAGGAACACGAAGCCTCTACCGTGCAGGACCCAGAAACCTGGTTCAACCGGTCATTACGGACATAACGGGACGATCACGGCGCGACACGCGGCCTGACCTGCGGGGATGCGAGAACCTGAGAATTTCAACCAACGGCTCTCAGCCTCGGCCGATCAGGATCCGTCCGACGCGCCGTCGTCGCTGTGCCGCAGGTTCTCGCCCGTCTCCGGCACGAACAGGTGCATCCGGTCAGCCTTCATCACCAGCTCGGCCGACTCGCCCTCCCGGACCCGCGAAGCGGGATCGAGCGAGACGACGATCTGCGACCGCATCTTCTCGCCGTCCAGCTCCTTGGCCAGCTCGTCGAGCTTCGACGAGACCTCCTGCGGCGCGTCGAACGGGATGTAGGCGTACTGCTCGTTGCCGAGCCACTCCACCACGTCGACGTCCGCGCTGAACCGCGTCCCCTCGCTGTCCGACGCCGCCGGCGACGACGCGTCCACGAAGTGCTCGGGGCGGATCCCCGCGATCAGCAGCTCGTGCTGCTTCGCCGCCTCGGCCGCGTCCGACGGGATCGGCACCGTCACGAACGGCAGCTCGAGCTCGTCCCCCTTGACCCGAGCCGGGAGGAAGTTCATCGGCGGCGACCCGATGAAGCCGGCGACGAACAGGTTGACCGGGTTCTCGTACAGCTCGCGCGGCGTCGCCACCTGCTGGAGCTCGCCCTTCTTCAGCAGCGCCACCCGGTCACCGAGCGTCATCGCCTCGGTCTGGTCGTGGGTCACGTAGACGGTGGTGATCCCGAGCTTGCGCTGCAGTCGCGCGATCTCCGTACGCATCTGGCCGCGCAGCTTCGCATCGAGGTTCGACAGCGGCTCGTCGAACAGGAACGCCTTCGCGTCCCGCACGATCGCGCGGCCCATCGCCACCCGCTGACGCTGACCGCCGGACAGGTTCGCCGGCTTGCGCTCGAGGAACTCGGTCAGCTCGAGCGTCTCGGCCGCCTCCTTGACCGCCTTGTCGATCTCCTCGTCACTGGTGCCCTTGCGCAGCCGCAGCGGGAACGCGATGTTCTCGTAGACGTTCAGGTGCGGGTAGAGCGCATAGTTCTGGAAGACCATCGCGAGGTTGCGCTCGCGGGGCGACTTGTCGTTGACGCGGTCGCCCCCGATCACCATGTCGCCCGACGTGATCTCCTCGAGTCCCACGATCATCCGCAGGAGCGTCGACTTCCCGCAGCCGGACGGGCCCACCAGGATCATGAACTCGCCGTCGGCGACGTCCAGGCTGATCCCACGCACCGCCGGGTCGTTGTCGCCGTACTGCTTGACGATGTTCTTCATGGCGATGTCGGCCATCGAGATTCACCCCTTCACTGCGCCGGAGGTGAGGCCGGCGACGATCTTGCGCTGGAACAGCATGACGATGACGAAGATCGGCACGGTCACCACGACCGACGCCGCGGCGATCGCCGCGATCGGCTGATCGAACTGGGAGGCGCCGGTGAAGAACGCCAGCGACGCCGGGACCGGGATCGACGCCGTCGTCGAGCTCAGCGAGATGCCGAAGACGAAGTCGTTCCAGGCGAAGAAGAACGTGATGATCGCAGCGGTGAAGACGCCCGGTGCCGCCAGCGGCACGATCACCTTGCGGAAGGCCTGCCACGAGGTGGCGCCGTCGACCTGCGCCGCCTGCTCCATCTCCCACGGGATCTCACGGAAGAACGCCGACAGCACCCAGATCGACATCGGCAGCGTGAACGAGAGGTACGGGATGATCAGGCCGATCCACGTGTCGTAGATCCCGAGCGTGCGCCACATGTCGAACAGCGGCCCGACCAGCGCCACCACAGGGAACATCGCGATCGCCAGCGCGATCGAGAGCACGAACTTCTTGCCCCTGAACCGCAGCCGCGCCACCGCGTACGCCGCGAACGTCGCGAGCACCACCGAGATCGTCGTCGAGATGATCGAGATTCCGGTGGAGTTGATCAGCGCGCGCTGGAACAGCTCGAACTGGAAGACGGTCTCGTAGTTGGCGAACCCGGGGTCGTGCGGGAGGAAGCCGCCCTGGTTGACGTCGGCGTTGCCGCCCTTGAGCGACAGCGAGACGAGGTACACCACCGGCGTGAGGGTGTACAGCACGATCAGCTCGGCACCGACCACCGACCCCATGGACACCTGCGGTGCCGCCTCACCGATCAGGAGACCGACGACGCCGGTGATCACGAAGACGGTGCCGACGATCAGCCACAACCACAGGTCGGGCGACTCGATCGCCAGGACCCCGATCGCGGCGAACGCCAGCCCGATCACGATCGCGACGAACGACCAGATCACGCGGGACTTGCGACGCGGTGACATCTACTCCCCCCTCACCTGGCTCAGATCCACCCGGAACGCCTTCATCAACCCGAACGCGACCACGAGCACCGACAGGAACAGCAGCACCGACATCGCCGACCCGAGCCCGAGCTCGACACGCTGGATCATCGCGTTGTAGACCAGGCCCGACGGTGGCGCCGTGCCGTTCGCGAAGCCGGTCATGATGAACGGGCTGTCGAAGATGCGGTAGGCGTCCAGCGCCCGGAAGAGGACCGCGACCATGATCGCCGCACGCATCGACGGCAGGATCACCTTGTACAGCCGCTGCCACCAGGTCGCACCGTCCACGGTCGCCGCCTCGACCGCGTCGTTCGGGACCTGGGACAGCCCGGCGAGCAGCAGCAGCGAGATGAACGGCGTCGTCTTCCAGATCTCGGCGAGGCAGATCACCATGATCGAGCCCCAGAAGTTGTCGAACGGCGTCGTGCTCGGGTCCAGGTGGAGCCACTGGTTCACGAACCCGGTGGTCGGCTGGAACGCGTACAGCCACGCGTACGCCGAGACGACGGTGATGATGCCGTACGGCACGAGGATCGAGGACCGTACGAGACCGCGCGCGACCAGGATGCTGTTCATCACCATCGCGAAGCCGAAGCCGATCACGAGCTCGACCGAGACCGTCACGACCATGATGAAGACCGCGACGAAGACGGCGCGCCACCACAGCGGGTCGCTCAGGACCACCCAGTAGTTGGTCAGGCCGACCCACTCACGGTCGTCGGGCGCGGTCAGCCGGTAGCTGAACAGCGACAGGTACAGCGCCCGCAGCATCGGCCACGCGGTGACCAGGAGCATCACCGCGACCGCCGGGCCCGCGAGCTTCCACGCGAGCCGGTTCTCGGCCGCCTCGGGAGTGCGCTCCCGCGTCTTCACCCGGCGGCCAGGCGCCGCCGTCGTGGATGCCATCGCTCATCGCCTCCCGTTCACAGCAGGGCCTGCCCTTGAAGGACGTCGGTGATGTACTGCTGCGACTCCGCCGGGGTCGTGTCGGGGTCGACCGACGACGGCGGGTGCCAGCTGGAGTACAGCGCCGTGGAGATGTCGCTCCAGTACGGCGTCAGCGGCCGGGGCGCGGCTGCATCGATGCTCTCGCGCCACAGGTCGGCCATCGGGTACGCGTCGGTCAGCTCGGGGTCGTCGTACGCGGCCTCACGGGCCGGCTGGTTGCCGGACGAGAGCGCGTAGGTCTTCTGGCTCTCCTCCGAGGTGATGCACGCGGCCGCCTCGTACGCGAGGTCGGTGTGCTTGCCGTAGCTGGAGACACCGAGGTTGATCCCGCCGTACGGCGGCCGGCTCTCGTCGCCGTCGGTCGTCCGGGGATAGCGGGCCCACGCGAGGTCGTCGATGAAGCCCGCGACGTTCGGGTCCGCGTACAGATAGGTCCAGTTGACGATGAACCCACCGTCGTCCGCGGAGAACGTGGCGACCGTGCCGCCCTCGTCGGCGTTCGACATGCCGGCGGGCGCGGCCGGCGAGTTCGCGAGCTTCGAGATCACCTCGGCCGCGGCCTTGCCGGCCGGGGTGTCGATCGTGATCTTCGCGTCCTTGCCGGCTTCGGGATCCTCCACGATCTGACCGCCGGCCCCGGAGATCAGCGCGTTGATCCAGACGGAGTAGCCCTCGTACCGCTTCGACTGCACGCTCACCGTGGTGTCGGTCTGCACGGCGGCGTCGATGATCTGGTCCCAGGTCACCGGCTGCTCCATGTCGAGCCCGGCCTGCTCCGCCACGGACTTGCGGTACCAGAGGATCTGCGTGTTGGACCACAGCGGCACCGCGACGAGCTCGTCGTCGTACGTCGCCGCGTCGATCGCACCCTCGAGCATCCCCTCGGAGAGCTGGCTCTGCTGCTCGGAGCTCATCGGCTCCAGGAACCCGGCGTTCGCGAACTCCGCGGTGAACGCGGGGTCGAGACTCATCATGTCGATCGAGTCGTCCTCGGCCGCGAGCCGGCGGACGAGCTGCTCGCGCTGCTGCGACGCGTCGTTGGGGAGAAGCTCGACCTCGATCTCGTAGTCCCCCTGTGCGGCCTCGGTGCACTGGAGCGCGAGGTAGGCCTGACCGCCCGGCTGCTGGTTGCCGTCCTCGTCGGTCACGTACGGCTCGAGGTTGGAGACGTCCGGATTGATGTACCAGGTCAGGACCGGGGTGTCTCCGGATCCGCTGTCCGACCCGCACGCGGCGAGCCCGCCCGCGACCATCAGGGCGGTCAGCCCGAGCACCGCGCGTCGCCCTCGTCGACCGATCATCGGTAGTGCACCCCCTGCGCGCCGGCGCCGAGGACGATCGCCCTCGACCGTGTGATCCATCCCACTGAATCACACGATGGGGGTTCGCGCTCGGCACCGGCGCCGGGGCGCGTCAGAGGACGTTGTCCTCCAGCATCTCCGTCACCAGGGCGGCGACCGGCGAGCGCTCGGACCGGGTCAGCGTGATGTGCGCGAAGAGCGGGTGGCCCTTGAGCTTCTCCACCACCGCGACCACGCCGTCGTACCGCCCGACGCGCAGGTTGTCGCGCTGTGCCACGTCATGGGTGAGCACGACCCGAGAGTTGGCTCCGATCCGGCTCAGCACGGTGAGCAGCACGTTGCGCTCCAGCGACTGCGCCTCGTCGACGATCACGAAGGCGTCGTGCAGCGACCGCCCGCGGATGTGGGTCAGCGGGAGCACCTCGAGCATGCCGCGGTCGATCACCTCGTCGAGCACGTCGCCCGACGTCACCGCCCCGAGCGTGTCGAAGACCGCCTGCGCCCAGGGGCCCATCTTCTCGGCCTCCGTGCCCGGGAGGTAGCCGAGCTCCTGACCGCCGACGGCGAACAGCGGCCGGAAGACCACGACCTTCTTGTGCAGCCTCCGCTCCATGACGGCCTCGAGCCCGGCGCAGAGCGCGAGCGCCGACTTGCCCGTGCCGGCGCGGCCGCCCATCGACACGATCCCGACCTCGGGATCGAGCAGGAGGTCGAGCGCGACCCGCTGCTCCGCCGAGCGACCGTGGATCCCGAACGCCTCCCGGTCGCCACGGACCAGCCGGACCTGCTTGTCCGGCGTGACCCGGCCGAGCGCGCTGCCCCGCTCGGACAGCAGGACCAGACCCGTGTGGGTCGGGAGGTCGCGGGCGTCGGCGAGGTCGACGGTCCCCTCGTCGTACAACGTGTCGACGTCGGCTCCGGCGATCTCGAGCTCCTCCATGCCGGTCCAGCCGGAGTCCAGGGCGAGCTCGGCGCGGTACTCCTCCGACGCGAGACCGACCGCGGAGGCCTTGACCCGCATCGGCAGGTCCTTGCTGACCAGCGTGACCGCCGCGCCCTCGTCGGCGAGGTTCTTCGCGACCGAGAGGATCCGGGTGTCGTTGTCACCGAGCCTGAAACCGGACGGGAGGGCCCCGGGGTCGGTGTGGTTCAGCTCGACGCGGACCGTGCCGCCGGAGTCGTTGGCCGGCAGGGGCGCGTCGAGGGTGCCGTGGCGGACCCGGAGCTCGTCGAGGAAGCGCAGCGCCGCGCGGGCGAAGTAGCCCAGCTCGGGGTGGGCGCGCTTGGCCTCGAGCTCGACGACCACGACGACGGGCACGACGACCTCGTGCTCGTCGAAGCGGGTCAGGGCGAGGGGGTCGGCGAGCAGGACGCTGGTGTCGACGACGTACGTGCGTCGGTCGAGGTCGTCCTGGGCGGGAGCGGAGCGGCGCGTGCGTGCGGTGCGATTCGCGCGAGATTGAGCAGCCACGGCAGTTCTCCTCACGAGCCCGCGCGCATCCCCGCGCCGGCTCTCATCTCTCAGGTGGAGCCGGAAGCAGGGGGCGGGTCCCGGGGGCGGGACCACCGATCGTCGTGCGCGCCACGGCCGCGGCAACCGATCCGCCGGACTGTGGTTGATGCACGAGTGACCTCCCGGTGCCGACGGGATCAGGCCCCGTCGACACCCCGACCGTACGACGCGCGCCACGCCGTTCGATTGCGACACGCTGCCGGTGACGTGAACGTCTGGTTAACCAGCGCCGACCCGGCGCCGCGCTCACTGACCGAAGCGACGTTCGCGCTCCGCGTACGACCGGATCGCCCGGAGGAAGTCGACCCGCCGGAACGCCGGCCACAGCGCCTCGCAGAAGTAGAACTCCGAGTGCACGCTCTGCCAGAGCAGGAAGCCGGACAGCCGCTGCTCCCCCGAGGTCCGGATCACGAGGTCCGGGTCGGGCTGCCCCTTGGTGTAGAGGTGGTCGGCGATGTGCTCGACGTCGATGGACTCGGCGACCTCGTCGAGGGTACGGCCGTGCTCGGCCTGCTCGCGCAGCAGCGAGCGGACCGCGTCGGCGAGCTCCTGACGCCCCCCGTACCCGACGCAGAGGTTGACCTCCAGTCCGTCGACGTCGCTGGTCGCGCGAGCGGCGCGCCGCAGCCCCTCCGCGACGTCGCTGGGCAGGAGATCGAGGTTGCCGATCAGCCGGACGTGCCAGCGGCGCGACTCGGTCAGGGCATCGACCAGGTCGGTGATGACGTCGAGCAGCGCCCGCAGCTCGTCCTCGGGCCGGTGCAGGTTGTCGGTCGAGAGCAGCCACAGCGTGACGACTTTCACATCGAGCTCGTCGCACCAGCCGAGGAACTCGGTGATCTTGTCGGCCCCGGCCTGGTAGCCGCCGGTCACACCGGCACCGGCCCCGCGGGCCCAGCGACGGTTGCCGTCCACGATCACGCCGACGTGCGCCGGGACCTGGTCGGGCCGCAGGTGCCCCAGGATCGTGCGCTCGTAGGCGGAGTAGAGCAGGTCGCGAACCGACACGCGGTGTCCTCTCGTGATGCGTCTAACCTACGCAAGCGTAGGTTCGTTCGCTAGGGTCGTCGGCGTGAGCAACCACGAGGTCATCCACGCGTCCGGTCTCGACGTCGGCACGCGCCTGCGCGACGCCGTCGACGAGATCAAGCCTAGACTGCGCGGCTGGTTGCACGCCGCCACGTGGCCGCTGGCGCTCGCGGCCTTCGTCGTGCTGCTCGTGCTCGCCCCCGGCGCCGCCTCGAAGACCGGGGTCGCGGTCTACATGGCGAGCGCGCTGCTGCTCTTCGGGGTCAGCGCCGTCTACCACGTCGGGCGTTGGGGTCCGCGCGCCCAGCTCGCGCTCAAGCGCGTGGACCACGCGAACATCTTCCTGCTGATCGCCGGGTCCTACACGCCCTTCGCCCTGATCCTGCTCGAGCCCCGCGACGCCGCGATGCTGCTCGCGATGGTGTGGGGCGGCGCGCTCGGCGGGGTGGCGTTCCGGGTGTTCTGGGTCGACGCGCCGCGCTGGCTCTACACGCCGATGTACGTGATGCTCGGCTGGGCCGCGGTCCTGTGGCGTGAGGAGTTCGTCGCCGCGACCTCGACGGCCGTCATCGTCCTGATCGTCGTCGGCGGCGTGCTCTACTCCCTCGGCGCCGTCGTCTACGGGCTCAGGCGCCCGGACCCGTTCCCGCGGTGGTTCGGGTTCCACGAGGTGTTCCACACGCTCACCATCGCGGCCTTCGTCACGCACTACGTCGGCATCTCGATCGCCGCGTACGCCTTGCGCTGACCCTTCGCGTCGCGGAGGACCGCGTACGGGTTGCGCCCAGGTGGTTGCCCCCTGACGGTCTCCGTAGCCGGCTGGGCAGACCCACACCTGGCTACGAAGGTTCTCCCAGCCAGGTGGAGGTCTGCGCAGCCGGCTGGGCGGACCCGCTGCGCTGACCGCTGTTTGACGGTCTCCGTAGCCGGCTGGGCAGACCCGCACCGGGCTACGAAGGTTCTCCCAGCCAGGTGGAGGTCTGCGCAGCCGGCTACGCAGACCGTCAGGCCCGCAGCGCTGCCGGGTCGGTGACGGGGCGCTCGCAGACGAAACCACGGCAGACGTACGCCGCCGCCGACCCGTCGACGAGATCGCGCCCCTCGAAGAGCGGCACCGCGGTCCCCGGCGCACCCGCGAGGACGACCGCGCCCGGGGAGTCCAGCCGCAGCGCGGCCCGGTGCAGAACGGCTGCGTCGTCCCCGGTCCCGACCACCGCGACCTCGACCGGTCCGGCGAGCAGCGCCTCGGCCACCGCGAGCGACGCCCCCGCGAACCGGGGCGCCTTCAACGCCAGCGGAGCCGCCGACGCCACCGCCCGCTCCGCACCCTCGCGGTAGCGCGACTCGCCGGTCACCGCTCCCAGCGCGACCAGCGCCGCGGCCGCCGCGGACGCACCGGACGGCGTCGCGTTGTCGGAGACGTCACGCGGGCGTACGACGAGGTCCGGCGCGTCGTCGGCGGTGTCGTAGAACCCACCCGACTCCTCGTCGGTGAAGTGGGCCAGGATCCGGTCGCACAGCGCACGCGCTCGCTCCAGCCACACCGCGTCGCCGGTGACGCCGAGCACCGCGAGGTACGCCTCCGCGACGCAGCCGTAGTCCTCCAGCACGCCGACGTTCGTCGACGCGAGGCCGTCGCGAGAGGTCCGCAGCAGGCGGCCGTCGGCGTCGGTGTGCACCCCTGCCAGCAGGGACGCGGCGACGACCGCCGCATCGACGTAGGCCGGCTCGTCCAGCAGCACGCCCGCCTCGGCGAGCGCGCTCACCGCGAGCCCGTTCCACGCGGCCACGACCTTCTCGTCGCGCGCGGGCGCAGGGCGTGCTCGCCGCGCCGTCGCCAGCCTCTCCCGCACCGACTCCCAGCGCTCGGGGTCGTTGGGCTCGATCCGGCGCTGGAGCGTCGACGTCCCGTTCTCGAACGTCCCCTGCGGCGTGACCAGCAGGTGCCGGGCCGCCCACGCCCCGTCCTCGCGCCCGAGCACCTCGACGAGCTGGTCCGGAGTCCACACGTACGTCGCGCCCTCGACCCCGTCGGTGTCCGCGTCGAGCGCGGAGGCGAACCCGCCCTGAGGGGTGATCAGGTCGGTGAGCAGGAAGTCGGCGGTCTCGCGGACCACCCGCTCGGCCAGCACGGAGCCGTCGCGCCGCCACAGGTGCAGGTACGCGCGCAGCAGCAGCGCGTTGTCGTACAGCATCTTCTCGAAGTGGGGCACGGTCCAGGTCGCGTCGACGCTGTAGCGAGCGAACCCGCCGGCCAGCTGGTCGTACATCCCGCCCCGCGCCATCGCCTCGGCCGTCTTCTCGATCATCGACGCCGACTGCTCGGAGCCCGTCCGCGCCGCGTGGCGCAGCAGGAACTCCAGCACCATCGACGGCGGGAACTTCGGCGCCCCGCCGAACCCGCCGTTCGTCGCGTCGAACTGCTCGGCCAGCGTCCGGACCGCCTCGTCCAGGTCGTCCGGGCCGGGCGTACGGCCGCCGCCGCCGGGCGCCAGGCCCGCCGACTCGGCAGCGGCCAGGTGCTCGACGATCTGTCCACCGACCCGTGCGATGTCGTCGCGCTTCGTACGCCACGTGTCGACCACGGCCTCCAGCACCTGCCCGAATCCCGGCATCTGGTGGCTGGGGCGCGGCGGGAAGTACGTGCCGGCGAAGAACGGCTCACCGCTCGGCGTCAGCACGACCGTCATCGGCCAGCCGCCCTGCCCCGTCATGGCGGTCGTCGCGCGCATGTAGACGGCGTCGACGTCCGGGCGCTCCTCGCGGTCGACCTTGACCGGGACGAAGTGCTCGTTCAGGTACGCAGCGAGCTCGGGGTCCTCGAACGACTCGCGCGCCATCACGTGGCACCAGTGGCACGCGGCGTACCCGACGCTCAGCAGCACCGGCACGTCCCGCTCGGCCGCCAGCGCGAACGCGTCGTCGCCCCACTCGTGCCAGTCGACGGGGTTGTCGGCGTGCTGCAGCAGGTACGGGGAGGTCGCGCGGCTGAGTCGGTTGGCCATACGGCTCACGCTACGGCCTCGCCCGACGGCGTACGTACGGGCGCGGGCGGATGCGCGGCCCGGCGACCGGACGGCGGGGCCGGGCCGTGCGAGGATTCCGCGGTGACCTCCTCCGTGCAGCAAGCCCGACACAGCAAGCCCTTCGAGATCGGCGCCAAGATCGGCCTCGTGACGTACGGGGTCGTCCACCTGCTGCTCGCGTGGATCGCCCTCCAGGTCGCGTGGGGCGGCAGCGGCCAGAGCGCCAGCCAGACGGGCGCGCTCGCCACGATGGCCGACGACACCGTCGGGACGGTGATCCTGTGGCTGACCGGCATCGGCCTGATCGCCCTTACGCTGTGGCAGGTGAGCGACGCCATCTGGGGCTTCGGCGACCTCGACCAGCCCAAGCGTGGCTTCAAGAAGACCACAGCCGTCGGCCGCGCGATCCTGTACGCGGTGCTGGCGTTCACGGCGTTCCGCTACGCCACCGGCGCCGCAGGAGGCTCCAGCGGGTCCGGCAAGACCGAGGAGACCGCGACCGCGAAGCTCATGAACGCGCCCGGCGGCCCGTGGCTCGTCGCCGCCGTCGGGGTCGGGATCCTCGCGGTGGGGATCTATCAGATCTACAAGGGCCTGTCGGGATCGTTCACCAAGGAGCTCGACGGCGCCGCGACGGCCGGATCGGGCGGCACGCTCGTCGAGCGGCTCGGCCAGGTGGGCTACACCTCCAAGGGCATCGCGCTCGGCATCATCGGCGTCCTCTTCGGCATCGCCGCCGCGACCCACGACCCGAAGAAGGCCGGCGGCCTCGACGACGCGCTGCGGACGCTCAAGGAGCAGCCGTTCGGCCCGTACCTGCTCACGGCGGTCGCCGTCGGCATCGCCGCGTTCGGCGTCTACTGCTTCTTCTGGGCGAAGCACGTCAAGCACCGGGAGAAGTAGGACCGGTCCGCCTTAGGGTGCGGTCATGGACGCCTCTGCGTGGGACCTGCGCTACACCGAGCAGCCGCAACCCTTCGGCCGGACCCCGAACGCGACCCTCGTCGCCGCGCTCGCGGGCCTGCGTCCGGGCCGCGCGATCGACCTCGCGTGCGGCGACGGGCGGCACGCCGCCTGGCTGGCGGACAGGGGCTGGCAGGTGGACGCCGTCGACTTCTCGGCGGCGGCCATCGAGGCGGCGCGTGCGGCGGGACAGGAGGAGGACCACCGGACCGAGCGGATCAGGTGGTACGTCGACGACGCGCTCTCGTGGGACCCGCCGACGCGCGTCGACCTGGTGCTCGTGGCCTACCTCCAGGTCGAGCGGCTGGACCTCGCGCTCGGACGCGCCCGCACCTGGCTCGCTCCCGGAGGCCGGCTCGTGTACCTCGGGCACGCCCGGGAGAACCTCGCGTACGGCGTGGGTGGTCCGCGCGACGCCGAGGTCCTCCCGACCCCGACCTCGTTGGCCGCCGCCCTCGACGGGATGCAGATCGAGACGCTGCACCACGTGGTCCGGGCGACCGGGGCCGGCGACGCCTACGACGTGCTCGCCGTGGCCGGCGAGTTCGAGGGGTGAGGGGGGTCTCGATCGCTCGCTGCGCTCGCGCCTCGACCAGCGGGGTGAGCCACGCTCGCGCCTCGACCCGCGGGGGTTCCGTTCGTCGAGGCCGAGCGGAGCGAGGATCGAGACGCCCGCTCTCGCGCCTCGACCAGCGGGGGTTCCGTTCGTCGAGGCCGAGCGGAGCGAGGATCGAGACGCCCGCTCTCGCGCCTCGACCAGCGGGGGGGTGTGTGTCGCTGCTCTCGCGCCTCGACCAGCGGGGGTTCCGTTCGTCGAGGCCGAGCGGAGCGAGGATCGAGACGCCCGCTCTCGCGCCTCGGCCCGCGGGAGGGTCAGGCGTCGTCGCTCGAGCGCTCGTCACCCGAGGGCTGCTGGCGCCGCTCGGTGGCGTCCTCGTCGAAGTCGACCTTCTTGAGCTGGCGGTTCATGCTGCGCATCAGGAAGAACAGCCCGGCGCACAGACCGAGAACGATGAACAGCGCGACCCAGCCGGCCGGCTTCCATTCGATCTCCTGGGCGGCGAGCAGAACGGTTGACATGACCTCCAGCCTACGCCCGCCGAACCGCGCCGAGCCTGCCAGGGCGCGATCGGCCCGGGCCGGTCAGCGCAGGCCCGCGAACAGGTCGTCCTCGGGGACCGACGTCGGCACGTGCGAGGTGACCAGCTGGTAGTCCTCGGTCGGCCAGGCCTCCGCGCGGACCTCGTGCGGCACGGCGAACCAGTGGCCGTTCGGGTCGATCTGCGTCGCGTGCGCCCGCAGGGCGTCGTCGGCGACGCCGAAGTAGTCCGCGCACGGCACCCGCGTCGTCAGCCGCTTCTCCTCGTCGGGGTCCACCTTCCACTTCTCCAGCCGCTCGGCGTAGATCGGCTCGAGCCCGTGGCGCTGCAGCGCGGCGTCGACCGCCTCGGCACGCGCACGCGACCAGCCGCGGTGGTAGTACAGCTTCTGCGGCTGCCACGGGTCGCCCAGCTCGGGGTACGCGGTGGCGTCGCCGGCCTTCTCGAACGCCTCCACGCTGATCTTGTGGCACATGATGTGGTCCGGGTGCGGATAGCCGCCGTTCTCGTCGTACGTCGTCACGACGTGCGGCCGGAACGAACGCATCAGCGCGATCAGCGGCTTGGCTGCCTCCTCGACCGGCACCAGCCCGAAGCACCCCTCCGGCAGCGGCGGGGGCGGGTCGCCCTCGGGCCACCCCGAGTCCACGAAGCCCAGCCAGTCCTGCTTGATCCCGAGGATCTCGCGGGCCCGGTCCATCTCCTCGCGCCGGATCTCGCCGATCAGCTCGGGATTGTCCTTGATCCCGGGATGGTCGAAGCTCGGGTTCAGGATCGAGCCGCGCTCCCCTCCGGTGCACGTCACCACGTGCACGTCGACGCCCTCGGCCACGTACTTCGCCGTCGACGCAGCACCCTTGCTCGACTCGTCGTCGGGATGTGCATGCACGTGCATGAGGCGCAACTTCTCGGCCACTCCGGCTCCTTCTCCTCGCCGCAACCCACTCGGTCACAATGGTTGCATGTCGAGCACGCCGTCGGACCTGTCCACCTCCCGGTACGGCCGCCGCACCGCTCCCGGTCGGCGGTTCTGGATCGTCCTGGCGGTCGTCGGGGTCGGTCTGGGCGTGCTGGGCTCCTGGTGGCTCTCGTCGTGGCAGCAGGACCAGGTCACCGCCGCGGCCAAGGTGGTCGCGTACGACGTGCTGTCGGACCACCAGATCGAGGTGACGATCGACGCGTTCCACGTCGACGGGCGGGCCGCGGAGTGCGACGTGGCCGCGCAGGCCGTCGACCACACCTACGTCGGGGAGAGGACGATCGCGGTGCCCGCCGCCGACGACGACCGGACCTCGGTCCGTGAGGTGATCGACACCGAGCGCCGCGCCGTCTCGGCCGACGTGACGTCCTGCCGACTGACCGACTGAGCCCCCGGCTCGGCTCGTTCGACCTTGGTCGGGCGCCCGATTCTGGTACCGTGGAGCCCTGGCCCCAGGCATGTTGTCTGGGGTTTGTTACATCAAGGAGCAGTCCCCCATGACCACGTCGAACGAGAACGTCATCTGGCTCACCCAGGAGGCCTACGACGCCCTCCAGGCCGAGCTGGACCATCTTCGTGGGCCTGCGCGGACCGAGATCGCCACGAAGATCGCCGAGGCCCGCGACGAAGGCGACCTGCGTGAGAACGGCGGCTACCACGCCGCGCGTGAGGAGCAGGGCAAGGCCGAGGCCCGGATCCGCCAGCTCGAGGACATGCTGCGCCGCGCGCAGGTCGGCGAGCAGCGCGCCGACGACGGCCTGGTCGAGACCGGCATGATCATCACCATCAGGTTCGCCGGCGACGACGACACCGAGTCCTTCCTGCTCGGCTCCCGGGAGATGCTCGCCCTCGACGGATCCGTCGACATCGAGGTCTTCTCCCCGCAGTCCCCGCTCGGCTCCGCCATCCTCGGCAAGCGCGCCGGCGAGACGGCGTCGTACGAAGCGCCGAACGGCAGCACCGTCAGCGTCGAGATCGTCGACGCCAAGCCGTACGTCGGCTGACGTCGACCCCGGCACCGGTCGATCGGGGCCACCGCCGATCCGGCCCCGCGCGCTCGCACGGCCCGAGCCCCTCCCGCCGACCCCACGTGGTCCGGCCGGAGGGGCTCAGCGGTAGTGGAGGACGTACCCGCGGGTCCGCAGGGCCTCCTCGACCCGCGCGCGGTGCTCGGGCCCTCGCGCCTCGACGCTGAGCGCGACCTCGACCTCGTCGACCCCGAGCGTCGCCGAGGTGCGCTCGTGGACGACGTCGAGGACGTTGACCTCCATCTGCGCCAGGACGCGCAGCAGCTCTTCGAGCGCACCGGGTCGGTCCGGGATCCGCGCGGAGAACGACAGGAACCGCCCCGCGGCCGCCAGCCCGTGGCGGACGACCCGCATGAGCAGCAGCGGATCGATGTTGCCGCCGCTCAGCACGGCGACCAGCGGACCCTCTCCTGCGAACTGTCCGGGATGCTCCATCAGCGCGGCGACCGCGGCGGCACCGGCCGGTTCCACGACCTGCTTGGCCCGCTCGAGCATCATCAGCAGCGCACGGCTCAGCGACTCCTCGCCCACGGTGACGACGTCGTCGACCCAGCGCGCCACCTGTTCGAACGGGACGTCACCGGGGCGCGAGACCGCGATCCCGTCAGCCATCGTCCGCCGACCCTCCACGGAGGTCGGGGTGCCCTGAGCGAGCGACGGCGGGTACGCGGCGACGTGCTCGGCCTGGACCCCCACGACCCGGACGTCCGGGCGCACCGCGCGGGCCGCGAGCGCGATCCCGGCGACCAGCCCGCCACCACCGACCGGGACGACGATCGTCGTCGCCTCGGGCACCTGCTCGAGGATCTCCAGCCCCAGGGTCCCCTGGCCGGCGACCACGTCGGGGTGGTCGAACGGGTGGATCAGCACGGCACCGGTCCGCTCCGCGTACGCGTGGGCCGCCTCGAGCGCACTCTCGACGCTCGTGCCGGCGGTCTCGACCTCCGCACCGTACGCGAGGGTCGCCTCGAGCTTCGGCAGCGGAGCGCCCTCGGGCATGTAGACCTTGGCTCGCGTCCCGACGAGCGAGGCCGCGAGCGCGACGCCCTGCGCGTGGTTGCCGGCACTCGCCGCGACGACGCCGCGCGCCCGTTCCTCGGGTCGCAGCCGCGCGATCCGGACGTACGCGCCGCGGATCTTGAACGACCCGGCGCGCTGGAGGTTCTCGCACTTGAGCACGACGCGACGGCCCAGCAGGTCCGACAGCGGCCGCGATCCCTGGACCGGCGTCCGCGACGCGATGCCGGCGAGCATCGCCTCCGCGGCCCTGACCTCGGCGAGGGTGACGGTCACGGATTCTCCTCGTCGGGCTGATCGCGCCGGCCGTCGTGGTCGGCCTCGGGCGTGCGACCGCCGCCCGGACGGTCGCCGCGGTCGGCGGGGCCGGGCGAGTCCGCGAGCGGGCTGTCCGAGTCGGCGGCCGGCGGCGCGCCGGACCCTGGTGGCCCGTGGGGTTGTCGGTACGCCGCCCAGCCCGGCGCGAGGTGCCGTACGACCGAGTTCACGCAGGCGACGGTCGGCACCGCGAGCAGGGCACCGACGATCCCCGCGAGGGTCGCGCCGGCCGCGATCGCGGCGATGATCGCCAGCGGGTGGACCGCGACGAACGCGCCCATCAGGAACGGCTGCAGGACGTGGGACTCGAGCTGCTGGACCGCGATCACGCCGATCAGCATCAGCACGGCCACCCAGGGCCCCTGGGCCACGAGCGCGACCATCACGGCGACCAGCCCCGACAGGAACGCGCCGATGATCGGGATGAAGGCACCGAGGAAGACGAGGGTCGCGATCGCGAGGGCGAGCGGGACGTTGAGCACGACGGCGACCAGCGCGATGCCGATCGCGTCGACGAGGGCGACCAGCACCGTCGCGCGGACGAATCCGGTCAGCGTCGTCCACGCGACGCGTCCGGACGAGTCGACCCGCTCCCGCGCGGCCTGCGGGACCAGGCGGGTGACCCACCCCCAGATCCGCTTGCCCTGGTAGAGGAAGAAGTAGGTGGCGAACAGCGCGATGAAGAGCCCGGCGACGAAGTGGGTGACCGTCGTGCCGACAGCGGTGACCCGGCTGACGAGGTCGGTCGAGCCGGCGTCCTGGAGCGCCTGGGTGACGTCGTCGAGCCAGCCGGAGAGCTGGTCGTCGGACAGGCCCAGCGGTCCGGTCCGGGCCCAGTCCTGGATCTCGTCGATGCCGACGATCAGCTGGTCCCGCAGGTCGTCGAACTGGGTGGCGACCTGCTGGCCGATCAGCGTGAGCATCCCCGCGACCAGGGCGATCCCACCCAGCACGACCGCGAGGGCCCCGGCGAGCCTGGGCACGCGGAGCCGCTCCAGCGCGTCGACCGCCGGGACCGCCAGGGCGGTGATCAGCACGGCGATCGCGATCGGCACGGTGATCTCGGAGAAGTAGCCGAGGACCAGGAAGACGCCGTAGGCGACGACGGCGATCACGATCAGCCGCCACGACCAGGCGGCACCCAGACGGATCCCGTACGGAACGTCGCGGTCCACGTCACGCGGCTCGGTCGGTCCGGCCACGTCAGCCCCGGGCGTACCGCTCGAAGGCCCGCTCGAGGTCCGCGACGAGGTCGTCCCCGGTCTCGATCCCCACGCTGACCCGGATCAGGTCGGAGGGCACCTCCAGGGGCGACCCGGCGGCCGACGCGTGCGTCATCCGGCCGGGGTGCTCGATCAACGACTCGACGCCGCCGAGGGACTCGGCGAGCGTGAAGAGCTCGGTGTGCTCCACGACGCCGAGCGCGGCCTGCTCACCGGCGGTCATCCGGAACGACACCATCCCGCCGAAGCGGCGCATCTGGCGGGCGGCGACCGCGTGGCCGGGATGCTCGACCAGACCCGGGTAGATCACCTCGGCCACCTCGGGTCGGCCCTGCAGGAACGCGACGACCGCCTCGGCGTTGTCGCAGTGGCGCTCCATCCGGATCCCGAGGGTCTTCAGACCGCGCAGCACGAGCCACGCGTCGAACGGGCCCGCGACCGCACCCATCGCGTTCTGGTGGAACCGCAGCGGCTCCTCGAGCGCCTCGTCACCGACGACCAGCGCGCCGCCGACGACGTCGGAGTGCCCGCCGGCGTACTTCGTCGTCGAGTGCACGACGACGTCCGCGCCGAGGGCGAGCGGCTGCTGGAGGTACGGCGAGGCGAACGTGTTGTCGACGACGAGCAGAGCGCCGGCCTCGTGCGCGACCTCGGCCAGCGCGGCGATGTCGGCGATCCCGAGCAGCGGGTTCGTCGGCGTCTCGACCCAGACGATCTTCGTGCTGCCCGGGCGGATCGCGGCGCGGACCGCGTCGACGTCGGCGACCGCGGCCGCGTCGTAGGCCAGACCCCACCGCGTCTCGACCTTGTCGAACAGCCGGAACGTGCCGCCGTACGCGTCGTCGGGGATGACCACGTGGTCACCCGGCGAGGTCAGTGCGCGCAGGAGCGTGTCCTCGGCGGCCAGGCCGCTGGCGAACGCGAGCGCGGCCGGACCGCCCTCGAGGGAGGCGAGGCACTCCTCGAGGGCGGTCCGGGTGGGGTTGGCGCTGCGCGAGTACTCGTACCCCTCGCGCAGACCGCCGACCCCGTCCTGCTTGTAGGTGCTGGTCGCGTAGATCGCGGGGACCACCGCCCCCGTCCGGGGGTCGGGCTCCTGCCCCGCATGGATCGCACGCGTCTCGAAGCCGTAGTCAGTCACTCCGCGAGCGTATCCGGAACGCGACAGTTCGCTCAGGGGGCCGCTCAGCGGGCCACCACGGAGTCACGCGCCGCCACCGCGATGTCGGGGTGGTCGGAGAACAGCCCGTCGATGCCCGCGCGCAGGAACGTGGTGACCTCGCCCTCGAGGTCGCCGATCGCGTTCGGGTCCGTGCCGATGCGGAAGTCGGCGGCCAGGAACTGGTTCTCCGCCCGGAAGGTCCAGGAGACGACCTCCAGGCCGAAGCGGTGCGCGTCGTCGATCACGTCGGTCGGCTCGGTCAGGTAGCCGTTCGCGTCCCGAGGGATCAGCACGTTCTTCTCGGCACTGACGATGTCGATGAACCGCGACAGCTTCTTCAGACCGGCGGGCTTCACCAGGTCGGCGTACGTCGTGGGGTTGCCGGCCACCGTGTAGTCGTACGGCTGGCCGCTGGCGCTCACGTTGAGCGCCAACGGGTTGCGGACCCGTCGGCTCAGGTCGGCGAGGTTGCCCACCTCGAACGACTGGATCGTGACCGGCGAGCGGCGGCCGTCGAGGTTGCGCTGGCGCAGCAGCCGCACCAGCGGGTCGGAGAGATCGAGGCCGATCGAGGCGAAGTAGGTCGGGTGCTTCGTCTCCGGCACCACCTCGATCGTGCGGCCGGTGCGACGGCTCGCCCGCGCCGCGAGATCGATCACCTCGGCCAGCGTCGGGACCTCGTACCGACCGTCGTAGACGGTGTTCGCCGGCCGGACCTGCGGGAGGCGCTCCTTGGCACGCAGCGTCTTCAGCTCGGCGAGGGTGAAGTCCTCGGTGAACCAGCCGCTGATCGCTCGGCCGTCGATCGTCTTCGTGGTCCGCCGATCGGCGAACTCGGGGTGGTCGGCGACGTCGGTGGTGCCGCCGATCTCGTTCTCGTGGCGCGCGACGAGGACGCCGTCGCGGGTGATGACCAGGTCGGGCTCGATCACGTCGGCGCCCTGGCGGATCGCGAGCCGGTAGGCGGCGAGGGTGTGCTCGGGGCGGTAGCCGGAGGCGCCGCGGTGCGCGATCACGTACGGCTCGCTCGCGTGGCCCTTGCCCTTCGGGTGGCCGCGGTCGTGGTCCTTCCCGTGGCCCTTGGGGTGGCCCGAGTCGCGACCGTGGTCGCGGGCGGTCTCGAGTGCGGAGGCGGTCGGGGCGGTGGCGGCGAGCATGGCGCCGGTGAGCAGCGCCGCGACGCCGACGAGGACGGTCTGACGAAGTGTCTTCATGGCCCTCGAGCCCATCGGTCGGTGGTGGCGTCAGCGCGGCGGGCGTGCGAGCACGGCATGAACGGTGCGCGAACGCTCGATCGCGCTCACACTGATCGGGTGCGGGCATGGCGCGTGGTCTCGACAGCCTCGACCGGCGAGGGTGCCTCGACCGGCGAGGGTGCCTCGACCGGCGAGGGGTCGCCGATCGAGCAAGACCCGCCGCCGATCGAGCGAGACCCGCCGCCGATCGAGCTCGTCGAGATCCCCGACCCCGTCGCCGGTGCCGGCCACCTGCTGGTGCGGGTGGCGGCCTGCGGTGTGTGTCGCACGGACCTGCACGTGATCGAGGGCGACCTGCCCACGCACCGCGAGAACGTCGTCCCCGGGCACGAGGTGGTCGGTCGGGTCGAGCGCGTCGGGCCGGGTGTCCGCGGCTGGCAGGTCGGCGACCGGGTCGGTGTCGCGTGGCTCCGGTCCACCTGCGGACGGTGCCGGTGGTGCGTCCGGGGGATGGAGAACCTGTGCCCGAAGGCCTCGTTCACGGGGTGGGACGCCGACGGCGGGTACGCCGAGCTCACCGCCGTCCCGGCGGACTTCGCGTACCACCTTCCCGAGGGCCCCAGCGACGTCGAGCTCGCTCCGCTGCTGTGCGCCGGGATCATCGGCTACCGGGCGCTGCGTCGTAGCGGGCTCCCGCTGCGCGGCCGGCTCGGGCTGTACGGCTTCGGGGGCAGCGCGCACCTGACGGCGCAGGTCGCGATCGCCGAGGGCGCACGGGTGCACGTGATGACCCGTGGCGAGGACGCGCAGCGGCTCGCGCTCCACCTCGGCGCGGAGTCGGCGCAGGGGGCGTACGACCCGCCGCCGGAGCCGCTGGACGCCGCCATCCTGTTCGCGCCCGTCGGTGAGCTGGTCCCGACCGCGCTCCAGGCGCTGGACCGCGGCGGCGTGCTGGCGATCGCCGGGATCCACCTCAGCGACGTGCCGCCGCTGGGCTACGAGCGCGACCTGTTCTACGAGCGCGAGATCCGCACCGTCACCGCGAACACCCGCGCCGACGGGCACGCGCTGCTCAGGATCGCCGCCGCGTCGCACGTGCGCGCGACCACGCACCCGTACCCGTTCGAGCGCGCCGTCGACGCGTTGCGGGACCTGCGGGCCGGGCGGTTCGACGGTGCGGCGGTGCTGGTGATGGACGAGCCAGGCGCTCCGCCCGGATGAGCGGGTCCGCGGGAACAGCCAGGACTCCCGCGTGGTTGAGATGATCACAGGGAGGAAGGAGCCCCATGTTCTCGTTCAAGTCCCACCTCATCTCACCCGAGCAGGCTCTGCCGGGCCGCACGGAGCGGCCGTTCTCGGTCGGAGGTGAGCACCTCGTCCTCGGCAACCCGGTGGTCACCGACCCGCCCGAGGGGTACGAGGTCGCCGTGTTCGGTCTCGGCTGCTTCTGGGGTGAGGAGCAGACGTTCTGGCAGGTCCCGGGCGTCTGGTCGACCTCGGTCGGCTACGCCGGCGGATACACCCGCAACCCGACCTACGAGGAGGTCTGCTCCGGCCGCACCGGGCACGCCGAGGTCGTCCGGGTGGTCTACGACCCGAAGCAGGTCTCCTACGACGACCTGCTGAGGGTGTTCTGGGAGAACCACGACCCGACGCAGGGGATGCGCCAGGGCAACGACCGCGGCACCCAGTACCGCTCGATCATCCTCACCACCACCGACGAGCAGGCCGAGCGGGCCGAGGCGTCGCGCGCTGCGTACCAGACGCGGATGAGCGCGCACGGCTACGGCGAGATCACCACCGTGATCACCCCGCTGGGCGACTACTGGTACGCCGAGGACTACCACCAGCAGTACCTGGTGAAGAACCCGTTCGGCTACTGCCCGAACCACTCCACCGGCGTCACCGTCGCCGGGTGAGCCCGGGCTGAGCGAAGCCGTGCGTCGTCCGGTCGTCGCCCTCCTGTCCGCCGTGGCCCTCGCGGCCACGGCGGCGTGCTCGGCCGCGACCGACGATGCCGGGTCGTCCGACGGGTCGCCGACGCCGAGCGAGCCAACCCGTACGACGTCCCCCACGACCCCCGCACCGAGCGCGAGCCCGTCGACCACCCCGAGCGTGTCGCCCGCACCGTCCGTGCCGACGGCCGAGAGCCGGGTCTCGCTGCCGACGTTGATGGCCCGGTCGTACGACGGGCGCCGGCTGCAGCGCACCGGCGTCCTGGTCCGCACCGACGACTACACCCGCTACGCCGTGCGCTACCGCAGCGACGACCTGTGGATCTCCGGGATCCTCAACGTCCCGACCGGGAGAGGCCCGTACCCGGTCGTGGTGATGGCGCACGGCTACATCGACCCGGCGATCTACGTCCGCGGCCAGGGCCTGATGCGCGAGCAGGACTGGCTGGCGCGGCGCGGCTTCGCCGTGCTCCACACGGACTACCGCGGTCACGCCGCCTCCGACGACACGGGCCCGCTCGACCGCGAGCTGCGCCTCGGCTACACCGTCGACGTGATCAACGCCGTGCACGCGGTACGACGGTCGTCGATGCGCCGCCTCGACGGCGCGCGGGTGAGCCTGCTCGGCCGCTCGATGGGCGGTGGCGTCGTCCTCAACGCACTCGTCACCCAGCCCGGCCTGGTCGACGCCGCCGTGGTCTTCGCGTCGGTCAGCTCGGACGCCGTCGACAACTTCGAGCGCTGGACCCGTCCGGAGCGGCCCGAGAGCGTCAGCCGGATCGAGCGGCGGTTCGGTCTGCCCGAGCAGAACCCGACGTTCTGGCGGCAGATCTCGTCCCGGACCTACGTCGACCGGATCACGGAGCCGGTGCTCCTGCACCACGGCACGTCCGACGACTCCTGCCCGTACCGCTGGTCCGTCCGGACCACGCGCGCGCTGACGAACGCCGGCGTCGACGCCCGGCTGCGGACCTACGAGGGCGAGGAGCACGCGTTCGGGCCGCAGTGGCCGCAGTCCATGCGGCGGACCCTGCGATTCCTGCGGTCCTCGTCCGAGCCGCAGGCCTGACCCGGGTGCGCGCTCAGCCGGCGAGCCGGCCGTAGCGCTTCTCGGCCCGGGCACGCGCCTTCGCGGCCTCGACCTCACGGTCCTTCGGCGGCGCGCTCGTCACGAGATCGTCGAGCAGGTGGCGGGTGATGTGCGCGATCTCGGCGACGGCCCGGTCGAAGACCTCGGCGTTGGCCTGGGACGGCTTGTTCATCCCGCTGACCTTGCGCACGTACTGGAGCGCGGCGGCGTCGACCTCGTCGTCGGTCGCGGACGGCTCGAAGTTGTGGAGGGTACGGATGTTGCGGCACATGCTCGGCACGCTACGCCGGTCGCGGCCACGGCGGTAGCCGTCAGGTGCGCGCGGCCGTGCGGTCACGGGCGACGGCGAACCGCGCCAGCGCCTCGCGCCGCTCGGTGTCGTGGTCGACGATCGGCTCCGGGTAGTCGCTCGCCGCCTCGGGAACGCGCCACGGCTCGTGCACGCTCGCTCCCGGCAGGTCCCGCAGCTCCGGCACCCAGCGGCGGACGTACTCCCCGTCGGGGTCGAACCGTCGGCCCTGGAGCACGGGGTTGAAGACCCGGACGTACGGGGCCGCGTCCGTCCCGGTGCCGGCGACCCACTGCCAGCCGTGGTTGTTCGACGCGACGTCGCCGTCGAGCAGGAGGTCGAGGAAGTGGCGTGCGCCGTGGGGCCACCAGACGTGCAGGTCCTTGACCAGGAAGCTCGCGGTCACCATCCGGACCCGGTTGTGCATCCAGCCCTCGGCCCGCAGCTGTCGCATCCCGGCATCCACGAACGGGAAGCCCGTCCGCCCGGCCCGCCAGGCCTCCAGCGCGTCGCCGCCCTCCCCGACGTAGTCCAGCGGCAGGTCGTCGCGCAGGTCCGACCAGGCCGACCGCGGGTGGTGGTGGAGGACGTCGGCGTAGAACTCCCGCCAGGCGAGCTCGTCGGTGAACCGTCGCGTCGCCTCGGCAGCCCCGCCGCGCGAGACGTCGGCGAGGTCGGCGAGGAGCGTCCGGGGATGGATCTCGCCGTACTTCAGCGGGATCGACAGCCGGCTGGTCGTGTCCAGGTCCGGGCGGTCGCGCTGGTCGGCGTAGTCGGCGAGACGCTCGTCGCGGAACGCGTGCCACCGGCGCAGCGCCGCGCGCTCCCCCACCTCGCCGACGTCCGTCGACGGCCGAGGCAGCGGGTCGGACGCGAGCCCGCGCCGCCACCGGACCTTGCGCGGCGATGTCGCGGGCGCCGGCCACCCGTGCTCGCGCCACGCGCGGGCGTAGGCCGAGAAGACCCGCGCCGGGGTCCCCGCCTGCGTCGTGACCCGCCCGGGCCCGACGGCGTACGGCGAGCCGGTGACCACGAGGTCGCGGCTCTCGGCCCGAAGCGCGTCGCGCACGGCGTCGTCGCGGCGGCGGCCGTACGGTGTGGACTCCCCGGTGACGTGCACGTGCTCGGAGCCGACCTCTGCGGCCACCGCCGGCACCACCGTCGCGGGATCGCCCTCCCGGACGACCAGCGCGCCGCCGCAGGCGTCGCGCAGCGCTGCGACGGAGGCGAGCCACCGGTCGCGGCGTGCGGTCGGGCGAGCCAGCAGCCTCGGGTCGAGCACCACGAGCGCGACCACCTCGTCGGCCTCGTCGCGGGCCGCGAGCAGGGCCGGGTGGTCGGCGAGACGGAGGTCGCGCCGGAACCAGACCACGGACGCGGACTTCACGCCGCCCGCTCGAGCCGGATCTGGGCGACGTCGAGGTAGCCGGCGGCGAACCCGGCCTCGCAGTACGCGAGGTAGAACTCCCACGTCCTCCGGAAGGCCTCGTCGAACCCCAGGTCACGGATGTGCGGCCAGGCCGCGGCGAAGCGGCTCCGCCACCGTCGCAGGGTCTCGGCGTAGTCCGGCCCGAACGCGTGCACCTCGCTGACCCGCAGGCTGGTCGTGCCGAGCGCCCGGTCGATCGCCGGCAGCGACGGGATCAGCCCGCCGGGGAAGATGTGCTTCTGGATCCAGCCGAAGGAGTCGCGGGTCGCCACGAGCCGGTCGTCGTCCATCAGGATCGCCTGCACGACGACGCGGCCGCCGGGCGCGAGGCACCGGTCGAGGGTCTCGAAGTAGACCGGCCAGAACTCCTCGCCGACCGCCTCGATCATCTCGATCGAGACGATCGCGTCGTAGTGGCCCTCCGCGCTGCGGTAGTCCTCGACCCGTACGTCGACCCGGTCGGCGACGCCGGCGGCCTCGAACCGCTCGCGAGCCGCCGCGGCCTGCTCGACCGAGAGGGTGTGGGTGGTCACCGTCGCGCCGCGCTCCGCTGCGCGCAGCGCCAAGGAGCCCCACCCGGTGCCGATCTCGAGCACGCGCGTCCCGGCCCCGACCCCGGCACGGTCGAGCACCGCGTCCAGCTTGCGACGCTGCGCACCGGCGAGCGACTGGTCCGCGAGCGGGATCTCCCGGTCGAACAGCGCGCTGCTGTAGGTCATCGTGCTGTCGAGGAACGCGGCGAACAACGCGTTGCTCAGGTCGTAGTGCGCCTCGATGTTGCGGCGGGCTCCCTCGGGCGTCCCCCGTTGCGCCCGAGGGAGCCGCCGATCGACCAGGCGGCGCAGCCGGCGCAGGGCCGGCGGGACCGCCGTGGTCACCCGCTCCGCGAACGGGAGCAGGGCGTCTGCGAGATCGGTGCCGTCGGCGACGCGCCAGTCGCCGGCCGTGTAGCCCTCACCGATCCCGATCTTGGGGTTGTCGGCGATCCGGTCGAACAGCGCGTCGGGGCGCACCAGCTCGATCTCGGGTCGCGCCGTCGCCGGGTCGTCGCGCCGGGAGCGTCCGAGCTCGGTCCCGTCCGGCATCCGCACGCGGACCGGCACCCGGCGCAGGGCTGCCGCGAGGACGGGCCTGGCCAGGCGGCGCCGCAGCCCGCCGCGCGTTACGACGGTGTGCGGGAGCTGCCGCGGGTCGTCGATCGTCGTCGTCATGCTCGCTCCTCTCGGAAGGGTGCGGCGGTGCGCGCGTAGCGCGGCAGGCCCCGCGCCCACAGACGGACGCCGTGCCAGCGGATCAGCGCGCTCACCTGCCAGGTCCAGAACGGGCGCCGCACGGTCGTGCGGACGGCCGTGAGGGTGGTCGCCGGTACGGGGCGGCCGGCGACCCCGGCGACCAGGACCTCCTCGCCGTCGCGCCACAGCCGGATCTCGACGGCCACCGCGGTCGCGTCGAGCCGGACCCGGACCTGGTAGCGGCCGGCGGTGTCGTTGAACGGCGAGACGTAGAGGACCTTGTCGACCTCGGCCGCCCCCGCGTCGTCCGGCTCCACGACGTACGCGTGCCGTCCGCCGTAGGTGTTGTGGACCTCGAGCACGACCGCCCGCAGCGTCCCGTCGGCCCGCAGGCACCAGAACACGCTGAGCGGGTCGAACACGTGGCCGAGCCGTCGCGCGTGCGCGAGCATCAGCACCCGGTCGTCGGGTGCCGTCGCGATCCCCTGCCCGGCGAGCGCGTGCTCCACGCCCGCGCGCAGGCCGACCGCGGGGTCGCCGGCGAAGTGGTCGCGGTTGCGGAAGCGCGCGAGCAGCCGTACGCCGCGCGGCATCCGACCCAGCCGGTCGACGTCGACGAGCCACTGCTCGTGGTGGTGCGCGAACGCGTACGGCTGCGGCACCGTCCGTCGGTGCCACACCCGCCCGCGGACGACGGCCGGCAGCTCGAGGCCCCTCACGGTCACCAGGACCCCCCGAGCTGCTCGGCCGCCAGCACACCGGACCGGGCGCCGTCCTCGTGGAAGCCCCACCCCAGGTGCGCGCCGGCGAACGCCAGGCGCGGACCGCCGGCGGCGCGCAGCACCCCCGCTGCACGCACCGCCGCCGGTGTGAAGACGGGGTGGGCGTACTCCATGGCAGCGACCACGGAGTCACGAGCGACGCGCCCGGCCGGGTTCAAGGTGACGACGAGGTCGTCGCCGTCGAGTCCCTGGAGGCGGTTCATCCAGTAGCTGACCAGCACCTGCGACTCCTGCCCGCCGCAGCGACGGAGCCGATGGTTCCAGCTGGCCCTCGCCCTCGGCGCGTCCGGCAGGACCGAGGTGTCGCGGTGCAGCCAGGTCGGGTTCACCGAGTACGTGATCGACGCGAGCGCGGTGTGCTCGGCGTCGTCGGCGTCGCTGAGGATCTTCAGGGCCTGGTCGGCGTGGACCGCCACCACGACCTGGTCGAACCGGTGGCTCGCCTGGTCGGCGGTCCGGACCTCGACCCCGTCGTGGTGACGGGTGACCGCGGTGACCGGCGTCGCGGTCCGTACGTCACCGAGCCGCGCGGCGAGCGCGTCGACGTAGGTGCGCGAGCCTCCGACGACGGTCCGCCAGGTCGGTGACCCGGTGACGGTCAGCATGCCGTGGTGCTCGAGGAAGGCGAACAGGTGACGCGCCGGGTAGCCGAGCGCGTCCGCGTCGCCCGAGGACCAGACGCACGCGACGAGCGGCGTCGCGAAGTGCTGCACGAACGCGTCGCTGAAGCGCTCGCGGGCGAGGAACTGCCCCCAGGTCAGCTCCTCGTCCCCGTCGTCCGCGAGCACGGCGCGGGCCCGTCGGTGGAACCTCGGGACCTCGGCCAGCATCCGCACGAACCGTGGCTCGAGCACGCGGCGCGGCTGCGCCAGGATCCCGCCGGCGCCGCGTCCGCCGGCGTAGGACCATCCGCACTCGTCGCACGTGATGCTCATGGACATCTCCGTGGGGCGGGTCCGCACGCCGAGCTCGTCGACGAGCCGCAGGAAGTGCGGGTACGTGCGCTCGTTGTGCACGATGAAGCCGCTGTCCACCTGCACCCGGCCGCCGGAGCCGTTGTCGACCGCATGCGTGTGGGCGTGCCCGCCGAGGCGGTCGTCGGCCTCGAAGAGCGTCACGCGGTGCGTCCGACGCAGCACGTACGCAGCGGTCAGGCCGGAGACGCCGGCGCCGATCACGGCGACGCTCGGCGCGTCGGAGGTCTGGCTCGTCATGCACGTCCCTCAGGTCGATTCGGCTTCTGGTCGGTCCGGCAACGGGTGTCGCTCGGTGCGTCGTGCTGGTCATTCGACGCCGTCGAGCGTATGGTTTGGTCCGGACTTTGTCAAAGGTTTGTCCAAGCATAGGCACCCGGGCAAGGACCGCGCAGATCGCCGCGCGAACGACCTGGCATGCTGGCGGAGCGACGGAGGGCGGATGTACACGATCAAGCACGCGGCAGCGCTGGTCGGCGTTCCCGAGGCGACGCTGCGCGCCTGGGAGCGGCGCTACGGCGTCGTGTCGCCGCGGCGGTCGAGCGGTGGCTACCGCCTCTACAGCCCCGAGGACGTCGCCGCGCTTCGGCACATGCACGCCCTGGTCGGCGCAGGGTGGTCCGCCCGCCAGGCCGCCGACGCCGTCGCCTCGATCGCCTCCCCGGCCCGGGCCGCGCAGGACGGCGACCGCGCGGCGCCCACCGTCGGCGACGTCGTCCCGAGCCTCGCCGTGCCGGGGAGCGACGCGCTCGTCGAGGGGGGCGCGGCCCGCCCTCCGGGTGAGCAGCCGGAGGGGGGCGAGCTCGTCGACGCCGCCCGGTTCCTCGATGCTGCCGCCGCGTCGCAGGTCCTCGACTGGCACTTCGCCCGAGGCTCGTTCGAGCACGTCCTCGACGGCTGGCTGCTGCCGGAGCTGGAACGGGTGGGCCTCGCGTGGGAGGTCGGGGCGGTCACCGTCGCCGGCGAGCACCTCGTCGCCGGCGTTGTGCACCGGCGCCTCAGCGCCGCGTTCGACGCCGCAGGCGCCGAACCGCCGCCGTCCACCGAGCGTCCCCGTGTGCTGACCGGCCTGGCGCCCGGAGTCAGGCACGAGCTGGGGATGCTGGCCTTCGCGACCGCGGCGCGGCGACGCGGGTTCGACGTCGTCCACCTCGGCAGCGATCTTCCCGTCGGCGAGTGGCAGGCCGCCGCCCGCCACCACGGGGCCCGGGCCGCCGTGCTCGCGGTGCCGTCGCAGGACGACGTCGAGCCGACCCGCGAGGCGGCGCGCGCCCTCCGGGCCGCCGACGTGCCGGTCGTGGCGGTCGGAGGGCGGCACCAGGACCTGCTCGGCGAGGACGCCCTCCAGCTCGGCCACCGGATCGGGCCCGCACTCGACCGCCTGTCGGCGGCCGTGCGCGATCCGCGACGCTGAGCATCGTTCGACATTTGTCCAAGGTTTGTCTAGTCTTGATCGAGGCGCGATGACGAGCTCGAGGAGGCGACGTGACGTTCGAATGGACCGCCCTGCTGGTGGTGAGCGGCGCTTCGCTCGCCGCCGTCGTGGTCGTGATGGCCGCGACCGCGCTCGTGGCGCGACGCGTCGGACGTGTGTCGGTCGTCGACGTCGCCTGGGGGCTCGCGTTCGTCGCGGTCGCGATCGTCTGCCTGCCTCTGGCCCTCGTCTACGGCACCGCCGACCGCAGTCTGCTGCTCGCCGTCCTGGTCGCCGCGTGGGGCGTTCGGCTGGCTGTGCACATCGGGCGACGGGCCGGCGGCAAGGAGGATCCGCGCTACGAGAAGCTGCTCGCGAAGGCCCCGGGCGACCCGTACCTCTACGCGCTGCGCACCGTGTTCGCGCTCCAGGGCGCGCTGGTCTGGCTGATCTCGTTCCCGCTCCAGGTCACCGCGGTCTCCGGCGGATCGATCGACTGGGTCGCCGGCATCGGCGCAGCCCTGATCCTGGTCGGCATCGCCTTCGAGGCGATCGGGGACGCGCAGCTCGCCGCGTTCAAGGCCGACCCGGCCCACCGAGGGATGATCATGGACCGCGGCCTGTGGGCGTGGACCCGGCACCCGAACTACTTCGGTGACGCCTGCGTGTGGTGGGGCGTGTTCGTGGTCGCCGCCGCGCAGTGGCCCGGGGTGTTCACCGTCGTCTCGCCGCTGATCATGACCTACCTGCTGGTCTGGGGCAGCGGCGCCCGGATGACCGAGCGCGTGATGGCCGACCGGCCCGGGTTCGCCGAGTACCGCGAGCGGACCAGCGGATTCTTCCCGCTCCCGCCCCGACGCTCTGCCACGGCGGTCGGCTCATGAGCACGTACACGCACGTCACCCGCGTCGGCCACCGGCGCGACGAGGTCTTCGCCTGGCACGAGCGCCCGGGGGCCGTGACACGCCTCACGCCGCCGACCTTCGGCCGGGTCGAGCAGGAGCCCTCCGACGGGCTGCGGGACGGCTCCCGTGCCGTCCTGCGCATCAACGTCCCGGCGACGTCGGGACTTCTCCGGCTGCGCTGGGTGGCACGGCACCGCGGCTACCGGCCCCCGCACTCGTTCGAGGACGAGATGGAGTCGGGCCCTCTCGGGTCATGGCAGCACCGGCACACGCTGGCGGTCGCCGACCCCGACGGCATCACGGAGATCATCGACGAGATCGACGCCGCACCCCCGCTCGGGATCGGCGGTCTCCCCGGCCGGCTGTTCGACGCCACGCTGCACCGGCAGCTCGACCGGATGTTCTCCTACCGCGCGCGCCAGCTGCGTGCCGACCTCGACTTCCATGCCCGGCGCCCCGCCCCGCGGACCATCGCGGTGTCCGGTGCCTCGGGAACCGTCGGACGCCAGCTCGTCGCCCTGCTCGGGGGCGGCGGCCACCGGGTCCGCCGCCTCGTCCGTCGCCCGCCGCGCACGCCCGACGAGATCCGCTGGGACCCAGCACGCGGACGCGTGGACGCCGAGAAGCTGCGCGACGTCGACGTCGTGATCCACCTCGCCGGCGAGCCGATCGGCGGCCGGTTCACCGAGTCGCACAAGCGGGCGGTCTACTTCAGCCGCGTGCGGTCCACCCGGCTGCTCGCGACCACGCTCGCGGACCTCGCCGACGACGGCCGAGCGCGCGCGCTGGTCAGCGCCTCGGCGGTCGGGTGGTACGGCCCCGACCGCGGCGACGAGATCCTGGACGAGGACGACGCGCCCGGGACCGGTTTCCTCGCCGACGTCTGCCGGTCGTGGGAGGACGCCTGCGCTCCGGCGCGCGACGCGGGAGTCCGCGTGGTCAACGTCCGGACCGGGCTCGTCCAGTCGGCCGCTGGGGGGCCGCTCGCGCTCCAGGCGCCGATCTTCGCGACCGGCCTGGGCGGCCCGCTCGGCGACGGCTCCCAGTGGCTCGGCTGGATCACGATCGACGACCTGGTCCGTCTGTACGGCCACGTCGCCCTGACCGACGGGCTGGACGGTCCCGTCAACGCGTGCGCGCCGGAGCCGGTCCGCGCCGAGGAGTACGCCCGGGTCCTCGGCCGCGTCCTGCACCGGCCGCACGCGCTGCGCGTGCCTGCGGCCGCGCCGGCGCTGCTGCTCGGTCGCGAGGGCGCGCACGAGCTCGCGCTCGCCGGCCAGCGCACGTCGGCCAAGCGTGCCCAGGAGTGGGGCGTCACCTTCGAGCATCCTGACCTGGCGAGCGGGCTGCGGCACGTCCTCGCCGCCGACCACGAGGAGAGCTGATGACCGGAGTCGCACCGCGGCTGGCCGACGCGCTGGAGCCCGTGCTGGGCGGACCGCTCCCCGTGCGCCTGACGGCCTGGGACGGCAGCAGCGCCGGCCCGGCGGACGCCCCGCACGTCCGTCTGCTGGACCGCGCCGCGCTGCGCCGGCTGATCTGGCGGCCGGGCGAGCTCGGTGCGGCCCAGGCGTACGTCCGCGGCGAGATCGACGTCGACGGCCGCCTGGACGACGCCCTGCGTCACGCGTGGTCCGTCGTCGGCGAGCGCGGCCTGAGCGCGCGCCGACCCCCCGTACGCCACCTGGCGCGCGCGGCGACGGTGGCGATCCGCGAGGGCGCCTTCGGGCCGCCGCCGCCCGCGCCGCCCAGCCAGGTCCGGGTCCGCGGTCGCCTCCACTCGAGGACTCGCGACCGCGACGTGATCCGGCAGCACTACGACCTGACCACGGACTTCTACGCCCTGATCCTCGACGATCGGATGACCTACTCGAGCGCGTACGTGACCCACGGCGACCTCGGCGGCGAGGAGAGCGCGGCGTACTCGCTCGCCGACGCCCAGCGCGACAAGCTCGACCTCGTGTGCCGCAAGGTCGGCCTCGACCGAGGAGGACGCAGGCTGCTCGACGTCGGCTGCGGGTGGGGCGCGCTCAGCCTGTACGCCGCGCAGACCTACGGTGCCCGCGTGACCGGCGTGACGATCTCCGCGGAGCAGCACGCCTACGTCACCGAGCGGGCCCGCCGGCTCGGCCTCGAGGACCGGGTCGAGATCCGGCTTCAGGACTACCGTGACGTCGACGACGGCCCGTACGACGCGGTGGCGTCGCTGGAGATGGGTGAGCACGCGGGCGACGCCGGCTATCCCGCCTACGTCGAGACGCTGCGCCGCAACGTCGCCGAGGACGGCCGTGTCCTGGTCCAGCAGATGAGCCGCCCGCGCGGCAAGCACCCGGGCGGGGGCCCGTTCATCGAGTCGTTCATCGCGCCCGACATGACGATGCGCCCGCTCGCGGACACCGTCGCCCTGATCGAGGCGGGCGGGCTGGACGTCGTCGACACCGAGGAGATGGGGCTGCACTACGCCTGGACGGTCCGCGCCTGGCAGCGGCGATTCGAGGCGAACCGGGACGCGATCCGCCGGCTGGTCGGGGACGAGGTCGTCCGGGTGTGGGAGCTGTACCTCGCCGGCGGCCTGCTGACCTTCGAGCAGGGTCGGATGGGGGTCGACCAGATCGTCGCCCGGCGCCGCGGTGCCCGGAGCCAGCCCGGCACCTCGTCCTGAGCAGGCTGCCTCGACGGGTGACGGGGGCGGGTCCGCGCCGTTAGGGTCGTCGCGCGGCGCAACGAGGCGCCGGACGACGAAGGAGCACCGGTGGTCGCGACGACGACACGGTCCTGGTGGGGCTGGGGAGTTCAGGAGCAGGCACTCGACGCCGAGGAGGTCTCGGCGCTCGAACGCCGGGTCGCGACGCTCGCGGCCGGCCACGACCTCACCGCGCACGAGCCGCCGACCCCGTCCGACGAGCTGCTGCCCCCGGTCCGGGTGACGCCGCCGGGCTCGCTCGAGGCGCTGTGCACCAGCGACCCTCGCGAGCGTGCCGCGCACACCCACGGCAAGGCGTTCCGCGACGTCGTGCGCAACCTGCGCGGCGACCTGCGCAACGCACCGGACCTGGTCGCCCGTCCGCGCTCGGAGCGCGACGTGGTCGAGCTCCTCGACTGGTGCTCGACCGCCGGTCTCGCGGCGATCCCCTACGGCGGCGGGAGCTCGGTCGTCGGCGGGGTCGAGCCGCGGTTCGACGACGACCTCGCCGGCGCCGTCTCGATCGACCTGACCGGGATGGACCAGGTGCTCGAGGTGGATCGGACGAGCAGGGCGGCCCGGATCCAGGCGGGTGTCCTCGGGCCGAGCCTCGAGGCGCAGCTGCGGCCGTACGACCTGACCCTGCGGCACTTCCCGCAGTCGTTCGAGTTCTCCAGCCTCGGCGGCTGGCTCGCGACGCGCGCGGGCGGCCACTTCGCGACGGTGCGGACCCACATCGACGACTTCACCCAGGCGATGCGGGTCGTCACGCCGACCGGCGTCGTGCAGAGCAGGCGGCTGCCGGGGTCGGGGGCCGGGCCGTCCCCCGACCGGCTCTTCCTGGGTTCCGAGGGAGCGCTCGGCGTCGTCACGGAGGCGTGGATGCGGCTGCAACGGCGTCCCACCCATCGCGCCGGCGCCTCGGTGCGGTTCACCGACTTCGACCGTGCGGTCGCGGCCGTACGGGAGATCGCGCAGTCCTGGCTCGACCCGGCGAACTGCCGGCTGCTCGACGCCGCCGAGGCGTACCTCAACGCGGGGACCTCCGTGTCGGGAGGCGTGCTCGTCCTGGGCTTCGAGTCGGCCGACCACCCGGTCGACGACGCGTTGCGTCGCGCGGTCGAGATCGGGCTGGCGCACGGCGGGACGCACGCGCCGCCGGACGTCGCGGCCGGCGCGGGATCGCGCGACGCGCCGGCCGACGCGTGGCGCACGGCCTTCCTGCGGATGCCGTACCTGCGCGACGCGCTGGCCCAGCGCTCGGTGATCGCGGAGACGTTCGAGACCGCGACCACCTGGCAGGCCTTCCCTGCCCTGCACGCGGCAGTCACGCTGGCGGCGACCGAGGCGCTCCGCTCGATCTGCGGCGCCGGGGTCGTGACGTGCCGGTTCACCCACGTCTATCCCGACGGGCCGGCGCCCTACTACGGCGTGTACGCGCCGGGTCGGTGGGACGGGCTGGTCGCGCAGTGGGACGAGATCAAGGCCGCCGTGAGCGAGGCGATCCTCACGCACGGGGGCACGATCACCCACCACCACGCCGTGGGCCGCGACCACCGCCCGTGGTACGACCGGCAGCGCCCCGACCCGTACGCCGCGGCGCTGCGTGGCGCGAAGTCAGCCCTCGACCCGGCGGGAGTCCTCAACCCGGGCGTGCTGGTCGACCGGGCCTGACCCCGGGGTTGACCGACGACGAGACCTCCGGACCGCGTCGTGGTCGAGACTCAGGTGCCGAACCCTCGGGCACGCCACCGCCCGCCCGGACTCACCCGTGCGATCCCCGATCGCGGCTAGATGCCGCGGCGCTGGGCCGACCAGGCGAGCAGGTCCTCGACCGGCCACGCGTTGACCACGCGGTCGGGTCCGATGCCCGCGCGCTCGGCCCGTACGCAGCCGCGCCCCTGCCACGCCAGCTGGCCGGGCGCATGGGCGTCGGTGTCGATGGAGAACACGCAGCCGCGCTCCACCGCGATGTCGATCAGGGCCGCCGGCGGGTCGCGACGCTCGGGCCGGCTGTTGATCTCGACAGCCGTCCGGAACTGCTTGCAGGCCTCGAAGACGATCTCGGCGTCGAACTCCGACGGCGGCCGCGTGCCCCGCGACCCCTCGACGAGCCGGCCTGTCGCGTGCCCGAGCACGTCGACGCGCGGGTTGGCGATCGCGGTGACCATCCGGCGGGTCATCGTGTCGGACGGGTCTCGCAGCCGGGAGTGGACGCTGGCCACGACGACGTCGAGCCGGTCGAGCAGCTCGGGATCCTGGTCCAGGCTCCCGTCCTCGAGGATGTCGACCTCGATGCCGGTCAGGATGCGGAACGGCGCCACCTCGGCGTTGAGCCGCTCGATCACGTCGAGCTGGCGATGCAGCCGCTCGGGCGAGAGGCCGTTCGCGACGGTCAGCCGCGGCGAGTGGTCGGTGATGGCGTAGTACTCGTGCCCGAGACGGACCGCGGTCGCGACCATCTCCTCGAGGGCCGCGCCGCCGTCGGACCACGTCGTGTGCGTGTGCAGGTCACCGCGCAGCGCCGCACGCAGAGACGTGTCGTCGCCCTCCCCGGGCTCCGCCTCGTCGCGCAGGGCCGCCAGCTTGTCGGGGACGCGCCCGGCGACGGCCTGCGCGATCACGGCCGCCGTGCTGGGGCCGATCCCGGGCAGGTCGGTCCACGAGCCCGACTGTGCGAGGTCCTCGCGGCGGGCGTCGTCGAGGCCGTCGACGACGTCCGCGGCCTTGCGGTACGCCATCGGGCGGCGCGGTTGCTCCCGCGCCCGCTCCAGCCAGAAGGCGATCTCGCGCAGCGCGTCGGACGCGCCGGGCACAGCGGCGCTCATCGCCCCTCTCCGCACGCGCCGGATCGAGGGGAGCGCGGGTCAGATCCGCATCTGGTAGGTGAGGCAGTCGGCCTTGTCCTGGCCCGGGCCGACCCTGATCGCCTCGGCGGTGCACTCGAGATCGCTGTTGTGGACACAATCCGTACGGTGGCATGCTCCGACCCGGGCCACCACCGTGGGGAGCCCACCGGACGGGCCGAGATCGATGAACGTCCCGCACGCGGCGTCCTCGGGCGTCCCGCTGATCGTGATCGCGCCCGCGTGGCAGACGTGGTCGTGGTTGTACGAGCAGCCGGCTGCGGCACACTCGTCGACTTCCGGAAGTTCGAGCACCGACATGGACCTACCCCCTGGTCTCGGCACGTCGCCTTCCAGCAGGCTAGGACGGCCACCCTGCGGTAAGGCAAGACTGAGCCGGTGAGCGACAGGTCGCTCACCGGCTCAGCCCGGTGGGGCGCCGGGCCCGGTGCCGTCCCTCCTGGACACCGGACCCAGCGGTGAGGTGGGCGTCGGCCCCACGATCCCTCCAGTCGAAGAGCCGACGCCCAGTCTCGTTGTCAGCCGGCCGACTGGATCGGCCCGGCCTCCAGCTCGAGCGTGTTCCCCGAGCCCGAGAGCAGCGACGTCAGCAGCGCGTTGCGGGCGCCGAGGTAGTCGCAGTTCTTGAACTTCGGGATCGTGTACTCGCCGACGAGGTTGAGGGTCCCGTCGAGCGAGAACGTGTTGGTCGAGCGCAGGGTGGTCTGGATCTCACCGGTGCCGCAGCTGGAGCGGACGATGTTGATCCAGGGCAGCAGGTCCGAGGAGACCCGCGGCACGCCGAGCTTGAAGGCGAGGTCGACCGTGACGTAGCCCTCGGAATCGGTCACCGCGGTGGTCGGCTGCGTCTGGATCAGGTTGATCGTGGACGTGGTGTCGCCGAGGCCCGGGATGCCGAGCAGGCGGATGTGTCCCTCGATCTGGTCGATGTCCAGCACGCCGTCGGCCAGCGAGACCGGCGGGCCGAGGTTGAGGGTGCCGGTCAGGTCACCGTTGATGTCCAGCGTGCCGTCCTGCTTCGCGAGCTCCGAGGTGCCGGAGATGGGCAGGCTGACCGTCGAACCGGCCGGAGGCTCCGTCGGGTCGGTGGTCGGCGGATCCGTCGGCTCGGTGGTCGGCGGGTCCGTCGGCTCGGTGGTCGGCGGGTCCGTCGGCTCGGTGGTCGGCGGATCCGTCGGCTCGGTGGTCGGCGGGTCCGTCGGCTCGGTGGTCGGCGGGTCCGTCGGCTCGGACGCGATCGGGACCGTGCCGAACACGTCGTCGGTGCCCTGCAGCGTGCAGGCCATCGTCACGGCACCCTCGCCGCCGACGTAGCCGCCGCTGGCGTTGAGGAGCGACGCCGTGATGTTGAACGCGCCCGGCATGTGGATGGTGGTCACGCCACCGGGGGTCGCGTCGGCCGGGACGGTGATCGCCGGCACGTCGCCCTCGGTCGGGATGAGCCAGGGATCACCGGCCGTCGCCGGGACCGGCGTGAACGGCGCCGAGAGGTTCTGGATCGTGTACGAGTCCTCGCCGCTGTAGCCGTCGGCGGTGACCGTGATCGCCGCGTCCTCGGACGCCCCGCCTGCCTGACGGGCGGCGAGCAGCCCGTACGTGGCGTTGCGCAGCGTCTCCGGGAGCGTCAGGGTGATCTGCGTCTTGCGGGTCGGGATGACCTCGCCGGGCTCGACCTCGTCGGGCACGGTCACCTTCGCGTTGACGTTCACGCTCTGCACGCCGAGCGGCAGGCCGGCGGCGACGGTGTCGCAGCCGTACGTGAAGTCCTGGTTCAGGTCAGCAGCCTGAGCGGGGCCGCTTCCGAGCACGGCGGCGCTGAGGGCCGTTCCCGCGATCAGAGCACCGGACGCGGCCAGCGACAGCTGACGGCGCCCGAGCCGGGGGTTCTGTTGATCGGACAATGTTCTTCCCTCCAGTTCCAGCGGACAGTCCGCGTGGTACACGCTGCAGCGTCCGTCGTGTGTGACGTGCGCTACGTGTGAGTAACATCGCACACTGTAACCCGGTGTTGCAATACCTGTTGGCCATTTGGCCTCACCGAGGTTGTGACCCCGAATTTGTGAACCGGATCACAGAATCGCCAGGTCGGGAGTCGTCGCAGGCCAGGGCGGCGAGCCCGACCGAAAGCCTCCCGGCGGCGCCCTCAGGCGACGAGGCGTCGCCGGAGGAGATCGAGCGTGCGGGCGCTCGCACCGGCGTCGCGGAGCCATCCCGCCGCCCCGCCGGGATGGGCGTCCCACACGTCCAGGACCGCCTGGATCGCCTCGGGCGGGATCGCGAGGTACGACTGCGGCGCGCGGCGCTTCGGATCGAGCGGTGCCGCGTGCTGGAGCCGCCGGATGACGGCCTCCATCGCCTGCCCGGTCGCGAGGTAGTCGTCGACGACCGCGTCCCGCTCCACGTCGACCGTGCGCAGGAGCAGGGCCACCGCGACGCCCGTCCGGTCCTTGCCCGCAGCGCAGTGCAGGAGCGTCGCTCCGTCGGCGGTCGCCACGAGGGTGGCGACCTCGGCGAGACCGTCGGCCGCGACCTCGAGCATGCCCAGGTAGAGCGCGCGCAGACCGCCCTCAGCCATCGCCTGGACGGTCTCGGGGCTCGCCGACTGGGGACCGTCGGGACGCAGCGCCTCGAGCAGGGAGATCCGTCGGATGCTCCCGGCGACGCTCGCGAGCGGGTGGTACGGGCCGGCCTCCGAGGCCGACCGCAGATCGATCACCAGGCCGGGCGGCCACGCGACGCCGTCCGGCCCGGCGTCGCCCGGTTGGGGCATCGCGCTGCGCAGGAGGACACCGGAGCGGGTACGGCGACCGTCGGGGATCGGCAGCCCCCCGACGTCACGCAGGTTCGGGACGACCGGACGCGCGAGGTCCGGACGGGGACCCGACGACCCGGAGCCCGCCGACTCCGTGCTCGACGGCAGGGAGCCCGACGACCCCTCAGACATCAGCGACCGCCGGGAGGACCTGCTCGCCGAGGAGGGCGACGTGCTCGAGGTCGGCCAGGTCGAGCACCTGCAGGTAGACACGCTGCGACCCCGCCGCGGCGTACTCGGACAGACGGGCTGCGACCTCGCCCGGTGTCCCGCACAGGCCGTTCTCCCGGAGCTCGTCGACCTCGCGGCCGATCGCAGCCGCCCGGCGCGCGACCGACTGCTCGTCCTCACCGCAGCAGACCACGAGCGCACTGGAGTAGGTCAGCTCGTCGGGGTCCCGGTCGATCGCCTCGCACGCGGCCCGCACCCGGTCGTACGCACCGCGGTGCTCGCCGAGCGGGGTGAACGGCAGGTTGAACTCGGACGCGTACCGCGCGGCGAGCGCCGGCGTCCGCTTCGCGCCGCGACCGCCGACGATGACCGGCGGCGCGCTCTGCACCGGCTTCGGCAGCGCCGGCGAGTCGACGAGCGTGTAGTGCTTGCCGTCGAACGCGTAGCGCTCGCCCGGCGGAGTCCGCCACAGGCCGGTGACGACCTCGAGCTGCTCGGCGAAGCGGTCGAAGCGTTCACCGACCGTCGGGAACGGGATGCCGTAGGCCTCGTGCTCCTCGGTGAACCAGCCCGCTCCCAACCCGAGCTCGACCCTTCCGCCGCTCATCTGGTCGACCTGCGCCACCTGGATCGCCAGGACACCCGGGAGCCGGAAGGTCGCCGACGTCATCAGCGTCCCCAGTCGGACCCGCTCGGTCTCGCGGGCCAGACCGGCCAGCGTGGTCCACGCGTCGGTCGGCCCGGGAAGCCCGTCGGTCCCCATCCCGAGGTAGTGGTCGGACCGGAAGAAGGCGTCGAACCCGTGCCGCTCGGTCGCCTGCGCGACGGCGAGCAGGTCGTCGTACGTGGCGCCCTGCTGGGGCTCGGTGAAGATGCGCAGCTGCATACGGCAACTGTGCCACGGGCCTACTCGTCGGCTGTGCGCCGGCGGCCGCCGGCGGTGAGCACGCTCCCGATCACGACCAGGAGGAGCGCGACCCAGCCCAGCCAGCCCGCCGGACCGCCGGTGTTCGGCAGGTGCGGCGGCACCGGCGGCACGATCGGCCCCGGTGGCTCCGGGACGTCGTGGGTCGTCGTCCGGCAGTCGTCCACGACGCGAGCCGACGACGGCTGCGCGGGTGGGCACGGACCCGCGCCCGGTGCCGTGACCACGTTGCGCAGACGTTCGCCCTCGCTGCCGTCGTCGACGACGACCTGGTACGTCAGCACCGCGTCGGCGCTCAGGGTCGGGATCGTCCACGTGAGGGTGGTCCCGCGCAGCCGTGCGGTCCCGGCACCGGCGTCGATGCTCCCCGCGACCAGCGTGGCGTCGTCGAGCACGTCCGACAGGTCGTCGGAGATCACGACGTCACTCGCGCCGCTCCCGCTGAGGAGCCTCGCGTCGAGCGTGTACGTGACCACGTCACCGGGCTCGACCTCCGTGCCCGAGGGCGGGTCGGAGGACTTGACGACCGTCCACGTGCTGACCGGCGGCAGCGGCTGGTCGTCGTTGGTGATGGTGCAGGTCACGGCCGCATGCGGTGCGACCTCGACGGCACCGTCGACGACGGGCACGTCTCCGAGGAGGCCCTCGCAGACCCAGTCCGACGCGTCGTAGCCGGCCGGCCCCTCCTCCGACAGGGTGTACGCCCCGGGCTCGACGACGGCCGCGGTGACGGCGGGGCTTCCCGTCGCCCCCTCGATCGTGTCCGTCGTCCCGGTCGCGCTCAGCGTCCAGTCGGTCGCCTCGGCGCCGCGGCCGTCGTCGTTGATCACGACCTTGACGAGCGTGAGCCGCGCGGGCAGGAAGCTGTTGGTGATCGTGCAGGTCACGTCGGCTCCGCTCGGCACGGTCACCGTGCTCCCATCGACCGCAGCAGGCCCGCACTCCCAGTCGCCGGCGACGTAGCCGACGGGTCCGCCGGACTCCGACAGGGCGTAGTCACCGGCATCGACAGTCGCCCCGGTCACCGCAGGATCACCGGTCGCACCGGACACGCCGGCGGTCGGCCCGTCGGCGGTCAGGGTCCACGCGGTCGGATCGGCCGGACCGCCGTCGACGATCTTCTCCAGGGTCAGCGTCCCCGGCTCGTCGTCGTTGACGATCGTGCAGGTGACGTCGCCGCCGAGGGGCACCGTCACTGCGGAGGCGACCACGGTCGCCGGGCCGCAGTCCCAGTCGCCGGCCGTGTAACCGTCCGGGCCGGCGGACTCGCTCAGGGCATAGCTGCCGGCGTCGACGCTGACCGCGGTGACGGCCGGCGAACCGGACGGTCCGCTGATCGGGGATGTCGGTCCGTCGGCCGTCAGCGTCCAGTCACCCGGAGCCGCCGTCCCACCGTCGTCGTTCACCACCTCCTTGACCAGGGTCAGCGTGCCCGGCTCGTCGTCGTTGGTGATCGCGCAGAACACCTCACCACCACTCGGCACACTCACCGTGCTCCCCGACACCGTGCCGCCCGTGCACTGCCAGTCGGTCGGCGTGTACCCGTCCGGACCACCGGACTCCGACAGGTCGTAGTCACCCGCGTCCACCGTCTGGTTCGTCACCTGGTCGGAGTTCCCCGGACCGCTCACCGGCGTCGGACCGTCCGCCGACAACGTCCAGTCCCCCGGCCCCGCCGTACCCCCGTTGTCGTTCACCACGTTCTTCAACAGCGTCAACGTCGCCGGCTCGTCGTCGTTGGTGATCTCGCAGAGCACGTCTGCACCGGTGGGCACCGTCACCGTCGAGCCGGCCAACGAACCCCCCACGCACTGCCACGCCGATGCGGTGTAGCCAGGCGGCCCTCCCGACTCCGACAGCTCGTACTCACCGGCATCGATGACCTGCTGGGTGACGGACGGTGTGTTGCCCGGACCGCTCACGAAGTCCGGGCCGTCCGCCGTCAACGTCCAGTCCTCGCCGCCCGCCGTACCGCCGTTGTCGTTGGTCACGAGCTTGATCAGCGTGATCGTCGCCGGGTCGTCGTCGTTGGTGATCGTGCACGTCACGTCGGCGCCGTTGGGGACGGTCACCGTCAGACCGTTCACTGTCGGCGCGTCGCAGTCCCACAGGCTCTCGGTGTAGCCGGACGGACCCGACTCGTCCAGGTCGTAGTCGCCCGCATCGACCGTCACCGCCGTCACGGACGGGTCACCGGACGGGCCCGAGATCGGCGCGGTCGGCCCATCGGCCGACAGGATCCAGTCCGTGGGGAGGGCCGTGCCGCCGTTGTCGTTGACGACCTCCTTGACCAGCGTCAGCGTGCCCGGCTGATCGTCGTTGGTGATCGCGCAGAACACCTCACCACCACTCGGCACACTCACCGTGCTCCCCGACACCGTGCCGCCCGTGCACTGCCAGTCGGTCGGCGTGTACCCGTCCGGACCACCGGACTCCGACAGGTCGTAGTCACCCGCGTCCACCGTCTGGTTCGTCACCTGGTCGGAGTTCCCCGGACCGTTCACCGGCGTCGGACCGTCCGCCGACAACGTCCAGTCCCCCGGCCCCGCCGTACCCCCGTTGTCGTTCACCACGTTCTTCAACAGCGTCAACGTCGCCGGCTCGTCGTCGTTGACGATGGTGCAGGTGACGTCCTGGCCGAGGCCGATCGTCACCGTCGACCCCGACAGCAGGCCGCCCTCGCACGACCAGTCACCCGCCGTGTAGCCGTCGGGCCCGCCGGACTCGCTCAGGTCGTAGTCCCCGATCGCGACCGCCACGTCGGTGACCGCGGGGTCGCCCGTGGGCCCCGAGACGCCGGTCGTCGGCCCGTCCGCCTCCAGCGTCCAGTCCTCGGGCTCGGCGCTGCCGCCGTCGTCGTTCGTGACCTCCTTGACCAGCGTCAGGCTGGGGGGCTGCGCGGTGTTCGTGATCGTGCAGGTGACGTCGGCGCCGCTGTCCAGCGTGATCGCGGCGTCCGCCTGCGTCCCGCCGGTGCCGGAGCACACCCACGAGCCCGGGTCGTAGCCGTCCGGACCGGCCTCGCTCAGGTCGTACGTGCCCGCGAAGACCGGCTCGGCCGTGACCCCGTCCGCACCGTTGCCCGACACCGGGCCCTGGCCCGTGATGCCGTCCGGAGTGGCGGTCAACGTCCAGTCGGCCGGCACCGCCGTCCCGCCCGTACCGCCGGCGTCGACGACCTTGCGCAGGGTGAGCTGCGCCGGCTCGTCGTCGTTCACGATCGTGCACGTGACGTCGGCGCCGTTCGGGACGGTGACGGTCGAGCCGGTGACGGTCGCGGGACCGCAGTCCCAGTCGCTCGCCGTGTAGCCGTCCGGACCGCCGGACTCGGACAGGTCGTAGTCCCCGGCGTCGACCGTCACTCCCGTCACCGCGGGGTCGCCGGTCGGACCGGAGATCCCGGCGGTCGGTCCGTCCGCCTCCAGCGTCCAGTCCTCCGGCTCCGCGCTGCCACCGTTGTCGGTCGTGACCTCCTTGACCAGCGTGAGCGTCGACGGCTGGTCGTCGTTGAGGAAGGCGCAGGCGACCGTCTGCCCGGCCTCCACGATGATCTCGGTCGTAGCACGGGGGACGCCCTGCACGGTGCAGACAAGGTTCTCCAGGGCGTATCCGTCCGGTCCGGTCTCGGTGAGGTCGTAGATGTGGTCGGGGCGCACCTCGATGGTCTCCCCGGGAAGCGCAGACCCCGTGACGGTCTGGGGCTCGAGGCCGGGAACGACGGGGTTCGGTCGCGGTGTCACCGTCAGCTCGAAGTCGCTGGGGAACGCCGTACCGCCGTTGTCGTTCGTCACCTCCTTGACCAGGGTGAGGAAGCCGGTGCGGTTGGTCGCGGTGCACTCGACCCGCACGCCGATCGGGACTGTCACGCCACCGTTCAAGCCGTCGTTAAAGCCCGGGATCACAATGCCGAGGTCGTTGACGCGCACGCACGCCCACGAGCCGGTCGACTCCGGGTAGACCTGAAGATCCGTGCGTTGATCGTCCTGCGCGTAGAGCGGGTTCGGGTCCGACTCCGCCAGCTGGTACGGAATCCCGCCGGACACGACCTGGTCGGTCACGTCGGGGCTGAAAGCCTCACCGCTGGGACCGGGGATCTGGTCGGGTGGGTTCGACGGAGCGGGTAGGGCACTGAGATCCCATTCGGTCGGGTCGGCGTTGCCGACGACGTCCTTCGAGAGCGTCAGGCGCGACTCGCAGGTGACGGTGTTGCGCACGACATAGTTGTTGGTGGCGCCCAGCAGGATGACCTCGGCGCCGTCGTCCCCGAGATCGATCGGGGTGATCGGATTCCCGTTCGACTCGACGATCGCAGCCTCGTCCAACGTGCACAGGTCGGGGTCGATCGCGTCAGGACCGAAGGTCAACTCTTCGTTGATCGTCGTCCCGTCGCCGCGCGTGTAGCCCGGCCGGGTGACACCCCACTCCTGCGGTGTTGCGCCCGCTGCCCCCGGGCCGGTCAGGGTCAGCTGCGCGTCGAAGCCGTCCGGCTGGCTACCGTCAGGGACCGGATCGGCGCCGTTGATCGACCACTCCTTCTCTACCGTGACGCTCGACTGCAGCGCGGGCGCCTCGTTGTAGACGGTGCAGCTGACCGCCGCCGTGCTCGGGACGCCGACGGTGAACCCCGTGGCCCCGTCGTTCGTGACGGCGACGGACGCACCGGTCCCCAGGTTGGTGCACTCGGCGTTGGCTCCCCCGACCGGGACGAGGGTGTAGCCCGGCTGCTGCTGCTCGGTGATGCCGATGGTGCCCGTCGTGACACCGCCGTCGAAGGTGATCGGGAAGTTGACGGCGCTCGAGTCGTCGGTGGTCCGCGAGGTCGGAGCGTCGATCGCGGCACCGGTCGTGCTCGACGCCGCGTCGAAGGTCCATCCGGCACCGGCCGGCGTGGCGTCGGCGACGGTCCCACCGGAGGGCACGATCTCCTTGACGACACTGATCGAGCCCGCGCAGTCGCCCAGGGCCAGCTGACGGAGCCCCTGACCGACAGCGGCGTAGTCGGAGACCTGGAAGTAGTCGGCGGTGCCGATGTTCGCTCCGTTGTACTCCGTGGTGCCGGAGATCGCGGCCAGGTTCAGTCCGGTCGCCGAGTCGGAGACGCCGGCGCCGACACCCACGGCGAGCACCCGGGTGCCCTGCGCCTTCAGGGCGTTGGCGGAGAAGATGCCGTTCTCCATCTCGCGCAGACGGGTGAAGTTTCCGGGACCCTCCGCCGGCGTGCCGTAGAACGTGGGGTTCCCGTCGGTGATGACGACCGCGACGTCGTAGCCCGCCGCGGCCTGGGCGGGCACGAACAGACCGCGATCCCAGTTCGTGCCTCCGCTTGCGGTCCACGAGGCGTACCTGGCCTTGAACGTGTTCGCGCCCGCCTGCGTCGCGACCGATAGCAGGCCCGGGTAGTTCTGAGTGGCGTTCACCGCGGGCGACAGCGTGGAGAACGAGAACAGCGACATCTGCGAGGGGGTGCCGACGAGCGCATCCGTGAAGGTGTCGGCCGCGCCCTTGAGCGCACCGACCGACGAGCCGACCGATCCGGAGAGGTCGAGGACGAGCGCGACGTTGATCCCACACTGCTGGAGCGGCGGAGGGTTCGTACGCGACTGCTGCCACACGCCGCCCGAGGCGGTCCGGTTCTCGCCCCCGGTCGCTGTCATGAACGCGCTGAGCGAGCTGTAGGTGTTTCCTGCGCGCAAGGTCGTGCCGGTCCGGAACTCGTACGACGTAGCTTGGGAGGAACCACCCGTACGAAGCTCGTCGTTGGCATACCAGCCGGACGGGACGCCCGTCTGCACGACCCAGAAGCGCCGGTCGCAGTTGGCGCCCGCACCGAGGCCCGTCGAGCAGTTCCCGACGATGCTCGTCTGCGTGTTCGGCACGACGAACGAGCAGTCGCCGTCGGCGTCGGACACGCACGTCGCCCACGCGTCCGTCACCGCGGTCGTCGATCCGCCCCCACCGCCGTTGTAGAGCTGCAACGTGACACCGGCCAGCGGCGCCACCGCGGCCGAGCCCGTACGGTCGCCGCCGACCTTGACCGTGATGACCGCCTGGTTGCCGCTCGGCACCGGGACGGACTGGACGCCGATCCCCGGCCCGTCGGAGTCTTCCGGCGGTGGCGGTGGACCGTCGGACGCGTCGCCGCTGGGCTCGTCCGTGGCGTCCGCGCCCGGCTCGCCGCTCGCGTCCTCGTCGGGCCGGTCCGCATCGTCGGACGGCTCCTGCGTCGCCTGCGCCGCGGGGTCCTCGGCTGCTTCCTCGGAGGGTTCCTGCTCGGCGTCCTCCGTCGCCTCCTCGGGCGCTCCACCGGTCGGCCCGTCGGGGGGCACCGTCTCGGTCGCTGCCTCGGTCGAGACCGCCTCGGCGGGGTCGGCCGGTTCCTCGGCGACCGACGGGGCACTCAGCAACCCGACCAGCAGCAGCGAGGCCGCGACCGCGACAATGGTGCGCGCCGATCGACGCGGCGCTGGAGCCTGCTTCATGCGTTTCCCCCCGGAGGCGTGGCCCGCGTCTCCCGAGTACGGGCCAATGGCTCACATCTTGGCCCAGATCGCCCCATTTGGCCTGCTCAATGGGGAAATCGGACATACCGACCGATCTCACCGACGACGCGCGACGACGGCTTCACGTGACCCCGCGAACCTGGTAGAACAGTGCAGTCGCCGACGGATGGCAGCGCTCCGCGCAGTGCTCCCTCCGTACCCCCCGCCCCCGCCCCGCCGGATGGATGTGGCGACCGTCCTCGCCCGGCACAGAAGTGAGCCGTTCGACCGTGCACACCGTCACGAAGTTCCTTGCTGCCTGCCTGCTGATCGTCGTCTCCTCCCTCGCCTTCGCCGCACCCGGCCACGCCGCGGTGCCGACCAAGGGCAACGGACAGGAAGTCTGCCCCCCGCTGGACTCCGGGAAGGTCGACGTCGAAGAGAACAGCGGAAGCCTGATCGTCACGGCTCCCGACGGTTATCTGATCTCCGCCTACTGCGTGAAGGCCGGGTCGACCCACAGTGGCGCCGGCGTCGAGACGGGCGAGGTCACGCCCCCGTCGGCGTCCTTCACCCTCACCCACTCCAGCGGCAAGTCGATCAGCCACTTCTCACTCAGCTACGTCCCGGTCAAGGACGAGCCGTGCGTCCCCGGCAAGGGCGAGCCCGGCAAGGGCGAGCCGGGCAAGGGCCACCCGGGCAAGGGGAAGGGCGAGAAGCCCGGCAAGGGTGAGACCCCGAAGGACGACTGCACCGAGCCGACGACGGCTCCGACGACGACGCCGCCGAGCAGCGCGCCGACGAGCCCGCCGAGCAGCGCCCCGACGACCGAGCCGACCACCGAGCCGACGACGGAGCCGACGACGGAGCCGACCACCGCGCCGACGACCGACGTGACCACCGTCCCCACGACGGACGCGACCACCCCGCCGACCTCGACGACCACCACCCCCTCGCAGGGCGTCGCCTCGGAGTCAGCGGCGGTGCCGGTCGACAACGACGACGACAACGGCCTCGCCCCGTCGGTCGTGGACGCCGGACTCGTCGGCACGACGACCGAGCCCGCCAGCGGGACGTCGCTCGCGATGCTTGCGGGCGTCGCCGGTGCGCTCCTCCTGTTCGGTGCGGGCGGTCTGACGCTCACCCTGCGTCGACGCGGTGCCCACCGCGCCTGACGCACGCACCCGGCGCCGCCGCAGCGCGAGAGCTCTTCTCGCCGCTGCGGCGGCGCTCGCTGGTGCCGTCTGCCTGACCTGGTCGCTGCTCAGCACAGCGGCCGGTGACTCCTCCGACCCGGACACCGCCGAGCGCGGCACGCCCAGCGCCGCCGGAGGGACCACCACGCCGGCGACCGACGTGCCCGTGGCGGCGTCCCCCGAGGAGGCACCCCGAGGCAAGGCGCGACCCCGGGCCCTCCGGGTGCCGTCGCTCGGCGTCTCTGCGTCCGTCGACCCCATGACCGTCCACGACGGCGTCCTGACGCCCCCGTCCGACGCCGCCCGCCTCGGTTGGTGGGACGAGAGCGCCCGCCCGGGATCCGCCCACGGCCGGGTGGTGGTGGCGGGCCACTCCGTGCACGAGGGCAACGGGGCGTTCGACGTGCTCGGGGCGGTCGCTCCCGGCGACCAGATCCAGGTCGACACCCAGGGTGCCCGGATGGTCTACGAGGCCGAGCGCGTCGCCACCTACGACAAGGCCGAGTTCGCGGCTCGCGCCTCGCGGATCATGCGGCGCACCGGTGCTCCGCGTCTCGTGCTGATCACGTGCGCCGACTGGGACGGCACCGGCTTCGCCTCGAACACCGTCGTGGTCGCGAGGCCGGAGTAGCCGCCCGACGCAGCCCCGGTCGCTGCCCCGACACCTGCCCCGCTCAGAGAGCGGCGACGTACCCGAGCAGGTCCTGACGGGTCAGCACACCCGCCGGAGACCCGTCCTCCTGCACGATCACCGCGTCGGCGTCCTCGAGCGCCGCGAGCACGTCCTCGACCGGCTCCCCGGCGCCGACGCCGGGCAGGGGCGGCGCCATGTGCTGCTCGACGGTGTCGGCGAGCGACGCGGTCTTGTGGAACAACCGGTCGAGGAGGTCGCGCTCGCTCACCGCGCCCACCACCTCGCCGGACCGTACGGGCGGCTCGGCGGTGAGCACCGGCATCTGCGACACCCCGTACTCCCGCAGGATCGCCACCGCCTCGGCCACCGACTCGTGCGGATGGGTGTGGACGAGATCGGGCAGACGCCCGTCCTTCCCGCGCAGCAGGTCGCCGACGGTTCGCTCGCCCGGCGGCGGGGCGAGGAAGCCGTGCTGACCCATCCACGTGTCGTCGAAGACCTTCGTGAGGTAGCCGCGTCCGCCGTCGGGCAGCAGCACCACGATCACCGCGTCGGGGTCGGCGAGCTCCTGTGCGAGCCGGACGGCGGCGACGACCGCCATCCCGGCCGAGCCGCCGACGAGCATCGCCTCCTCGCGCGCCATCCGGCGCGTCATGTCGAAGGAGTCGCCGTCACTGACCTCGATGATCCGGTCGCAGATGTCGCGGTCGTACGTCGTGGGCCAGAAGTCCTCGCCGACGCCCTCGACCAGGTACGGGCGTCCGGTCCCGCCGGAGTAGACGGACCCGTGCGGGTCGGCCCCCACGATCTGGACGCGGCCGTCGCTGACCTCCTTGAGGTAGCGGCCGGTGCCGGAGATCGTGCCGCCCGTGCCGATCCCCGCGACGAAGTGGGTGATGCGGCCGTCGGTCTGCTTCCACACCTCCGGGCCGGTGGTCTCGTAGTGCGCCTCCGGGTTGTTCACGTTGGCGTACTGGTTCGGCTTCCAGGCCCCTTCGGTCTCCTCCACCAGACGGTCGGAGACCGAGTAGTACGAGTCCGGGTGCTCCGGCGGGACGGCGGTCGGACACACGACCACCTCCGCGCCGTAGGCACGGAGCACGTTGCGCTTGTCCTCGCTCACCTTGTCGGGGCACACGAAGATGCAGTGGTAGCCCTTCTCCTGCGCGACCATCGCGAGCCCGACACCGGTGTTGCCGCTCGTCGGCTCGACGATCGTGCCGCCGGGCCGAAGCTCCCCGGAGGCCTCGGCCGCCTCGACCATCCGGGTCGCGATCCGGTCCTTCACGCTGCCGCCGGGATTGAGGTACTCGACCTTCGCGAGCACGAGGCCCGGTGCGTCGTCGGTCACCCGACGCAGCTTCACCAGCGGTGTGTCTCCGACCAGATCCAGAAGCGCGTTAGCGTAGTCCACGCTTCGCAGTCTAGGACGGACGAGGATGGTGGGAGCAGGACGATGGCCCGAGCACGCGCGGCACGCAGGATGGCAACGGCAGCCCTCTTCGGTGGGGGCGGGCTCGGCCTGCTCGGCGGAGGCGCCTTCGGTCTCCTGAAGTGGCAGGCCGGATGGGCCCGCCGGGAGATCGGGATCACCGACGACCGGCCGCCCTCGCCGGACGGCGTGTACGGCGCGCAGCTGCCGGGCCGGGAGATCTCCTTCCTCATGCTCGGCGACTCGACCGGGGTCGGCTACGGGATGACGCGGGCCGAGGACACCCCGCCGGCACTGTTCGGGGCCGGCCTGTCGCAGATCGCGCAGCGCCCCGTCCGGGTCACCAGCGAGGCCGTCGTCGGAGCCGTCTCCGCCGACCTCGCCGCGCAGGTGGACAAGGGCCTCGTCGCGCGGCCCGACGTCGCGGCCCTGGTGATCGGTGCGAACGACGTCACCCATGCCAACCGCGTCCCGGCCGCTGTCGGTGAGCTGTCGGAGGCGGTCCGCACGTTGCGCGAGGCCGGGTGCGAGGTCGTCGTCGGGACCTGCCCGGACCTCGGGACCGTACGCCCGCTCCCGCAGCCGCTGCGGGCTCTGGCGCGTCAGGTCAGCCGCCGGCTCGCCGCCGCGCAGATGATCACCGTGCTCGAGGCCGGAGGACGTGCGGTGTCGCTGTCGGACCTGCTCCAGCAGACCTTCTGGCGGGCACCGACCGAGCTGTTCGGCGACGACCGGTTCCACCCCTCAGCGGTGGGCTACGCGTCGATGGTGCATGCGATGCTGCCGTCGGTCGCGGCCGCGATCGGCGTGTGGGACGACGACGAGGAGACCGCCACCTACCCCGAGGGAGTCGTCCTCCCGGTGTCGTTCGCGGCCGCCGAGGCCGTGGACCGCGCGGGGACCGAGGTCTCGCGTACCGAGGTCGCCGGGTCGGACCGCGGGCCGCGTGGCCGCTGGGCCGCGATCCGGGTCCGCCGCCGCTGAGACGAACGGCCCCGCGCGCGGAGATGCCTGCACTCGAACCGGCTCCGGGTACCGAACGCAGGCACCTCCGTGGATGCGGACCGAACGCAGGCGCATGCGTCGTGGTCCGGTAGCGGCGACCCGCACGACCCTGACCGCAGACGCGGCGAGGCCCCCACGACCGTGGTGGTCGCGGGGGCCTCGCCGAACGTGCGAGATGCGGTGGCGTCAGTTGTCGCCGCGCAGGATCGCGAGGATGCGCAGGATCTCGATGTACAGCCAGATCAGCGTGACGGTCAGTCCGAACGCGGCCCGCCAGGACTCGCGCTCCGGCAGCCCGGCCGCGACGCCCTTCTCGACGAAGTCGAAGTCGAGGATCAGGCACAGCACACCGAGCAGGACCGCCACACCGCTGACCAGCAGGCCGAGGGTCGAGAAGTCGCGGAGCCCGAAGTCGGCGTTGAAGAAGCTCAGGATCCAGTTGAGCAGCAGGACCGCGACGAACCCGAACAGCGCCGCGGTCACGCCCCGGCGGAACTTCGGGGTCACCTGGATGTTGAAGAACTTGTAGACGAACAGCGTGCCGGCGAAGGCCGCGACGGTGCCGAGAACGGCCTGCGCCACGATCGTCGCGTCTCCGACGTAGGACGAGAGCACCTTCGACAGGGCCCCGACGAACACGCCCTCGACCACGGCGTACGCCATCACGAGGGCGGGGCTGATCACCTTCTTGAAGGAGTTGACCATCGCCAGGACGAAGCCGATGATCGCGCCGCCGGTGGCGAACGCGAAGGCCCGTCCGAGCGCTGCCTCGTCGGCGAGCACGTCACCGAGCATGAACCAGGTGACGGCGGCCGAGGCGAACACCAGGAACAACGTGATCGCGGTCCGCATGACGACCGAGTCGATCGTCATCCGGTCGGCGGTGCCGGTCGGCGTGTCGTAGCCACCCCCGCCCGGCGTGCCGTACCCGTCGGTCTGCGTGGGCTGGCCGACCTGCCAGGTGCTCGGGTCGCTCGCGACCGGAGCAGCGGTGGTCCGGTTGAACTCCTCGCTGCGGGTGAAGACGGGGTTGCTGCTTCTCATCGATCCTCCGTACGGGGGGCGGGCGTGTGTGCGTCCGTCAGGCTCAACCCTACCGGACCGCCCCTGTGCCCGGACCCCCTCTCGCGCCTGTGATCGCAGCCAGTGCGGCGGCGTACGGGTCCGCGTCGACGCTCGCGAACAGCAGGCGCTGGAGCAGGTAGCCCATGATCGTGCTCAGCAGGACCGCGGCGACCTCGGCCGCGTCCGCCTGCTCGTCGATCCGGCCGGCGACCTGGTCGTGGCGGACCACCTCGGCGACGACGTCGATGACCTGCCTGTACCGCGTCTCCAGCGCCGCCGCCACGACGGGATCGCGTACGGCCTCCGACCACACCTGCGGCGCCAGACGCGCGACGCCGTCCGGTCCGAACGCGTACGCGTCGGTGGCGCGCAGCGCCTCGCGGACGAAGTCGCGGACCGGCAGGGGCGGATCGCGGTGCGCCAGCGGCGTGATCAGGCCGAGCACGCCGCCGACGGCGTCGTCCGCGACCGCGGCGACGAGCTCGGACTTCGATCGGTAGTAGCCGTAGAACGCGCCGGCCGACAGCCCCGACTCCGCGAGCAGGTCGCTCATGGAGGTCTGGTGGAAGCCCTGACGCGCGAAGCACCGGCGCGCAGCGTCCAGGATCTGCCGGCGCCGACGCTCACGATGCTCCTCGGTCACGCGTGGCATGGGTCGAGGATAGAACGAACATTCCTTCTTGACACGCGCGACGCACGAGCGCATGGTGGTTCCTATAAAACGAATGCCCGTTCTTTTGGAGGGATCATGTCCGACCAGCTACGCAAGGTCCTCGGGATCGTCGTGGGGATCGCCGCGGTCCAGGCGCTCTTCCTGCTCGCGTTCGCCTGGCCCGCAGCCGAGTCCGGGCCCCGCGAGGTCCCGATCGCGGTCGCCGGGCCCGCAGAGGCAGCGGCGCCGGTCGCGGATCGCCTCGCCGCCGTGCCGGGGCGCGACGACGGCACATCGGCGTTCGACGTCCGTACGGTCGACGACGCGGCGGCCGCCCGGAGCGCGATCGAGGACCGCGACGTCCTCGCCGCCGTGGTGGTCTCCCCCGACGGGCCCGAGGTGCTGGTCGCCTCTGCGGCCAGCCCGGCCGTGGCCCAGGCGATGCGGTCCACGGCGGCCGAGCTCTCCGACCAGAGCTCGACCGTGCCCGTCACCGACGTCGTGCCGACGCCGTCCGGCGATCCGACCGGCGCCGGGCTCGCGGCGGGGACGCTCCCGCTCGTCCTCACCAGCGCGCTCGGCGGCATCGCGGTGTTCGCGTTCCTGCACACCCGCGCGGCCCGGCTCGCCGCCGTCGGCGGGATCGCACTGACGTGCGGTGTCGTCGCACCGCTCGTGCTCACCGCGATCGGCGTCCTCGACGGTGGGCTGGTCGCGACCACGGGCGTCGTCGCGCTGCTCGTCGGCTCCGTCACGGCGACGGTCGCCGGGCTCGGCGCGGTGCTCGGCCGGCCCGGCGCCGGCCTCGGCGTGCTGATGCTGGTCCTCGTCGCCAACCCGCTCTCGGGAGCCGCGACCGCGCCGCAGATGGTGCCGCAGCCGTGGGGCGAGCTCGGTCAGCTCATGCCGGTCGGCGCCGGCGTCGCAGCCGTGCGGTCGGCGGCCTTCTTCGACGGCGCGGGTTCCGCGGGTGCACTCGTCGTGCTGGCGACGTGGCTGATCGCCGGGCTCGCACTGCTCACGCTGGGACGGTCCGGGTTGTCGGTCCGCGCTCAGTCGACCAGTGCGGCGACCCGCTCGACGGCCTCGGTCAGCACACCCGCCGACGTCGCGTAGTTCAACCGGACGTGTCCCGCACCGCCGGTCCCGAACGGCACGCCGGAGTTGAGCGCGACGCGTCCCCGCTCGAGGATCTCGGCGGCGGGCCCCTCCGGGTGCTCGCCGCCGAGATCGAGCGCGGACACGTCCAACCAGGCCAGGTAGGTCGCCTCGCTGCGACGCCACCGGACCTGCGGAAGCCGGGTCGCGAGCAGGTCGGCGAGCAGCGAGCGGGTGCCCTCCAGCCCGCCGATCGCGGCATCGAGCCACGGCCCGCCGTCGCGCAGCGCCGCCGTGTGCGCGACGACGCCGAGCTGGCTCGCTCCGTGCGCGACGACCTCCGGCAGGCGCGCCAGATCGGCGACTGCGCCAGGCCCGGCGATCAGCAGACCGGCCTTCGCGCCCGCGAGGTTCCAGGCCTTCGACGCCGAGGTGACCACGAACGCGCTCTCCGCCCCCTCGACCGACAGGAACGGGACGAACGTCGCACCGGACAGCACGAGCGGGCCGTGGATCTCGTCGGCGACCACCCGCACCCCGTACCGCTCCGCCAGCGCCGCCACGGCCTCGAGCTCCGAGCGGGTGTGTGCGACGCCGGTCGGGTTGTGCGGGTTGCACAGGACGTACGCCGCGCGCCGCCGACCGCCGGTCGACGAGCCGCGCGTCCCCGGCGCACGCGTCGCCGCGTCGAAGGCGATCTCGAGCGCGTCGAGATCGAGCCGCCCGTCTGCTCCCAGCGGCGCTTCGACCACGCGGCGCTCGGCATGGGCGACGAAGGCGAAGAACGGCGGGTAGACCGGTGGACTGACCACGACCGCGTCCCCTGGGCCGGTGACCAGACGGATCGCCTCTCGCACACCGTTCATCACGTCCGGCACCAGGGCGGTCCGCGTGACCTCGACGCCGTCGAAGCCCCAGCGTCGCGCCGCGAAGTCCGCGAACGCCTCGGCGTACGCAGGACCGTACGGGTAGCCGACATCCCCGCGCACCGCGGCGTCCGTCAGCACGCGGACCACCGGCTCGGCCAGCGGCGCGTCCATCTCGGCGACCCAGAGCGGGAGGACGTCCGGCTCGAACAGGCTCCACTTCAGGCTGGAGCGCCTGCGCAGGTCGGACACGGCGAGCTGCTCGAACGGGTTCGGCACGGACACGGGCGCTCCTGTCGGTCGGGGCGCCTCCGAGGCTACGCGGGCCGCGTGCTCCCGGTGGGGGTCGAACCCACACTGTGACGGTTTTAAGCCGTCCGCCTCTGCCGGTTGGGCTACGGGAGCGTGCACGTCATTGTGACGCACCACCGTCGTCGCCGAGACGGACTCGGAGCTGGTCGACGGCGCGCCGAAGGCCGGGCAGCTCGTGCTCCACCGCGTACGCCACGACCGGTCGACTGGTCGCGAGGTAGCGAGGCTTCTACGACCGACCGGCGACGGAGGCCGACCGGATCAGTCCAGCGCCGTCGTCCCCGTGATCTCGTAGGCCCGGACCAGCCCGCGCTCGAGGTTGTCGCCGACGAGCACGAGCGAGACCTTCCACATCCGCGCGTGCTGCTCGCCGACCTCTGCGACGACCGCGGCGAGATGCCGGTCGAGACGCCGGCCGATCTCGCGCAGCCGGGTCCGCTCGGACGCACCGATCTCGCGCACCGCGTCGACGACGAGGTGTTCGCTCTCCCACCGCGCGACCGCCGCGCTGAGCGGGTCCGGGTGGGTGTAGACGACCTCGGTCCGGGCGTCCCCGCTCGCGGGCTGCGGACCGACGATCGCGTCCGCGAGGCCGGTCGGGAGCTCGCTGCGGATCTGCGCGGGCACGTCGAGGTAGCCGGTCACCGCGTCCAGCGGCTCCGACGGCGATCGCAGCGCGGGGCCGACCGCACCCAGCTGGACCGTCAGGCGCAGCACCTCGCGCCGATCTGCCGCCTCCAGCGACTGCTTCGCCGACGCATGGTCGACGTAGTCCCGCATCAGCCGGACGGCGGTCTCCAGGTCACCCTCGACGGTGAGCTCGCCGGCGATGTACGCCTTGGCGATCCCCTCCTGCCCGGGCGACCACACCAGGCGCCGCACCGTACGACGCGACTCGACGTGGATGGTGATCCCCGACACGCTGTCGGCCTCGACCCGGGACCCGTCCCAGGCGGTCACCGTCACCGGGGGCGCCGCACCGTAGACCTGCGTGAGCAGCTCGACGAGCCGCCCCGCGACGCCCGGGGCGTCGGTGCGGATGGTGGTGTCCTCAGTCATCACTGACCTCCTTCGCGCGTGTCATGACGGCGTCGAGCATCGGCTCGGTCAGCCGCCCTGTGAACGTGTTCTGCTGGCTCGGGTGGAAACACCCGAGGAGGGTGACCGTACCGCCCGAACGTTTCGGGAGTGTTGTCTCCGCCCCGTGGCCGAACCGCGGACGCGGCCGCCCGACGTCGACGCCGAGCGAGGCGAACGTCCGCAGGGTGGCCTCCCAGCCGTACGCCCCCAGCGCCACGATCGCCCGCACCGACGGCTCGACCAGACGGATCTCCTCCTCCAACCAGGGTGCACAGGTGTCCCGTTCAGCGACGGTCGGTTTGTTCGCCGGCGGAGCGCACCGTACCGCCGCGACCATACGGCCACCGAGCAGCCGCTGCCCGTCGCCGGCGTGCGTACTGGTCTCCTGCACTGCGAGGCCGACCCGGTGCAGCGAGGCGAAGAGCCAGTCGCCGGACCGGTCCCCGGTGAAGATCCGGCCGGTCCGGTTGCCGCCGTGCGCCGCCGGCGCCAGGCCGACGACCAGGAACCGCGGTGCGGCGTCGCCCCAGCCCGGGATCGGGCGGCCCCAGTAGGACTCGTCCGCGAACGCGCGCCGCTTCGTCACCGCGACGTCCTCGCGCCAGTCGACCAGCCGCGGGCAGGCACGGCACACCGAGACGCGGGCGTCGAGCTCGGCCAGGTCACGGCCGACGTCGCTCAGCCGCGCGACCGCATCGGCGTCGGCGGCGACGGGCGTACGGGCGGTCGCCGGGTCGTCCGGCCATCCCGACCCCGGCGTCACGGGCGAGGTGAATCCGGTCCGAGCAGCCACACCACCAGCCTAGCCACGCGCCCCGAGCGCGATTCGTCGAGTTGCGGCGTGAATCGGAGGCCACGATCACGCCCGAACTCGACGAATCGGGGACGGGACGGAGCTGTCACCCGCCCGAAACCCTGCCGACACCTGCCGTCCGTACCGTCCTGGAAACGAGCACCGGGAGGAGGTGCCGATGAGCGTCGACCCCTTCATCGGGACCGAGGCCACCGCGCTGCCCGGGCGCACCGGGATCGCCGCCACCTGGTGGTGGCCGAAGCCGCAGGTCGGCAACACCCATCCCGGCGCCTGCTACCCGCTCGGGATGGTCTCCGCCTGTGCGTACTCCGGGGCGTACCCGACCGGCTACGGCCGCTACGACCTCAGTACGGAGGGCGTGCCGGTCGCGTTCCTCGACGACCAGGCCGCATCCGGCTTCACCCACTTCCAGCAGTCCGGGACCGGCGCGATCCGCAAGTACTACAACTACCTCCGGGTCACCCCGATGCTCGAGCCGCTGGACGCGCTCGGACGGACCTGGACGCTGCACGACGAGCGCGCCGGCGCGGGCTGGTACGAGACGACGCTGGAGTCCGGGGTGCGGTGCGAGATCACCGTCGGCCCGAAGAGCGCCGTGCACCGCTACACGTTCCCCGCGCACCACGACGCCCGGATCGTCATCGACCTCTCCCTCGGCGGGCTCTCCATCCCGTACGGCGCGACCGTGCCGCTGCGCGCCCACCTGGAGACCGTCGAGCCGGGCGAGGCGCGCGGGGAGCTCGTGGTCGAGGGCGCACCCCTCGCGGTCCACGTGGAGTGCGACGCGCAGCGGTGGCGGCAGATGCTCTGGTACGACCGCCGGCTGATGGCGGGAGGCAGCCGGCTCGACTTCGACGACATCCGCGCGACGACGCTGCGCCCGTTCGGTGTGATGTGGGCGGGGCCGACCACCGCCGAGCAGACCGTCGAGGTGCGGCTCGGGTTCTCGCTGCGCGGCTCCGAGCAGGCCCAGGCGAACCTCGTCGCCGACTGCGGCCCCAGCCGCACCTCGTACACCCGGCGCCGCGAGGAGACCACCCGCGCGTGGGACGACCACCTCGGGCGGATCGACGTGACCTGCGCCGATCCCGACCGGACGACGGTGTTCGAGACCGCGCTGTACCACGCCCTGATCAAGCCGTGCCTCGCGCCGGACGAGAGCCCGTTCCGGCCGTCGGACGGACCGTTCGCGTTCGACGTCTGCACGATGTGGGACATCTACCGCACCCAGCTCCCGCTGCTCACGACGCTGGCACCCCAACGGGCCGTCGAGCTGGCGACCGCGCTGATCCACGTCTGCGAGGAGGAGGGCAACCTCCCGATCGGCTACAGGATGGCCCGCGGCGCCGACGTGTTCTCGCGCCAGGCGAGCGCCCTCGCCCAGACCTTCCTCGCCGACCTCTGCACCCTCGGGCTGCCGGGGATGGACTGGGACTGGGCCCTCGTGCACATGCACAACGACCTGCGGCGGGCGTACGGCGAGGACTACCTGCTGCGCGGCCTCGCCCACCCCGTCAGCCACACCCTCGACCTCGCGTTCGGCTACTGGTGCACCCAGCTCGTCGCAGAGCACGTCGGCGACAAGACGCTCGCGGCCGAGCTCGCGCAGTACGCCGGGGGCTGGACGAACGCGTTCGACCCGACGACCGGGCTGCTGCTCGACTCCACGTACTACGAAGGCGGCAAGTGGAACTACTCGTTCCGCCTGCTGCACGACATGGCCGCCCGGATCGCCCTGGTCGGCGGAGACGACGCGTTCGTCGCGATGCTCGACCGGTTCTTCGGGTACGGCGCGGCGCCGGTCGTCCAGCCGGGGCCGCGTCCGGGCGTCGAGGAGATGGCGGCGGGCTACGCGCTGGCGCGGTTCGAGGGCCTGAACAACGAGCCCGACATGGAGGCACCCTGGGCGTACCACTACGCCGGGCGTCCGGACCGTACCGCCGAGGTCGTCCACGCCGCCGTGCACCAGTGCTTCGGTACGGGCGCGGGCGGGCTCGCGGGGAACGACGACTCCGGCGGGCTGTCGTCGTGGTACGTGTGGGCGTCGCTCGGGTTGTTCCCGGTGGCCGGGCAGAGTCTGTTCCTGGTGAGCGCACCCGCCTTCGAGGCCGCGACGATCCACCTCGCCGGCGCCGACCTCGAGATCGAGACGACCGGGTTCGCCGAGCCCGGCCCGGACACGCCCCCGCAGTACGTCCAGGAGGCCTACCTCGACGGCCGTCCCCTGGAGCGCACCTGGCTGGACGGGGCGCGGCTGCACCGCGGTGGCCGGCTCCTGATCGAGCTCGGACCCGAGCCGAGCCGGTGGGGCCAGGCACCCGAGCACCGACCGCCGTCGTTCCCGGCCGGGACCCGACGCGAGGACGTCGTCGGCCCCTCGGCCGACGTGCCGCTCTGACCTGCCGCGCCACCTGAGACCCGCCGCACACCACCCACACCCACGGAGGAACGCGATGAACACCCACCCGTACCGTCTCGTCATCGTCGTCCGTGCCGACCCGGTGATCTGCGGACACTCCGGCGAGGCCCGCAACCTCGCCGAGGCCGCCCTCGTGCGGGGCTTCACCGACGTCCGGATCGTCACCTGGCCGATCGAGCGTCTCGAGGCTGCGGGCCTGCCGCTCAAGCCGCTCGAGACGGTGATGCCGTACTCCCCGGGCATCACCGTGGAGCGCCCCGACCCCGTGGGAGACGCGCGGGTTCCCGACGGACGCTACCTCGCCGGGCTGACCGGACGACTGGTCGAGCTGTTCACCGACGGAGTGCCGACCGTGGCGATGTCGCTCTACCTCAGCCCGCACACGTTCGCGGTCACCGACGCCGTCCGGATCGCACGGTCCACCGGTCTGCCGGTCGACGTCACGACCGTCGCCGAGGCGGTCGGCTCCGACGTGACGAACGTCGTGCGCGGCTGCATCGAGGCCGACCGGTTCGGCGCCGCGGCGCAGGTGCTGTCGACGTACCTCGCCAACGACGTGTGCCTCGCCGTCTCGGAGTACACCCGCGACCTCGTGCTCGAGTGCGCCCGTGAGGTCGACGCACGGCACGGCACGCGGTACGCGAGCCGGTGCGCCCAGCGGATCCGGATCTCCTACCCCGCCATCGACACCCGCGCGTACACCGACCTCGATCCGGCCGACGTCGACGCCGCGCTCGCGGCTCGGGGTCTCGAGCGGGACGGGTACGTGTTCTTCCTGTCCCGGCTCGCCGCGGCGAAGGGTGTCGACGACCTGATCGACGGGTTCGCGCGCAGCGGGACGGCGGCGACGACACGCCTGGTGATCGCAGGTCGCGGGCCCGAGGCGGCCGAGCTGCGGGCGTACGCGGCGGCGTCGCCGGCAGCGGACCGGATCACGTTCCTCGACGACGTGGACGACGACGAGAAGCCGTACCTGATGGCGGGGAGCGCGGCGTTCGTGCTGCCCAGCAAGCCGCGCCCCGAGTTCGTCGAGACGTTCGGGATCGCGCTCACCGAGGCGATGCTCGCCGGCGCGGGCGGCGTGATCACCACGCTGACCGGCGGGATCGGCGAGGCGGTGGGCGACCACGCGACGATCGTCGGTGTCGAGGATCCCGACGCGATCGCTGCGGCGCTCGACGACCTCGTGCTGCGCAGCGGACCCGACGATCGGACGCAGCGGCGGGAGGCGGCACGCTCGTACGCGCTGCAGTTCGACCGGGCGCACGTGCTCGACGGGATCCTCGGCGCGGTCTGGGCGTCGCGCGGCCCGACCGTCATCGGCGCCTGACCTCGCGACCCCCGCCACGGGCAAATCGCGGCCCCGCCACGGGCGTCTCGCGGTCAGAGGAGGGACCAGGCGATCCCGTCGAGGATGTCGTGCTCGGACACGATCATCTCGGCGACGCCGGTCCGCTCGAGGACGCGGTCGAGCACGAGCGCACCGCCACCGATCACGTCGGCCCGGCCGGGGTGCATGTACGGCCAGGATCGCCGCTGCTCGACCGTGGCGGCGAGGATCTGCGCCCCGACCTGCCGGACCCGCGACACCGACAGGCGCGCGTGGTGGATCCGCTCGGAGTCGTACTCCGCGAGGTCCAGGGCGGCGGCCGCGACCGTGGTGATGGTGCCGGCGACGCCGACGACCGTCCGGACCGCGCCCAGCTCCAGCTCGACGCCGTCGAGCGCAGCGTCGACGTCGGCGGCGCAGGACTCGATCTCCCCCAGCGTCGGAGGGTCGTCGCGCAGGTGCCGCTCGGTCATCCGGACCGAACCGACGTCCAGCGACAACGCGCCCTCGGCCCGGCCGTCACGACCGACGATCAGCTCCGTCGAGCCGCCGCCGAGATCGATCACGAGCACCGGCTGATCCACGTCGGGCAGGTCACGCGCGGCGCCCGCGAACGACAGCGCCGCCTCCTCCGCGCCCGAGGCGACGTCGGGCGCCACGCCGAGCCGCTCCTGCACGCCCGCCGCGAAGTCAGCGGCGTTGGAGGCGTCACGGGTGGCCGACGTCGCGACGAACCGCAACCGCTCGGCGCCGTACTCGGAGATCTGGGCTGCGTAGGCGTCGCACGCGGCGAAGGTCCGGTCGAGGGCAGCGTCGTCGAGGCGCCCGGTGCGGTCCACGCCGTAGCCGAGCCGGACGATCTCCATCCGGCGGACGACGTCCTGGGCGGTACCGTCGTCGCCCAGGTCGGCGATCAGGAGCCGGATCGAGTTCGTGCCGCAGTCGATCGCGGCCACCCGGGTCATCCGGCGCTCCCAGGTCCGTCAGCCGCCGGAGCGCACGGGGTGCCCGACCACCAGTCCCCGAGGTACGCGACCGCCTCGTCGCCCAGAGGGTTCACGCCCGGACCGCTCGCGAGGGACTGCCCGACGAGCACGTGCAGGCACTTCACGCGGTCGGGCATCCCGCCGGCGGTGACGTGGTCGATCTCCGGCACGGCACCGAGCGCGCGACGCTCGGCGAGATAGCGGTCGTGAGCCGCACGGTAGTCCGCGGCCAGCGCCGCGTCGGTCTCGAGACGCTCACTCATCTCGCGCATCAGGCCGGACGCCTCGAGCGTCCCGATCCGGCCGTTCAGCCGGTCGCAGACCACGTAGTACAGCGTCGGGAACGGGGTCCCGTCGGGCAGCCGCGGCAACGTCTTGACGACGTTCGGGTGTCCGGACGGGCATCGACTCATGACCGCGACGACACCCCTCGGGGCACGGCCGAGCATGCCGGCGATGGCGTCCAGGTCGGCCTGCGCGACTCCGCTCGCGTCGCCGGCCTGCTCACCGCCGCGGGGGGACAGGTCGCCGGGCTCGGCACCGGGGTTCACGTCACTCCTCGTGGTCCTGGGGTTTGACGACGCCGCCGGATCCGCTCGTCGTCGTGGGCGCGTCCTCCGTCCCGGGGACGTCCCCCGCGGTCTCGACCGACGACCAGAGCCGGTTCCACCAGACCGGACCGCCCTCGTCCTCGGTACTCGTCGGGGCAGTGAGCTCCGGGGCGTCACCGACCGGTTCGCCGTCGGCCCCGAGCACGGTGAACCCGACCTCGCCCGGCATCACCCAGCCGAAGCGGGAGCGGGCCTGCTGCTCGACGAACTCGGGGTCGTCGTAGCGCGCCTTCTGCTTCTCGAGCTCCGCGATCGCCTCGGTCGAGGCGTCGATCCGGGCATGAGCCGCCGCGAGGGCGTCACGCTGCTGGAGCCAGGCCTTCAGGCTCGAGGCGTACGAGATCGCGAGCACGAGCAGGACGAGGAGCAGCACCGCCATCCGGCGGGTCAACCGTGGCGTGCGCCGCTCCGGCGCGGACGCCGACTGCTGCTCCGGCGCCGTGCGCCTCGCCGACGACGCCGCGGACGGACGCGACCGAGTCCCCGCCGGCCGGTTGGCCGGGCGGCTGGTCGAGGTCCGTCGCGACGTCGGCGGCACCGCTCAGCCCTGGTGGCGCGGGAACGCCGAACGACCGGCGTACGTCGCGGCGTCGTCGAGCAGCTCCTCGATCCGGAGCAGCTGGTTGTACTTCGCCACCCGCTCCGAGCGCGCCGGTGCGCCGGTCTTGATCTGGCCGCAGTTCGTCGCGACGGCGAGGTCGGCGATCGTCGTGTCCTCGGTCTCCCCCGAGCGGTGGCTCATCATGCAGCGGAAACCGTTGCGGTGCGCCAGCTCGACGGCGTCCAGGGTCTCGGTCAGGGTGCCGATCTGGTTGACCTTGACCAGGAGCGCGTTCGCCGACGCCTCGTCGATCCCGCGCTGGAGCCGCTCGGAGTTCGTCACGAACAGGTCGTCGCCCACGAGCTGGGTCCGGGCACCGAGCGACGCGGTCAGCGCGCTCCAGCCGGCCCAGTCCTCCTCGTCGAGGGGGTCCTCGATCGAGACGATCGGGTACGCGTCGAGGAGCTCGGCGTAGTACGCCGACATGTCCTCGGAGGTGCGGACCGAGCCTTCGAACGTGTAGCCGTCGTCGCCGTGGAACTCCGAGGCCGCCACGTCGAGCGCGAGCGCGATGTCGGTGCCGAGGCTCAGACCGGTCGACTCGACGGCCTTCGCGATCAGATCGAGCGCGGCACGGTTGTTCGCCAGGTCGGGGGCGAAACCGCCCTCGTCGCCGAGACCGGTCGCCAGGCCTTCCTTCTTCAGCACCGACTTGAGCGCGTGGTAGACCTCGACGCCCTGGCGCAGCGCCTCACGGAACGAGTCGGCTCCGATCGGGGCGATCATGAACTCCTGGATGTCGACCCCGGTGTCGGCGTGCGCACCGCCGTTGAGGATGTTCATCATCGGGACCGGGAGCACGTGAGCGTTGGGACCACCGACGTACTGGAACAGCGGCAGGCCGGCCGAGTCCGCCGCGGCTCGGGCTGCGGCGAGCGACACACCGAGGATGGCGTTCGCGCCGAGCTGGGCCTTGTTCGGGGTCGTGTCGAGCCGGATCAGCGTCTGGTCGAGGTAGCGCTGCTCGTCGGCGTCCAGGCCGAGGATCTCGGGGTGGATCGTATCGTTGACCGCGTCGACGGCCTGCTGCACGCCCTTGCCGCCGTACCGGTCACCGCCGTCACGCAGCTCCACCGCTTCGAACTGGCCGGTCGAGGCACCCGACGGCACGTCGGCGCGCGCGATCGTCCCGTCGTCGAGGGCGATCTCGACCTCGACGGTGGGGTTGCCGCGTGAGTCGAGGATCTCTCGTGCTCCGACAGCTTCGATGCTTGCCACTAGGACTCCTTGGGAAGGACGGGCTGTGTCGTCCCCACCCTAGTGGACCCGTTCCGGCCGACCGACGCGCAGCGCCACGCCGGGAAGGGTCGGCTCAGCGGCCCGCGACGAGCTCGTTCACGCGCCGTCTCAGCTCCTGCTCGGCGTCGCGGCCCTCGGCCCGCGCCTGCAGCACCAGAGCGAGCAGCCGGTCGGCGAGCGCGTCGCCGTCGGCGGAGACGGGCGCCCCGTCGCGCTCGAGCCGGGAGACGACCTTGTCGGCGTACGCGAGCGCGGGCAACGTCGGGGCGATCCCGTCGAGCACCGAGGCGCGAGGCTTCTCGGTGGCTTTCAGCCGCTGCCAGTTCGCGTCGACCTCCGCGGCGTCAGCCACGTCGACGTCCCCGAAGACGTGCGGGTTGCGGCGCACGAGCTTCTCGACGATCCCGGCGGCGACGTCGTCGATGTCCCAACCGTCGTCCGTGGGGCCGCGACCGGCCGCGACCGCGGCATGGAACACGACCTGCATCAGCAGGTCGCCGAGCTCCTCGCGCAGCTCGTCCGTCGCGCCGCGGTCGAGCGCGTCCAGCACCTCGTACGCCTCCTCGAGCAGGTACTGCTGCAGCGAGGCGTGGGTCTGCTCGCGGGTCCACGGGCACTCGAGCCGCAGCCGGTCCATCACCTCGACGAGGTCGAGCAGGCGAGCACCGGGGACGTCGTACGAGCCGAAGACGACCTCGATCTCGTCGGTCTGCGTTCCGGAGGCGACCAGGCGGGACGCGAGGTCGCGGGCCCAGTCGACGTCCCCGGCCGGCGCCAGCCACACGGTGCCTGCGTCACCGCCCGTGTCCGGCTGCGCGACGAGCGGATCCGTCACGACCCGGACGGGCAGCCCGGCCGCCACCAGGGCCTGGTACGTGGGGTCGTCCTCGTCGATCGCGACCACGTCGGTCGCGGCGTCCAGTGCCCGCCAGGCGGCGTACGTCAGCAGGCCCGGAGCGACCCGTGGGCTGGTGACGAGGATCTTCACTCAGTCGGCTCCACACCCTGGCACGGCTCGCCGGTCTCCGCCGGGTCCGCCGCGACCTGGGCGACCGACAGCGACCCGGTGCCACCGACGATCTCCGCGGAGTCGGACACTCCCAGACGGGGATCGACCGCGGGGTCGAGCCGCTCGAGCTCGGCCGCGACCGCCTCGGCGCCGGCCTGCTGCACCTGCTGCTGGTTCTCGGCGGTGGTGTCGACGCCGAGCTCCTGCTCGCCGATCGCCGAACGGAGGGCGACGTTCTCGTAGTCCTTCTCGAGCAGCTCGAGGATGTCGTCGGCGTCGGAGCCGAACGTGTCGTCGATCTGCGTGACCTGGGCGGGGTCGATCGCGTACGCGGACGGCTCGAGCTCGATGCCGTCCTCGGCCGCGAGCGACCGCGCGGCCTGCAGCTGCATCTCCTGCGCGGCCACGAGGCTGCGCACCGAACCGGGGTCCGGTGCCTGAGCGCCCTGAGCCGCCGCCTGGGTCCCGAGGAACAGGCAGCCGGCGTCCGCGAGGCGGTCGAGGTCGCTCATCGCGAACTGCGCCGACCCGACCACCGTCGCGTCCCCGGGATGGTTCGCGCCGCATCCGGCGAGAGCGAGGGTCGCAGCGGCTGCGACGATCAGGCGGCGGGTGCGGACCGAGCGGGGCATCGGTGTTCCTCTCCGAGAGTCGCGGGCGGCGTGACCGGCATCACCGGCCGTCCGCGCTCAGCGTACCGGCACCGCCTGCGCGTCGGCGCCGGCCCGGGCAGCGACCGCAGCTCAGCCGCCGTTCTTCAGCGACGCCAGCTCGGACTCGACGGCCTTGGCCAGCTCCGTGTCGACGTTGCCGAGGTACGTCCAGACCCGGGCCAGCACCTCGTCGGTCACGCCGTCGGCGAGGTGACCTGCGATGTTGCTGACGAGGCGTGCCCGTGCAGCGTCGTCCATCACCTCGCGCACCAGCGTCCCGGCCTGGCCGAAGTCGTCGTCCTCGGGGTGGAGCTCGTACGGAGCGCGGATCTGCTCCCCGGCCGCAGGCCAGCCCTTCCCGTCGACGTACTGCGGATCCGCCTCGGGGCCGCCGTAGGAGTTCGGTGCGTACACCGGCACCGACGGGTCGGCCCAGGCGTACCGCATCGCGCCCTCCTTGGAGTACGAGTGCACCGGCGCGTGGGGGGCGTTCACCGGGAGCTGGGCGTAGTTCGTGCCGATCCGGTAGCGGTGCGTGTCCGCGTAGGAGAAGACCCGGCCGAGCAGCATCTTGTCCGGGCTGACGTAGACCCCCGGCACGAGATTGCTCGGCTCGAACGCCGCCTGCTCGATCTGCGCGAAGAAGTTCTCCGGGTTCTTGTTCAGCGTGAGCGTGCCGACCTTGCGACGGGGGTAGTCCTTCTGCGAGATCGTCTTGGTGAGGTCGAACGGGTTGAAGCGGTACGACGCCGCCTCCTCGAACGGCATGATCTGCACCTCGAACGACCACGACGGGAAGTCGCCGGCGGCGATCGCGTCGAACAGGTCCTTGCGGTGCAGGTCCGGGTCGGAGCCCGCCAGGCTGTCGGCGTCGGCCTGCGTGAGGAAGTCCACGCCCTGGTTGGTCTTGAAGTGGTAGCGCACCCAGAACCGGTCGCCGTCGGCGTTGATCCACTGGTACGTGTGGGAGCTGAAGCCGTCCATGTGGCGGTACGTCCTGGGGATCCCACGGTCGCCCATGAGCCAGATCACCTGGTGCGCGGACTCCGGCGACAGGGTCCAGAAGTCCCACTGCATGTTGTGGTCGCGCAGACCGGAGTCGGGCAGACGCTTCTGGCTGCGGATGAAGTCCTGGAACTTCATCGGGTCGCGGACGAAGAAGACCGGCGTGTTGTTGCCGACCATGTCGTAGTTGCCCTCGTCGGTGTAGAACTTCAGCGCGAAGCCGCGCGGGTCGCGCCAGGTGTCCGGGCTCCCCTGCTCGCCGGCGACGGTGGAGAACCGGGCGACCATGTCGGTCTTCCTACCCGGCTGGAACAGCGACGCCTTCGTGAACGCGCTGACGTCCTCGGTGATCTCCAGCTCGCCGAACGCACCGGAGCCCTTCGCGTGCACGACGCGCTCGGGGACGCGTTCCCGGTTGAACTGGGCCATCTTCTCGATCAGGTAGTGGTCGTGCAGCGCGATCGAGCCGAGGTCGCCCTGGGTCAGGGAGTGCTCGTCGCTCTCGACCGGGATCCCGGTGTTGGTGGTCGTCGGGTCAGCCATCGCTGCCTCCTCGGATGGGTTCCGTGATCGTTCTCCACGAAACGCCGTACCCGAACACCACGCAACCCATGCAAGCCGAACCTCACCCGCCACCCGCGTCGCATCGCGCGCCGGGAGACTCCGTAGCCGGCTGGGGAGACCCGCACCGGGCGCGGGAAACCATCCGCGCCCAGTGGGAGACTCCGTAGCCGGCTGCGGAGACCCGCACCGGGCGCGGGAAACCATCCGCGCCCAGTGGGAGACTCCGTAGCCGGCTGGGAAGACCCGCACCGGGCGCGGGAAACCATCCGCGCCCAGTGGGAGACTCCGTAGCCGGCTGGGGAGACTGCGGTCCGAGGCAGGGGTCCGAGGCAGGGGGCCGAGGCAGGGGTCCGGCACAGCGCTGCCGCGATCTGCGCGACGGCGGGTCAGGCCGCGGGCGGGCCCGCGATCACCGTGTCGATCAGAGTGCGGCACCAGTCCATCAGCTCGGCGTCGCGCAGCGGCTGACCACCGACCGGCTTCGTCTTGGGCCGTGGGACCAGCACGAGCTTCACCTGCGGCTTCACGACCGAGCCCGGGTAGACCCGCTTGAGCCGCATCTGGCGCGACTCGGGCAGGTCGACCCCGGTGATCCGGATGTTGTTGCCCGCGGTCGTGAGCTCGGTGACACCGGCGTCGCGCGCCCGGACCCGCAGCCGCGCCACGTCGAGCAGCGCGTCGACCGGCGCCGGCGGCTCGCCGTACCGGTCCACGAGCTCCTCGCGCACGTCGTCGACCTCCGCGTCGGTGCGGACGGCGGCGAGCTGCTTGTACATCTCCAGCCGCAGCCGCTCGCTCTGCACGTAGTCGTGCGGCAGGTGCGCGTCGACCGGGAGCTCCAGCTTGACCTCGGCCGTCTCCTCGCCGTGATCGCCGCGGTACTCGGCGACCGCCTCGCCGACCAGGCGCACGTACAGGTCGAACCCGACGTCGGCGATGTGCCCGGACTGCTCGCCGCCGAGCAGGTTGCCGGCGCCGCGGATCTCGAGGTCCTTCATGGCGATCGCCATGCCGCCGCCGAGCTCGGAGTGCTGAGCGATCGTCGACAGCCGCTCGTGCGCGGTCTCGGTCAGCGGCTTGTCCGGCGGGTAGAGGAAGTACGCGTACGCACGCTCCCGCGAGCGCCCGACGCGGCCACGCAGCTGATGCAGCTGCGAGAGGCCGAGAGTGTCGGCACGCTCGACGATCATCGTGTTGGCGTTCGAGACGTCGAGGCCGGACTCGACGATCGTGGTGCAGACCAGCACGTCGTACTTCTTCTCCCAGAAGTCGACCATGATCTGCTCGAGCCGGTGCTCGCCCATCTGACCGTGCGCCGCGGCGATCCGGGCCTCGGGCACCAGCTCGGAGAGCCGCTTGACCGCCTTGTCCATCGAGCTGACGCGGTTGTGGATGAAGAACGCCTGCCCGTCGCGCAACAGCTCGCGGCGCAGGGCCGCGGCGACCTGCCGCTCGTCGTACGCGCCGACGAACCCGAGAACCGGGTGGCGCTCCTCCGGCGGCGTCTGGATCGTCGACATCTCCCGGATCCCGGTGACCGCCATCTCGAGCGTCCGCGGGATCGGCGTCGCCGACATCGACAGCACGTCGACCGCGGCGCGCAGCTGCTTGAGCGCCTCCTTGTGCTCGACGCCGAAGCGCTGCTCCTCGTCGACGATCACGAGACCGAGCTTCGGGATCTTCACGCCGGGCTGCAGGAGACGGTGCGTGCCGATGACGAGGTCGACCGAGCCGTCCTCGAGCCCGGCGAGGACCTGCTTGGCCTCCTTGTCGGTCTGGAACCGCGACAGCGCCCGCATCGTCACGGGGAACTGGGCGTACCGCTCCGCGAACGTCGCGAAGTGCTGCTGGACGAGCAGCGTCGTCGGGACCAGCACGATCACCTGCAGGCCGTCCTGGATCGCCTTGAACGCGGCCCGGACCGCGATCTCGGTCTTGCCGTAGCCGACGTCGCCGCAGACCAGGCGGTCCATCGGGACCGGCCGCTCCATGTCGCGCTTGACCTCGTCGATGGTGACGAGCTGGTCGGGCGTCTCGTGGAACGGGAACGCGTCCTCCAGCTCGCGCTGCCAGGGCGTGTCGGCCGCGAACGCGTGCCCCTTCGTCGCCTGGCGCGCGGCGTACAGCTTGATCAGGCCGTCGGCGATCTGCCGCACGGCCTTGCGAGCGCGGGACTTGCGCTTGTTCCAGTCGGAGCCGCCGAGCCGGTCGAGGCTCGGCTGCTCGCCGCCGACGTAGCGGGTGACCTGGTCGAGCTGGTCGGTCGGCACGAACAAGCGGTCCGGCGGCTGGCCCCGCTTCGACGCGGCGTACTCGATCACGAGGTACTCGCGGGTCGCGCCCTGGACCTGCCGCTGCATCATCTCGACGTAACGGCCGACGCCGTGCTGCTCGTGCACCACGTGGTCGCCGGGCGTGAGCTCGAGCGGGTCGATCTGCTTCTTGCGGCGCCGCGGCATCGTGCGCTCGTCGCGCGGCGCGGCAGCGGTCTGACCGACCAGGTCGGCCTGGGTCAGCACCACCAGACCCGTCCCCCGAGCCACGAATCCGTGCTCGAGGTCCCCGCAGGCGACGTGCACGACGTGCCCGGTCAGGTCCTCGGCCGCCAGCGCGGAGTGGAAGCGCGCGGGCACGTCGTGCTCGCCCAGCACCTCGACGCCACGGGCCGCCTGGCCCTCTCCCGGCGCGAGCAGCACGACCCGGTGGCCCTCGCCGAGCCAGCCCTTGACGTCGACCAGCGCGCGCTCGATCTCGCCGCGGTAGGCAGGGGTCGGGTCGAACGGAAGATTGACCCCGTCGACGTCGATCGCGTCGAAGCGCTCGTCGAGGTCTCGATCGCTCGCTCCGCTCGCGCCTCGACCAACGGAATCCTCGCTGGTCGAGGCCGAGCGGAGCGAGGATCGAGACCCGAGCTCCTCGTCGACCAGGAACGGCGACGTCGACCACCACGCACGACCGGACGACAGGGTGTGGAGCCGCACGTCGGCCAGCGAGCGGTACGCGGCGGCGCCCAGGTCGATCGGCGCCTGCCCGCCACCCGCGGCGGCCGCCCAGGACGCGCCGAGGAACTCCTCGCTCGTGGCGACCAGGTCGTGCGCTCGCGCCCGGACCCGCTCGGGGTCGCAGACCAGCACGGTCGCGGTGTCCGGCACGAGGTCGACCAGGAGCTCCATCCCGTCGACCAGGACCGGCGCCAGGGACTCCATCCCCTCGACCGCCTGGCCCTCGGCGATCTTGTCGAGCATCTCGCCGAGCTCGGGGTGCGCTGCGGCGAGGTCGCGGGCACGGCCGCGGACGTCGTCGGTGAGCAGCAGCTCGCGGCAGGGCGGCGCCCACATCCGGTCGACCGGGTCGGTGGAGCGCTGGTCGGCGACGGAGAAGTGCCGGAGCTCGTCGACCTCGTCGCCGAAGAACTCGACCCGTACGGGGTGGTCCGCCGTGGGCGGGAACACGTCCACGATGCCGCCGCGCACGGCGAGCTCCCCGCGCTTGGTGACGAGGTCCACGCGGTCGTACGCGGCGTCGACGAGACGGCGGACGACGTCGTCGAGCGCGATCTCGTCCCCGCGGCGCAGCTCGACCGGTTCGAGGTCGGCCAGCCCACGGACCTGCGGCTGCAGGACGGACCGGATCGGGGCCACCAGGACCCTCACCGGGCCGGTCGCCGCGGTGTCCCCGGGGTGCACGAGCCGGCGCAGCACCGCGAGCCGGCGGCCGACGGTGTCCGAGCGGGGTGAGAGGCGCTCGTGCGGCAGCGTCTCCCAGGCGGGGTAGAGCGCAACCTCGTCCGGGCCGACCAGTGCGCCGATCTCGGTCTCGAGCTGCTCGGCCTCCCGCACGGTCGCGGTCACGGCGAGCACGAACGCGTCCTCGCCGGCGAGCACGCCGGCGAGGAACGGACGCAGGGACGGTGGGGCGGACAGGTCGAGCGCCGACACACCGTCGCGACGGTCTCGAACCGCGTGCGCGAGGGTGGGATCGGCCGCCACGGCCTCGGCCAGGGCGTGCAGAGTCATCGAGGCCCAAGGATAGTCCGGGCCACCCACAGGAACGCAGGCACGCGTGACGCCGGTGGGTGGGCCCGAGCCCGCCCACCGGCGTCACGTCAGCTCACCGGCGGTCGCCCTTGCCCGGGTCGCCCTTGCCGGGATCGCCCTTGCCGGGATCGTCCTTGCCGTGGTCACCCTTGCCGGGATGGTGGTGATGACGCTTCGCGCGGTACTTCACCAACGTCCCCTGCGGCGTCGGCTCGCCCCCGGAGAACAACGCCTCGAGCTCCGGTGCGTTCGCCGCCCAGACCGCGCCGGCCCGGTACTCCACCGCCGTCGCCCACGGCAACGGGGCGAACGGCCGCGCCGTGCGGTAGCCGCGCTTCACGACCGAGATCCCCTCGCCGAACAGCTCGGCGACGTAGATGTCGCCCTTCGGCGAGACGGCCAGGTTGGTGGCCCCGAAGAAGCCGCTCGCGACCTTGCGCGTGCGCCCGGTCCACGGGTTCACCTTGTAGACCGCGCCCCGCGCCCCGAGGCTCGGGTCCTCCGGACCGCCGGGGAGCAGGGAGACGTACAACCATCCGTCCGGACCCCACTCGACGTCGGTCGGGACCGGGTCGAAGTAGTAGTCGAAGCCGACCGCGCACTCGGGCAGACCGAACGCTCCGGCGAGCTCCGGCGTGATCTCCAGCGGCTGCGCCGGCATGAGGGCCAGCGTCCTGATGCGTCCGCTGCGGCTGATCCGCTGGATGGTGTTCGCGCCCGCATCGGCGACGAACGTGGTGCCGAACGGCCCCGCGAGCGTGGCGTACGGGTGCGGGTTCAGGTCCCCGCCGTACTGCGCCGGCGGCGGGCCCGACTCCGGGTTCTCCGGGTCCGGCGCCGGCCACTGCGCGATGCAGGCGTCGTCGAGGTCGCGCGCGCCGTAGACGACGTCGCCGTCCGGGTTCCTCGTGAGCTCGTAGGCGCCCGTGTCGGCGAGAACCTTCACGTTGCCGCGCCGGTCGACCGACTTGATCCCCGTGAAGCCGCCCGGGTCCTCGGGATCGCCGGAGAAGCCGGTCTCCGCGAAGGTCACCGTACGGCCGCGGACCGACACCCCACCGACCTCCGCTCCGTTCTCGGACCCGTAGACGACGCTCGGCGTCCCCTTCCTCGGGACCTTCATCAGCTGCCCGGCGAAGTTCTGGGACACGTAGGCGGTGCCGTCGCGCGCGACGGCGAAGCTCAGGGCGGTGAACAGGCCGTCGGTGACGGTCTTCGGCGACGGCGGGTGGTGGGACCCGTGTGCCGTGGCAGGCGCGGTCGCCAGGGCCAGCGACACGGTGGTCGCGACCCCGGCGACGAGCACGAGTGCTCGTCTCATGAATGTTCCCCCGATGACTTGGGGCCGCCCGAGATCAGCCGATCTGGAGCGACTCTGACACCAGATCGTGACGAAGGGGACAAACTTTCACATCGGGTACGAAGCGGTCGGAGACAACTTGCTGCGAAACCGGGACCCGGGTCGCATCCGCGCCACTACGCTGAGCGACGTCCAGCCCGCGCCGTACGAGGAGCTCCGATGTCCGCCGAGACCAGCCTGCCGAGTCCGATCGAATCCTGGCGCGACCGCTGGAGCGGCGAGCCTGGCGGCGTCGTCGTGCTCGACCTGGGGTCGCAGCCCGCCTCGGACCTGTTCCCCGCCCCCGACGACCCGCTGCCGGACCCCGAGTACCCGCTGCGGATGGTGATGAGCACCACCAGCGGGCTGCTCCAGCTGGAGGACGACCCGACCGAGCCCGAGGAGCCGCTGGGCGTCGAGCCGCGGGCGCTGGTCGAGCAGGCGGAGAAGTGCGTCGCCGACCTCACCGAGGCCGGGTTCGTCGTCGAGGGCACCCGGTTCGTGGACTACCCGAGCCCGCACGGCGGCTCGTGGACCCCGCAGCTCACCCTGCGCGGAGCGGAGAAGGTGGCGAGCGGGCCGGCCGACCTGGTCGTCGACGTCCACGGCATGATGCACGACCGCGACCAGCTGGCCGCCTTCCGTGAGCGGGTCGACCACCTCGACGACGACGGCGTGATCGCGTTCATGATCCACAACGTCGCCTCGATCGTGCGGGTCGGGATGTGGAACGCCCTCAAGAGCGGGCACTTCGCGTACTACTCGACGCCAGCGCTGGTCTCGATGGCGGCCGAGCTGGGCCTGACCGGCGTCGGCGCCTGGCAGTACCCGCTCTACCAGGACGGCACGACGATGCTCGTGTTCGCGAGGACCGGCAGCCGCTGGGGCGAGCAGGCGGCCTCGGTGACCGCGATGATCGAGCGCGAGACCGCCGAGGGGATCGACGATCCCGCGTACGTGGCGACCCTCGGCGAGGCCCTCGAGACCTCGGTGGCCGCGATCCGCGGCTACCTCGACGACGCCGCGAAGCAGGGACTGGTCGTCGGCGGGTACGGCGCCGCGTCGCGGACCTCGTCGCTGCTGCGCTCGGCCGAGGTGAACCCCGCGCTGCTCGCTGCGGTCGCCGATGCCGCGACCGGCAAGCACGGCCTGACGATGCCGACCACCCGGGTCCCGATCGTCTCGCCGCAGGCGCTGGTCGACCTGCGCCCGGACCGGGTGCTGCTGTTCGTCCCGGACCTGCTGCCCGAGGTGCGCAAGGCGATGCCGCAGATCGAGGAGAACGGCGGCCGGTGGGTCGTGATGGATCCGATGCCGCGCGAGATCGAGCCGGCCTGAGGGCGCGTCCGAGCGGGGCGTCTCGATCCTCGCTCCGCTCGGCCTCGACGAACGTAGGGACAGCGGCTCGGCCTCGACGAACGTACGGGGTAGGGCCTACTCCACGCCGAGGTAGCGCTTGTACTCCGCCCAGGAGACGCCGTTGCGGTCCCGCTCGCTCACGATCGTGATCGGGGCCGGCCACGGCACACCGATCTCCGGGTCGTCGAACGTCACCGTGGTGTCCTCGCCAGGACCGTAGAAGTCGTCGATCCGGTAGCAGAAGTCGGTCACCGAGGTCAGCGCCTGGTACCCGTGCAGGAACCCACGCGGGATGTAGACCTGGCGGTGCACCTGGTCGTCCAGCACGAACGTCCGCATCTCGCCGAAGGTCGGCGACCCGACCCGGGTGTCCACGACGACGTCCATCACGGCACCGTGCGCGCAGCGGACCAGCTTGGCCTCGCCCTTGTTCGAGCGGCCGTGCAGCCCGCGGACGACGCCCTGGTACGAGCGCGACTGGTTCTCCTGCTTGAACCCGGCGGGGTCGATGCCGGCGTCGGCGAGGATGCTCACGTCCATCGTCCGGGTGAAGTACCCGCGCTCGTCGCGGTGCGGCGTGGGCTCGAAGACGAGGAGCCCCTCGATGTCCGTCTCGATGACCTTCATGCGCGCCACACTAGAGCACGTCCACCCGTCGGGGCGGGGCGTTTGGCTCAGGTCGTCGCACGCTCGGCGAACGCGTCGACCTGGCGCTGCGTGACCTCGCGCGGGCCGGCTCCCGCGCGCACCTCACGCTCCCAGGTGACGGTGGCCGAGAGCGCCTCCCCGACCTCGTAGACCGGGCTCCAGCCGAGCTCCGCGTGGGCCTTCGCCGAGTCCAGGGAGAGCAGGCCCGCCTCGTGCGGACCGTGGTCCGGGGTCGTCTCCCAGCCGGCGCCGTCGCCCCACAGCGCCGCGGTCCGGTCGGCCACGTCTCCGACCGTGAGGACGTCGGCGGCCGAGGGCCCGAAGTTCCAGGCGGTGTCGTGGCGGTCGGCGTCGAGGTGCTCGGCGAGCGTGAGGTAGCCGTTCAGCGGCTCGAGCACGAGCTGCCAGGGCCGCACGGCCTCGGGGTAGCGCAGGACCGCCCGGCGACCCTCGGCGTACGACGAGATCAGCTCGGGCATGAGCGCGTCCGCGGTGGCGTCGCCGCCGCCGATGACGTTGCCGGCGCGCGCCGTCGCGACGGCGAAGCCCTCGCGCGGGAACGACACCGCCATCGCGTGGGTCAGCAGCTCCGTGCACGCCTTGCTCGCGCTGTACGGGTCGTCGCCTCCGAGCCCGTCGATCTCGCGGTATCCCCACGACCACTCGTGGTTGCGGTAGACCTTGTCGGTGGTCACGACGACGCACCGCTGCACCCGCGCCACGGACCGGGCGACCTCCAGCACCGAGAGCGTGCCGTCGACGTTGGACGAGAACGTCTCGGTCGGATCGTCGTACGAGGCGCGGACCACGGACTGCGCCGCGAGGTGCAGCACGACGTCGGCGCCGGACGCGGTCATCGCGTCGCGGAGCGAGCCCCGGTCGCGGATGTCGCCGACGACGTCGGAGGCGACGAGCTCGCGGAGCCCGGCTCGCTGGTACAGGAAGGTGTCGGGGGTGGCCAGGGCGTAGCCGTGGACCCGGGCACCGAGCCGGGACAGCAGCACGCACAACCACGCGCCCTTGAAGCCGGTGTGGCCGGTGACGAACACGTCGCGGCCCCGCCAGAAGTCTGCGCGCATGGCGGGAAGCGTACCGGCGCGCGGGGGCCGCTCGGCATGGTTTGGGAGCGTTCGCGCAAAAGTTCGCCAATCCGGCCCGACGTGCTCGCGACTCGGCAACAATCGTGGGCGAGGAGGTCCCATGGACGACGCTGAGGCAGACCTGTCGACGACCGCGCCGCGGTCCTTCGACCGCTCGAACGCCGCCCAGGCGCGGTTGCACGAGCTCGTGCCGGGGGGCGCGCACACGTACGCGCGCGGCTCGGACCAGTACCCCGAGCACATGACGCCGATCATCGAGCGGGGCGTCGGGTCGCGGGTGCGTGACGTCGACGGCAACTGGTACGTCGAGTACGGCCAGGCGCTGCGCGCGATCACGCTCGGCTACGCCGACCCCGGCGTCGTCGCGGCCGTCACCCGGGCAGCGCAGCAGGGCGTCGGGTTCGCCCGCCCCAGCATCACCGAGGTCGAGGCCGCCGAGGCCTTCCTCGCCCACGTGCCCGGCGCGGACATGGTGAAGTTCGCCAAGAACGGCTCCGACGCGACCACCGCCGCGATCAAGCTCGCGCGCGCGGCCACCGGCCGCGACCTGGTCGCCGTCTGCGGCACCCAGCCGTTCTTCTCCGTCGACGACTGGTTCATCACGACCACGTCGATGGGTGCCGGCATCCCTGCGCCGGTGCACGACCAGACCCTGAAGTTCCGCTACAACGACCTCGACTCCGTGCGCACCCTGCTCGAGCAGCACCCCGGCCGGGTCGCCGCGGTCATCCTCGAGGCCGCCACCGCGACCGCCGAGCCGGAGCCGGGCTTCCTCGAAGGGCTGCGCGAGCTCGCGGACCGCGACGGGTTCGTCCTCGTCTTCGACGAGATGATCACCGGCATGCGCTGGTCGGCCGGCGGGGCGCAGGAGGTGTACGGGGTCGTCCCGGACCTGTCGACCTGGGGCAAGGGCCTCGCGAACGGCTTCAGCATCGCCGCGCTCGCGGGCCGGCGCGAGCTGATGGAGCTCGGCGGCCTGAACACCGACGCGTCCCGGGTCTGGCTGCTGTCGACGACGCACGGCGGCGAGACCACCGGGCTCGCCGCGATGCTCGCGGTCTACGACGCCTACGCGCAGCGTGACGTCGTCGGCGTCATGGAGACGCAGGGCGAGAAGCTCCGCGAAGGGCTTCGCAAGGCGGCCGCCGACCACGGGTTGTCCGACCACATCCCGATCCTCGGCCGTCCCTCGTGCATGGTGTTCGGGACCAAGGACCACGAGGGCAAGCCCTCGCAGCCGTTCCGCACCCTGTTCATCCAGGAGATGCTCAAGCGCGGCGTGCTCGGACCGTCGCTCGTCGTCTCGGCGGCGCACGGCGACGCGGAGGTCGCCCACACCGTCGAGGCGGCGCACGGAGCGATGGCGGTCTACGCGCGAGCGGTGTCCGCCGGGAGCACCGACGGCCTGCTCGTCGGCCGCCCGGTCGCCCCGTCGGTCCGGGAGTTCGCCGCACCCCGACGTCTGGAGGTCGGATCGTGAAGGTCGTGCTGTTCTGCGGGGGCCTCGGCACCCGCATCCGTACCGACGGGAGCACGCTCCCGAAACCGATGACCCACATCGGCACCCGGCCGATCCTGTGGCACATCATGCGCTACTACGCCCACTACGGGCACAAGGACTTCGTCCTGTGCCTCGGCTACGGCGCGAACGTGATCAAGGACTACTTCCTGAACTACCGCGAGACGGCGTCGAACGACTTCGTGCTGTCCGACGGAGGTCGGCGCGTCGACATGATCGACACCGACATCAGCGACTGGACGATCACGTTCGTCGACACCGGCCACGAGACGGCGATCGGCGAGCGCCTGCGGCGCGTCCGCCCGTACCTGGACGGTGACGAGATGTTCCTCGCCAACTACGGCGACGGGCTCTCGGACGTCCCGATCAACGACCTGATCGCCACCCTGCCCGCGCACCACGCCGGAAGCCTGCTGGCGGTGCGGCCGCAGGACTCGTTCCACGTGGTCGGCACCGACGCCGACGGGAACCTCACCGGCCTGCTGCCGGTCGCCGACATGGACATGCGGATCAACGGCGGGTTCTTCGTGCTCCGCCAGGAGATCTTCGACTACATCGGCGAGGGCGAGGACCTGGTCATGCACGGCTGCGTCCGCGCCGCCGACGCGGGACGGTTCAGCGCGATCCGCTACGACGGCTTCTGGGCCTGCATGGACACGGTGAAGGAGCACACCTACCTCGAGGAGCTCAACCGCGGACCGTGCCCTCCGTGGAAGGTCTGGAAGCACCCCGGAGCAGCGGAGCCGACCGCCGCCGACCCGGTGCGGGCCTCGCTCCCGGGCGTCTGAGCCACGCCGATGAGCGGGTCAGCCGACGCTCGGGTCGATCAGCACCTTCGAGGCGTAGAAGCCCTCGGCGTAGCGGCTGCGGCACTCGACCCCGCGGACCCGCATGAGCCCGAGGAACAGCTCGTCGTCCCACCAGTCGCGCCCGGTCTGGCTCGGGTAGCCGGCGTGCAGCAGCTCGACCTTCCGGCGCGCCGTGGCCTCGTCGAAGCCGACGTAGTGCGTCGGCGCGGACAGGTCGCCGTCCCACTTCGGGATCTCGTAGTGCAGGACGAGGCTGTCGCGCCACACGGTGCTCGCCAGGCGGCCGACCAGCCGGTGGTCCTGGTGGGCGTCGTCGACCCTCGGGGCGAGCACCACGTCGGGACGGACGTGCTCCGCGACCTGCTCGAGATACTCCTTGACCTCGCCCCACACCGCCGGGAGCCGACCGTCGGGCAGCCCCGCGCAGTCCACCTTCGAGCCCGGCACGAACGAGTCCAGGGCTGCACGGGCCTCCCCCAGACGGTCCTCCGTCCCGGTGAGCAGGACCGCCCGTACGGTCACGTCGTCGCGCTCCGCCAGGCGCAGCAGCGTGCCACCGCAGCCGATCTCGACGTCGTCGGGGTGCGCCCCGAGGCAGACGACGTCCAGCGGACCCGAACCGAGCTCCAGACCGATCATCCGTGCTGCCCCCAGACCTGTGTGATGCACCGTCGACCCGACACCCTAGTCCAGCGTGCGGGGGCCGGGACGCGTTTGCACCGCACGGCGCTCGAGGCGTCCCGGCGGCGCTCGGTATCGTCTCTGACGAGCCCGGTGGTCGGTGCACCGCGGACCGTGCCCCAGGGGGAGGGAGCCACGCGATGTCTCGTCCGTTCTCGGGCGCCGGGATGCTGAGCCGGTGGCGTCCCGCCGTCGCCGCGCTGGTCGCGGTGGCGTCGGTCGTGATCCTCAGCGCTCTCGTGCTCGTCCGTTCCGCACCCACGCCGTCGGGCGACGCGGCCCTGTCCGCGGAGTCCGCGTCCGGCTCGGGCGCCTGGACGGGCGACGCAGCGCGGACCGTACGCGCGCCGTCGGGCACCGCACCGAAGCGCCCGATCGCCCGTCGGTGCGGTCGGGCCGGCAAGCAGGGGCCGTCGAAGCGTCCCACGGGCGCGCGGCGGGTGACGCCCGCGATGAACCTCCCACGGATGGCGGCGAACGCCCCGCGCGGAACCACGTTCTGGCTGACGCGCGGCACCCACACCCTGGGCAACGGCGAGTACGACCAGGTCCGGCCCCGTCGGGGACAGCGCTTCGTCGGGGCACCCGGTGCGGTGATCGACGGCCGGCGCACCAACCTGTACGCGTTCGGGGGCCGCGCTGAGAACGTGACCGTCGAGCACCTGACCATCCAGAACTTCGGGCGGGCCGGGACCACGATGAACGAGGGCGTGGTGAACCACGACGCGGCCCACGGCTGGCGGGTCCGCAACAACACCGTCCGGCGCAACGCCGGCGCCGGTGTGTTCGTCGGCACCGACAACGTCGTCAGCCGCAACTGCCTGGCGTACAACGGCCAGTACGGCTTCAGCGTGTACGAGCGCACCGGCGTGCGTCGCGTGAAGCTCACGTACAACGAGATCACCGGCAACAACACCCACGACTGGGAGCGCCGGCGCCCCGGCTGCGGCTGCACCGGCGGCGGCAAGTTCTGGGACACCCGGCGCGCCACGATCGTCGGCAACTGGATCCACGACAACCGCAGCGTCGGGATCTGGGCCGACACCAACAACACCGGGTTCACGATCCGACGGAACTACTTCGCGAGGAACGACGGTCCCGCGCTGATGTACGAGACCAGCTACAACGCGCGCATCGTCCGCAACACCTTCGTCCGCAACGCGATCCGGGACGGGCGCCGCGAGCGCGGCTTCCCCACCGCCGCGATCTACCTCTCCGAGTCGGGGTCGGACCCGCGTGCGGGCGAGCGGTACGGCCGGACGTTCCGGATCGCGGGCAACCGCTTCGTCGACAACTGGTCCGCGCTGATCGCGTGGGAGAACGCCGATCGCTTCGCCGGGTCGCCTGCCAACACCAGCAGCGACTACACCACGCTGGTCAACCCGCGGGTCGCGACCGTCAAGGCCTGCTCCGACCCGGACAAGATCGCCCGCAAGCCCTACTACGACGACTGCCGGTGGAAGGTCAAGAACCTCCTGGTCCACCACAACGTCATCCGCTTCGACCCGGCGAGGATGCCGGACGCGTGCCGGCCGGGCCGGGGGTGCGGATACGTGGGGCTGTTCTCGAACTGGGGCTCGTACCCGTCGTGGTCCCCGTACAAGGGCCTGTCGGTGGAGCGGGCGATCACCTTCCGGCAGAACAACCGGTGGGTGAAGAACCGCTACGTCGGACCGACGCGGTTCATGGCACGCGAGCTCTGGAAGACCGTGTCCTGGAAGAGCTGGCGCGCGGCGCCGTTCCGGCAGGACCGCGGGAGCGTCAAGGTCCGACGATGACCACCCCGGCCCGACCGGCGGCGGCGCGTGGGCGTGCCGCCGCGGCCTGCGCGATCGGGTGCGCGCTCGCGTTCGTCGTCCTCGCCACCGCCGTCGCGGCCGGCGCCACCCAGGGGGTCGACGACCGGGTCCGGCAGGTCTTCCGACCCGACGACGTGTGGGGCGTGACCCAGCTGCGCGTCGACGTGCTGGTCGAGGGGCTCCAGCCGCGCAACGCGCTCCTGGTCGCCGCGGTCGTGACCGTGGCTGCGGCCTGGGCGCAGCGTTCCTGGCGACCGGTCGGCCTCGCCGCGCTCGTGGTCGGTCCGGCCGGCGTGGTCGTGCTCGGCGTCAAGGAGCTGATCGAGCACCCGGACCCGCACGGTCTGACCCCCGGCTTCGGCGGCAGCTTCCCGTCCGGGCACGTCGCGGCGCTGCTGGTCTGCTCCGGGCTCGTCGTGCTGCTGCTCGGCCTCGGGTCCCGCTGGACGGCGTGGCTGGTCGTCGCGCTGCTCGGCGCGGCGATGGCGCTGGCGCTGCTGCTCCAAGCGGCGCACTGGGCCTCGGACGTGCTCGGAGGCGCCCTCGTGGGCGCGGCCGGGCTGGCGACGACCACGGCGGTGCTCGCCCGCCGGCACGACGCAGCGCGAGCGGGTCAGCGAGCCGCCGCGCCGAACACCTCGCTCGACAGCCGCTTCTCCTGATCGGCGAGCTCCGCGCCGAAGCGCTGCGCCGTCGCGTGCATCGCCGGGCGCACCTCGTCGGCGATCGCGCCCGCACGGGCCACCTGCGCCACGACGAGGTCGACGTCGAGGGAGTCCATGCGCTGGCTCAGCTCGCCCAGGCCGAACTCCTCGAGCACCCGGGCGTTCTTGCCCGCGTAGCCCAGCGACACCGTCGGGACGGCCAGCTTGAGCGCGCAGATCACGTTGTGGAAGCGGGACGCGACCACCACCCCGGCGCCCGCCATCTCGCCCATCAGCTCGGTGAGGGTCGCGGCGACGCTGGTCGTGACGCGTCCGTGGACCTCGGGGTGCTCGCGGACGACGCGCTGCTCGATCTCCTCGGCCAGCGTCAGGTCGGCGACGTCGCCGACGACCATCCGGACCGTACGGCCTGCGGCGACGAGGTCGGCGATCAGCCGCGTGGTGTCGACGACGTAGGCGCGCACCGCCTCGGGGCCGCGGGACCGTCCGTGGTCGGCCACCTCGTAGCGCATCACGCCGAGGACCACGAGGTCCGGACGCTCGCGCTCGACCGCCGGCGTCGGCAGGCCGAAGGCCAGGTCGGGATAGAGCCTGGCGTCCTCGCGGGCCGCGCCCATCGCGGCGACGGTCGCCCGCGAGGCCTCGTCGCGGTAGCTCACGTAGTCGGCGAGCCGGACGGTCCAGCGGTGGAAGAACCGGGTGGTGGGGTCGCCGGTGGGCTCCGCGCCGACGCTGACCAGCGCGAACGGCCGTCGTCGCAGCCGGCACGCCACCGCGGTGAGGAACAGCCAGTACGGCAGGCTCCACGGCTGGGTCAGCAGCGAGGTCTCGAGCACCCCCGTGCCCGGGACCGCGACGGCGTCGGTCCTCCCGACCAGGCGGAAGATCCGGGGTGCGTCGACCAGCCGGCTCAGCGCCTTGCGGACCGTGAGCACCGCCCCGCTGCCCGGACCCGGCCGGTAGGACATCAGCCGCACCGCCTCCACACCGTGGTCGCGCGTGACCTGGTCCGGCTCGGCCGCCAGGCACAGGATCTCCGCATCCGGGTGCTGCGCACGCAGGTAGTCGAGGAACGCCTCCAGCGTGCCCTCGTTGCCGATGTTGCCGATCCCGAAGTAGCCCAGCACCCCGATCCGCATCCGCCGGGTCACGACAGCTCCACCTGGTCCTCGACCGAGGCGCGCTTGCGCCGCGTCGTGAACAGGCTCAGGAACCACCGTCCGACCTCGCCGTAGCAGCGCAGGCGCTGCGTCCCGGTGAGCGGAGCACGCCAGATCCCGGACAGGAAGCCCGCGACGTACTCCGCGTAGATCCGCACGAGCGGGTAGCGCACCCGGTCGGCGTAGCGAGGGTCGAGCATCGCGGCCCGCGCGCGCCAGTCGCCCGCGCGGGTGGCCCGGCCGGGGTGGTCGCGCCGCAGGTAGAGCACCTCCGGAACCTGGTAGAACCGACCGTGCAGGGCCAACGCCGCGACCAGCGTCCGGTCCGAGTTCGGATAGCTCCCGTACGGCAGCACCCGGCGCAGCACGTCGGTGCGGATCACTCCGTAGTAGTCGTTGCCGCCCGGCTCGACCAGCAGGCTGCGCAGCCGTCGGGCCGGATCGGGGTCGTCGGTGCGGATCACGTACGGGGTCTGGAAGATGATCTCGCCGTGCTCGTCGATCACGGCGTCCCAGGCGTGCGCGAGCACGTGGTCGGGTCGCTGCTCGATCGCCTCGACGCACTTCGCCAGCAGCTCCGGGCGGTAGAGGTCGTCGTCGGAGGCCCACTTGAAGTAGCGGCCGCGCGCGAGCGACGGGGGCACGTTGTGGTTGGGCGCGGCCCCGATGTTGACCTCCTGGCGCACGTAGCGGATCCGCGGGTCGCGCGCGGCGTACTCCGCGCAGATCGCCGCGGTCGCGTCGGTCGAGGCGTTGTCGGAGATGATCAGCTCGAAGTCGGTGTAGGTCTGCGCGAGCAGCGCGTCCAGCGACTCGCGCAGGTAGTCCTCCCCGTTGTAGACGGGCAGGCCGACGGACACGGTCGGTGCCGCGCTGTCCGCGGTCATAGCAGGATCCTTTCCTCGGTCGGGCTCTCGGTGCTGAGCAGGGCCTGGGCGGCGAGGTGGTCGGTCAGCCCGCGGCGCAGCTGGACCCACCAGACGACCACGCCGACGGCGGCGGCGAGCCCGACGCCGATCGCCGAGCCACGAGCTCCGTCGAGGTAGGCGCCGGCCGCGCCACCGGCCAGGTAGAGGCCGGACCCGGTCAGCTGGGCGAACAGACTGCGCCGGGCCGCGCCGAGCGCACGCACGCCCGCCGTGGCGCCCACCTCGATCCCGCCCAGGACGAGACCGACGACCACGATCGGGAGCAGAGCGGCGGCCGGCTCCCACAGGTCGCCGAGCAGGAGCTCGCCGAGCCCGTACGGCAGCAGGAGCAGCATCGCGACGCCCCAGGCGGCGGCCGCGGCACCCTGCACGGCGCCGAGGCCCAGGCAGAACTGACCGAGCCGGTGAGGTGCCCGGCGGACCACGTGGGTCGCCTCGGGGACCGCCACCTGGCTCAGGCCCATGAGGATCACCAGGAACGGACCCATCAGCATCTCGGCCGCACGCAGCTCGCCGACCGCCGCCAGGCCCGCGACCGCGCCGAGGACGACGAACCGCAGCTGCCGGGCGAAGCCCATGCTGAGGTTCTCCAGGAGGTAGCGGGTCCCGAGGTCGCGGTGGTCGACCATCCAGCGCCAGAACGTCGACACCCGGGGCAGCACGCGGCTCTGGAGCAGACCGAACAGGGCCGCGAGCGTCGCGGTGCCGCCGAACGCCAGCACGCTCGTCTCGACGGTCAGGCGCCCGACCGAGTGCAGAGCGACGAGCGTGCCGATCAGGACGACGCCCCAGACGAGGTCGTTCACGAAGGCCTTCTGCGGCTTCCCGGAGGCGAAGAAGGCGAACCTCCACGCATCCTGGAGCATCAGTCCCGGCAGGCCGACCGCGAGCGCCAGGAACGCCGGTCCGACCGCCTCCGGCGCCACCAGGGCGACGCCGGCGCACGCGATGCCGCAGACCACGCCGACGACGAGGGCCGTCCCCGTCGCGGACGCGATCGCCGGCCGCAGCTCGCCGGGCGTCCGTCCGCTGTGGCGGACGACGAGCGGGTCCGTGGCGAGCCCGCGGGACGCGTTGATCACCACGCCGTAGGTGAGGTACGCGAGGCTGAACGCGCCGAAGTCCTCCGAGCCGAGCGACCGCGCGACCACGATCCCGAGCACGAAGTTGCTGAGGCTGGACACGGCCTGGTCGCCGATCCCCCAGCCGAGTCGCCGCAGCAGCGCGTACCCGCCGTTCTCGAGGCGGGTCGGGGCCCGGTGCCGGCCGGCGCTCACCGTCGGCTCCCGGCTCGGACCGCGCGGTTGCTCCGCGCGAAGTCGTACACGTCGAGGAGGGCACGCAGTCCTGCCTCGGGCGCGAACCGCTTCTCGTACGCGCCGCGCGCCGCCCGCCCGTACCCGGCGAAGCGGGCCGGGTCGTCGTCGACGTCGGCGAGCAGCCGGGCGAGGCCGGCGACCGACTCGGCCGGGTACAGCGCTCCGGTGCGGCCGTCGTCGACCAGCTCCGGGAACGAACCGCGGTCGGGGGTGAGGGGCGCGACACCGGCCGCCATCGCCTCCACGGCGACCAGTCCGAACGTCTCCTCCCACTGCGAGGGCACGACCGCGGCGAGCGAGCGGCCCAGCCGACGCATCGCCTCCGGGCGTGCCAGGAGGCCGAGGACGTCCACCGACCCGTGGCCGCGGGCCCACGTCCGCACGGTGTCCTCGAGCGGTCCGCCTCCGACCACGACGAGCCGCAGCCCCGAGTCCGGTCGCGCGGCACGGAACGCGTCCCAGGCACGCATCAGGAACGGCACGCCCTTGACGGCGTCCAACCGGCCGACGAACGCGACCGTACGGTCCCGGTCGCCCTCGCCGGCCGGCGCGACCGGAGGCTCCGGGACGTGGTTGTGCTTGACGAAGACCCGCTCGGCCGGGAGGTCGAGAGCCCGCATCGCGTCGCGCTGGGCCGTCGAGATGAACACGTACGCCGAGACCAGCTCGCGCCACGCGGTGCGGTGCGCGGTGAGCGAGAGGCTGACCGGGGCCGTGGCGATCCTCGAGCCGCGATAGCAGCCGTGGCGCAGCCCCGGGAGGACCGACCCGTCCGCGCAGGCGTGGCACACCGCGCCGTCACGGAAGAAGTCGCCGCTGGCGCACAGCAGCTTGTAGTTGTGCAGGGTCGCCACCACCGGCACCCCGGCGTCGGCGCACGCGTGCAGCACGCTCGGACTGAGCAGCGGGAAGGTGTTGTGGACGTGGACCACGTCCGGCCGTACCCGCGCGAGCAGGCGCCCCAGGTCGTCGCGGACCGGCCGGTTCCACACGCTGCGGTAGGGCAGCATCGCCTTGCGGGCGAGCGACCACCCGGCGATCTCGTCGCTCTCGCGCTGGAACAGCACCACCTCGTGCCCGGCCTCGGCCAGAGCAGCCGACTCCTGGTCCACGACGACGTTCTCCCCGCTCGGCGCCGCGGACCGGTAGCGCCCGTGCACCACGACGACCCTCATCGTGGCCCGCGGGGCTGGTAGGTGAGCAGGGAGGCGGCGATCGTGAGCTCGAGCAGGTACGGGGACGGGATCCCGAGGCCGGTCTCGGTGATGGACGCGATCATGCAGTAGACGACGAGGAACAGCGCGATCGCGCGGTGGGGTCCGCGCTCACGGGTCGCCGCCATCAGCAGGAGCAGCAGGATGATCACGACCTCGATCACGACGCCGAACCATCCCTGGTCGAAGAAGGTCGCGACCCAGTTGCTGTCGATCGGCAGGCCCTCGAACGACTGGTCCGACATGCCGGAGCCGAACAGGTCGCCGACGATCGAGCGCTGCTGGTCGACCACGGCCTCCCAGACCTTGGTCCGGCCGGTCAGGTTCCCGGCCTCCTCGGGCGTCTGCCCGCGCAGCGCCCAGCTCGTCAGCTGCGAGGCGAAGACGGTCGCCAGCAGGAGGACGGTCACGACCCCGAGCAACGACGTCCGCCGAACCCGGGCGTGACCGAGGAAGAGCGTCGCCGCGGCCAGCGTCAGGCCGACGCCGACGGCGAGCAACGCTGTGCGGGTGTGGGTGAGGATCAGGATCGCGCCGGTGACCGTCAGGGCGAACACGGCGTAGCGGCCGCTGATCAGCCGGCACAGCCACAGCAGCGCCGTCGTCCCGAACAGCACGGCGGCGTAGTGCGCCACCTGGGTCGGCCAGATCGGCCACAGCACGCCGGCCAGCCGGCCCTCGAACTCGAACGCCTTGCCGGGCGCGACCAGCGCACCGAGGACGACGGACGCGAGGACGGCCCACAGCCAGGTGCGGTGGCACCGCAGCAGGAGCATGTCGCGGCGGCCCCACCACGGTGTCAGCAGCCACAGCACGGCGACGAAGCCGAGCATCCGGACGGCGCGGAACGTGGAACCGACCATGAAGTCGTTGTGCAGGCTGACCATCAGCGCCACCACGGCCAGCAGCGTCACCAGCAGCATGAACATGTGTGGCCGGACGATCACGCGAGGGTTCGCCATCAGCGCGAACAGGAGCGCGAACGGGAGCGCGCCCATCGTGATCATCTGACCGAGCGACTGCGGCACCGGCACCAGCGCGACGCTGGCGTTGAACGACAGGACGTTGAGGATCAGCGCGCCCCAGGCCGCCAGGACCAGGACACCGCTGGCCCGCCAGTGCCGGGACTCCGCGGCGGCCCGGGACAGCGGGACGACCGCCGCTGGGCTCACCCGGTCCTCCGCTCGACGCCGGGCGGCTCGTCGGAGGCTCCTTCGCGGCCGATGCTCTCGTCGGTCGGGTCGCACCCGACCATGACGGCGAACGGCAGCTGCAGCCCGGCGGCGCGGACGAGCTCCGTGGTCGTCCGGAGGCGCTCGGCGCTCGACCTCCCCGTCGTCACGACCGGGATCGCCAGGTCCGCCCAGCTCGCGAGCGACTCGAGCCCACCGTCGGGCACCGTCTCGACGAGGGTCAGCGTGATCTCCGCGTCGTCCCACGCCGCCCGCCGCCGGTCGCCGGCCGGCAGGTCCCCGGCTCCGTCGAGCGGGCCGCGTGCGAGCTGCGCGGCGGACTCCGAACGGAACACGACCGGTCCCGGCGCCGCCTGCGCCGGCGACACGACTCCGTCCGATCGCGCGGCGTCCTCCTCCAGGTCGACCGCGGTCTGGAGGAGCTCCTCCGCCTCCCGCTCCGCGTGCGAGCGCAGCCGGAGCGCGGTCGCCAGACCGTTGTCGGTGCGCCGGATGGTCCCGTCGGCGAGCGCCTCCTCCTCCAGCGCGACGGCGGTCCGCAGCAGCTCCTCCGCCTCCTGCTCAGCGGCCTGGTGCTGCTGGCTGACCCGTCGTTCCTCCGCAGCCGCGCGGCGCTCGACGGCGTCCTCGAGGACCCCCGCCCTGCTGAGGTCGACCAGCAGCACCGCGGTCCCCCGCCGATGGAGGTCGACTCCGAGGGCGGCCACGAGGGCGACGGTGTCGTCGACGTTGTCCACGGCCGCGAGCGCCACCCGCAGCGGCCGCGTGGGCAGGTGGTCCAGGGCGTGCTCGAGGGAGTGCACGAGGAGCGTCGTCGCGTGCCGCGCCCGCCTCCCGTGCCACGGAGCCCAGCGCGACGCCGTGATCTCGCCGACGCCGATGCGCACCGGCACGCCGAGCGCGCGGGAGACGTCCTCGCGGCGGCGCAGGCGGTCGGAGGTGATCGCCACGGCGAGCACGAAGCCCATGCCGACCGCGACCCCGCCGACCATGCCCGAGAGCCCGGCCAGGGCCGTACGGCGCCGTGGGTGGCGCGGGACCAGGCTGGCCTCGTCCACGACCTGGCTGGCCTGCACGATGGAGGCCGACTGCAGCTGGGCGTCGGCGATCTGCTGCTGGAGCTGGCCGATCTGCTCGTCGGTCTGGGTCCGCTGCGTGAGCAGGTCCGCCGCCTGGCTGCCGCTGTCGGGCGTGGCGGAGACGACCTCGTACTGCTTCATGAACCGGTCGGACTGCCGCTGGAGGGTGTCGACCCGGTCCTGGTAGCCCTCCACCAGCGCGTCGGACTGCGCGACGATCTGGTCGGCGCGGAAGTCCATGAAGACCTCGGTCAGGGTCTTCGCCCGCAGCTTCGCGGTGGCGTCGTCGGCGGCGTAGACCGAGATCACCATCAGGTCGGAGGTGAGCGGCTCGGCCTTGATCGTCGCCTGGAAGTCCTCCGGGGTCATGTCGAGCCCGAGCTCGTCGATGGTGCGCGCGGCGACCGTCCGGGTCTGCAGCAGGTTGAGGTCGGTGGCCATCGCCAACGACGGCTCGACGGTGGCGTCGTGCTCGAGGAACACCGTCGTACGTCCTGCGCTCGAGGCCGGGACGACGACCGTGGCCGCGATCCCGAGGAGGAAGCCGACGACTCCGGCTCCGACCCACACCCGCCAGCGCCGCCGCAGGGCCGACCGCAGGTAGTGCAGGCTGACCAGGACCGACGAGGTGGCCCCCGGGACCGCCTCGCTGGGTCCCGGAGCCTCGTCGAAGCGGCGCCTGCTCACCGCTGTCCCCGGCGCAGGTCGGCGATGTCGCCGCGGGCGTCCCCGGACGGCACACCGGTCAGGCGGACCGGCAGCGAGGCCTGGATGGCTCGCTCGCGCTGCAGCAGCCGCCCGGTCGTACGGTCCAGGTCGTCGGGGTCGGCCACCACGATGCCGTCGATCCGGCCGCCGGCGTCGTCAGCCGTCATCGCGACGCGAGCCAGGTCCTCGGCGGTCGACGACCCGGCCGAGACCGCCAGCACCGTCGCGTCCGTCCCCGGTCGGCTGTCGAGGCGGGCGTCGCTGGGGTCGACGACGACCAGGACGACCGTGAGGTCGACCGACCGCTCGGCCAGCCGGTTGTCGGCCGTCAGCCCCTCGCGCAGCTCCTGCCCGGCGTTCTGCCCGATCATCGCCCAGAGCGTGGCCGCCGCGTCGTGTCCCTGTGCGGCCACGAGCTCCGTCTCGATCCCGATCGACGCGGCGTAGCTGGCGAGCAGCGGGCCGACCGCCAGCCCGCGCTGGTCTCCGGCGAGCGACAGGACGGTCAGGGATCCCGGGTGCGCCACCGGGGTGCGCCTGACCGCCTCGCTCTCGGCGTCGGGGTCCGCGAGGTGCCGCAGGACCTGACGGAGCGCCCACGAGTCGACCGTCTCCGGTGTGTAGTCCGACAGGAGCGCGCCCCACCCGGCGGCGTCGCGAGGACGGATCGTGTGCACGGAGCCGACCACGGCGGTCCCGATCGCATCGGCGATCTCGTCGCGGTAGCGCAGCCGCCGGTCGCGCCGGCCGAGCACGATCATCACGGTCGCTCCGAGCAGGAGACCGAGGAGGAGCCCCGCGGCCACGAGGACGCCGGCCCTGGCGAGCAGCGCCGGCCGCTCGGCGGGTGTCGCGTCCTGGATGATCGTCGCCGTCGAGCCGGTCTCGGTGGTCTCCAGCCGGTCGTTGACCTGGTCGATCTGGAGCACGAGGTTCGCCTGCTCCGCGGTCAGCTGGGCCAGGGCCGCCGCGTCGGCCTTGCCCTCCACGCTCGCCGGGTCCTCGGTCTCCCGCCGGGTCTTGGTCTCCTCGATCTGCTCGCTCACCTGCTTCAGGCTGGTGCGCAGGGTCTTGCGGCGGTCCTTCAGCGCGTCCCGCTGGACCTGCGAGAGCGTGTCGCTCGCGTCGTTGGCGTGCTCGACCTCGGACTCGGCGAGCGCCCGGGCGAGCGACTCGGCGTCCCCGGCCGACGGTGCCATCGCCGTGAACTCGAGCACGTCCCGGGTGGGGGCCTCGATGTCGACCCGCTTGGAGAGCGCCGCCACCGACTCGGGTGGCGTCAGGGAGCGGGCGACCGGAGCGAGCACCAGGTCGCTCCCGGCGACGCGGATCTCGGTCGCGACCTCCCGGCTGATCGGCTGGCCGGTCGCGTCCTTGGCGGGAGGGAGCAGCACCTGGCTCGTGCTGGCGTACATCGGTGGCTGGAGGACGACCAGTGCCAGGCCCGCCCCGGCGCCCAGCAGACCGGCGCCCAGCAGCGCCCCGCGGTGTCGCCGGAGTCCGGCCACCGCGGAACGCACGTCGAGTGCCTGCTCACCCATCGGACCTCCCCGTCGACGCCCTTCTCATCGAGGGTATTTCCGCAGACTCCTCGCCCGCAGGAATTGACCAGAATGTGTTCGGAAAGGCGAATCGCGTCGTGAAGGTCGTCGCCGACGAGACGCTGCCGCGACCGATCAGGGTCGTCGTCGGCACACGCTCGCCGAACCGCGGCGAGTACCACCCCAGGGCCGGGTCGGTCTCGCCTCGGTGCGCCGACCACGCGAGCTCCGCGGGCAGCGCCGCCTCGGCCGTGACCTCGCCGTCCGGCCCGCGCCAGCGCAGGACGGCGTACGTGGGCTCGAGCGCGACGTCGACCTGCGGGCCGAGGTGGAACGACACCCGCACCTCGTGGGTCTCGCCGGTCCGCACGGTGTCGGCGACGACCAGCTCGCGACGATCGTGGTCCAGCGTGACCGTCCGCTGGTGGATCACGCTGCCGTCGTGGCGCGCGTAGCCGGTGTGCCGCGCCGACCAGCGCTGGGTCCGACCGCCCAGGTCCACCTCGGTGGTGGTCGTCTCGGCCTGCGCCGCCCACATGAACGGGCCGGCCTCGACCGACTGGTTCGCGCCGTCGACCAGCACCGTGTTGTGCGCCGACGTGCCCCGGAAGTAGCTCCGCCACTGCGGCTCGCCGTGGTAGCAGTACGTGCCCGGGTCGACGAGCACCTCCACCCCGTCGTGGCGCACCTCGACCGCCAGCGCGTCGGCGTGGCCGTGCGCGGCGATCGCGAGGAAGCCGTGCGGCCCGCCGTCGCAGCGGCACCAGATCTCGGGTCCTTCGGCCGGGTCGGTCCGCAGCACGACGATGCCGGCGTCGTCGAACACGTCCGGCCTCCGCTCGGGCCGGTCCGGCACCACGCGGCTCACCGCCAGGGCGCCCAGGGCAGCAGCGGCGACGCCGGGGCGGACGGCGGGCCACCACGGTCGCGCCCCGAGCACGGCCGCGCCCCACCCGAGCATCGCACCCCACGGATCGGACGCCGGGTCGTCGAGCACCAGACCGCGCCCCTCGTCTCCGTCGCCCTGCCGGGGCGGCGCCCCCGTCACGTCGACGACCGCCGCGGCCGCGTCCAGCGACGCCGCGAGCAGGCGCCGGGTCCCGTCGCCCAGCGGCGCGGCGGCGACGTCGGCCTCGACCAGCGCGAGCAGGCCGAGCTCGGTGACGAACCGGTGGTAGTCGGTGGCCAGCTCGCGGTTGATCCCGGAGTCGAAGGTGTTCGCGGCGAGCTCGCGATCGAGGCCGGCACGCGCGTCGTCACGCCAGCGCTCGCTCTCGTCGAACCACGCGAAGGCGCACGCCGCCACGAGCCGGCCGACCTCCTCGGCGATCACGTGGTTGTTCGCAGACGAGCCGTGGCTGCGGAAGGCCTCGAGGTACTCCTGGTGCCAGCGGATCTGGTGCAGGGCCTGCGGGTTGTGCTCGAACAGGTCTCCGGCACCCTCCCAGGAGTCCAGCAGCCGGCGGATCCAGACCCAGCTGATCAGCCGCACGCCGACCTCGATGCCGCTCGTCCAGTGGATGCCCGAGAGGTACGGGTTGGCGGACCACCACGACCGCAGCTGCGCCGCCACGGTCTCGGCGTAGCGGCCGTCGCCGGTGAGCCAGTACGCGCTCGCGAGGACGGTCAGGTGGTGGTGCCGCGAGATCTCCCACACCGCCTTGACGTTGCCGGTGACGGCCTCGTCGCGGTGGTCGATGCTGAAGGCGTACGGCTCGGCAGGGGCCCGCCGGCCGGTGACGGGGTCGTGGAACCAGTCCGGGTCGGCGATCGCGGGGCACGGGGTGCCGAGCACGTCCCAGCGGCCCTCGAGGATCGCGTCGGCAGCCGCGAGCGTGGCGGCCCGAGCACCGGGGTCCACGTCGTCGCGAGCGCTGTCCGGAAGCCTCGAGGCGAACGAGCGCTCGGGCCGGAGCCCCGCCGGCGTGCCGGCCGCGTCACCGGGCCGGACCTGCCGACGCCGCCAGGCCGTGCGCCGGCCGAGGTCGCGGACCCGCCCCGCGACCTCCGTCGGCGACATCCGACGCAGCCGTGCTGCGTACCACCCGAGACTCCTGCTCACAGCGCGACGGCCTCCTGAGTCCGCAGGCTGGTCTCCACCGCGAGCGTCGCCCGGGTGGTCGCGACCAGGGAGTCGAGTCCGATCGGCATCGGCGCGCCGGTCCGGACGGCCTCGACGAACGCGGCGAGCTGGGCACGCTGGCCCTTGTCCTGACCCGCGAGCGAGCGCTTGGTGTCCTTGCCCTTGCGCCCCCACACGGTCGCGCGGGCGAAGTTGTCCAGCCGCGCGTTGCGACCACCGCCGGACACGTCGAGCGTCTCCTTCGGGAAGCGGCTGTCGCCGCCGGTCGCGTACGTGATCGTGCCGAGCGACCCGTCCGCGTAGGTGAGCATCACGTGCAGGTCCCCGCCGCCCGGGGTCTGGCGCGCGACCACCTCGACCGGCGCGGAGCCGATCCAGGCGCTGAGCGTGTCCACGAAGTGCCCGCCCTCACCGACGAAGCGCGACCCCTCGAGGTCGTCGTTGAGGTACCAGCTGCCCGCCTCGAGCGCGCCGGCGTTGACCAGGTAGCGCGCGCTGACCGGGCCGCCCGGATCACCGAACCGCTCGCGCAGGTCCGTGAGCATCGGCGCGAACCGCCGGTTGAAGCCGACCATCAGGCGGTCGTTGCCGGTCCGTTCGACCGCGTCGACCACGCGATCGAGCTGGTCACCGGTGATCGCCAGCGGCTTCTCCACGAAGACCGCCTTGCCGGCCTCCAGCGCACGACAGACCAGGTCGGCGTGCGAGTGGTGCCGGGTGACCACGAAGACCGCGTCGAGCGAGTCGTCCTCGAGGACGCTCGCGTCGTCGGTCGAGGCCGTGGCGAAGCCGAACTTGCGCTGGGCGTTGACGGCGGACAGCGACCGGGTGGTGGCGACGCAGACCAGGCGAGCCGCGTCGTTGCGTGCGAGGTGCGGCAGCAGCATCGACGACGCGTAGTTGCCGGCCCCGACGAACCCGATCCGCGCGACGTCTCCTGAGCCGCGGGCCGGCCGCGGGGCGCTGGGGGTCGTCACGGTCCGCGTCTCACGCTCGACCGGCGCCGCGGCGCCACCGGCCGGCTCCGGGTACTCGAGCAGGAACCCGACCCCCTGGACGTCGCCCGTGCGCAGCCCGTCGTACAGCGCGCCGGCCTCCCCGATCGGATGGATCCCGGAGACCAGCGACGCGACGTCCAGCGAGCCCGCGGCGATCAGGTCGAGGAAGCAGCCGAGGTTGCGGCGCTCGGTCCACCGGACGTACCCGGCCGGGTAGTCGATCCCCTCCAGCTCGTACCGGTCGTCGTAGCGGCCCGGGCCGTAGGACCGGGAGAAGACGACGTCGAGCTCCTTCTCGTAGTAGTCGTTCCACGGCAGGTCGAGCTTGGTCTTGCCGATGTCGACGACCCGCGCGCGATCCCGCGCGACCCGCGCGGCGAGCTCGACCGGGCCGTTGGTCGCGCCGCCGGCCGACAGCAGCACGTGGTCGGCGCCGAGACCGCCGGTCGCCCCCCGCAGGGCCGCCTCCACGTCCGCGGCGCCCTGGGGATCAGGCCCGGCAGCGAGGATCGCGCCGGCCTTCTCCGCCATCCGGCAGCGGGCCTCGACGGTGTCCACGCCGACGACCTGGACCCCGGCCGCGACCAGCAGGCGGACGACGAGCTGACCGACCAGGCCGAGCCCGATCACGCACGCCGTCTCGCCGAGCTGCGGCTCGGCCCGGCGTACGCCCTGCATCGCGATCGCGCCGACGGTCGCGAACGCCGCATGCTCGGGTGCGACCCCGGCCGGGACCTTCACGCACAGGTTGGTCGGCACCCAGTTGACCTCGGCGTGCAGCGCGAACTCGTTGCCCGCCGCGGCGACGAGGTCACCCACCGCGAACTCCTCCGCGCCGTCGCCCACCTCGACGACGACGCCGCACACCGAGTAGCCGAGCGGGGTGTAGCTGTCGAGCTTGTTGATCGCCTTCTTGTACGTCGCGACCGGTCCCTGCTGTGCGACCGAGTCGACCAGCTTCTTGACCTGGTCGGGACGGGCCCGGGCCTTGCCGACGAGCGACAGCCGCGCCTCGGTGACCTTCATCATCTCGGTGCCGGTCGAGATCAGCGAGTACAGGGAGCGCACGAGGACGCCGCCGGGCTTGCACGCCGGCGTCGGCACGTCGAGCACCGTCAGCTCGCCCGACTTGTAGTTCTGAGCCACCTGGAGCATGTCGTCTTTCCTTCGTTGCGACGGGGCCGTGCCCCGGGTCAGGCCGCACCGACGCCGGCGGCGCGGGCGTTGCGGTACCACAGCTCGAGACTGAGGAGCTGCCAGATCTGCTTGGAGGTGTCGCGCCGTCCGGAGCGCTGGTCACGAACGAGCGCGTCCAGCGGATCACGGCGGAGGAACCCGCTGCCGACCAGCTCGCCGCCGAGCAGGACGTCGTCGACGAGCTCGCGCAGGTCGTTGGTCACCCAGGCCCGCAGCGGCGCGCCGAACGACGCCTTCGGGCGGTCGATGATCTCGTCGGGGATCCACGCGCGGGCCGCCTGCTTGAGCGCGGCCTTCTGGGTCCGGCCCGAGATCTTCGCGTCGCCGGGCAGGGAGAACGCCGTGCGGAACACCTCCGGGTCCACGAACGGCACCCGGACCTCGGTCGACGCGGCCATGCTGGCGCGGTCGGTGTAGGTGAGGTTGAGACCGGCCATGAACATCCTGCTGTCCGCGAGGCACATCCGGCTGACCCGGTCGGTCAGGTCGTTCTCGGAGTAGACCGCACGGTGCTGCGCGACGACGTCGTCGACGTGGTGCGCCAGGCGCGGGTCGAGCAACCCGACCAGCTCGTCGGCGTCGTACATCGTGTAGCTGCGGCGGAACGCCTCCTCCTCCTCCAGCTCGGCGAAGGTCAGGAAGCGCTGGGCCCACCGCACGGTGCGGAGGCCACGTCCGCCGACGGCGACCGGCAGTCGCGACACCACGGGCTCGATCAGACCGGAGCGCAGCGGGCGCGGGACCCGCTGGTAGCGCTCGCCGATCAGGCAGGCGAGGTGCTTGCGGTAGCCGCCGAACAGCTCGTCGGCACCCATGCCCGACAGCAGGACCTTCACGCCGGCCTCGCGCGCGGCATCGCACATCAGCAGCGTGTTGATCGCGGCCGGGTCGCCGATCGGCTCGTCCAGGATGTCGACCATCCGCGGCATCAGGTCGACCACGTCCGGAGAGATCTCGATCTCGTGCAGGCGGATCCCGAGGTGGGACGCCATCTTCCGGGCGTACAGCGCGTCGTCCGGCATCGCCTCCATCCGCTGGTCGGACGCGCGGAACGCGATCGTGTACGCCTCGATCCCCGGGTCGTGACGGTGCGCGAGCGCGGTGATGATGCTCGAGTCGAGACCGCCGCTGAGGAAGGACGCCACCGGCACGTCGGCGACCAGGTGCGCCTCGACCGACTCCTCGAGCGTGCGCCGGACGTCGCGGGTGGGCCCGGCGGCCGCCTCGGACGCCACCGCGGAGGGGTCGAAGAACACGCCCCCGTCCGTCGTACCGTCCGGGCGGTAGCGCGTCCACGTGCCGGGGGTCAGCTTCCGCACGCCCCGTACGGCCTCGAAGTCCTGGGGGATCCAGTAGTAGAGCATCGACGCGACCATCCCCGCCGGGTCGATGCTCAGCTCCGGCCCGACGGCGGCGACGATCGCCTTCAGCTCGGAGGCGAAGACGACGCCGTCGCCGCGGCGCATCGTGTAGAGCGGCTTGATCCCGAGCGGGTCGCGGGCCAGCGTGAGGCAGCCGGTCCGCTCGTCGTGCAGAGCGAGCGCGAACATCCCGCGCAGCCGCGCGAAGCCCGCGTCGCCCCAAATCCGCCAGGCCTCGAGCACGACCTCGGTGTCGGAGCGCGTCACGAACCGGACGCCACGACCCTCGAGCTCACGGCGCAGCTCGAGGTAGTTGTAGATCTCGCCGTTGTACGCGAGCGTCAGGCCGTCCTTCACCATCGGCTGGTCAGCGGCGTCGGAGAGGTCGATGATCGACAGCCGGCGGTGCGCCAGCGCCGCCGACACCTCCGGCAGGACGATCTCCCGCAGCCCGCAGGCATCCGGACCTCGGTGCGCGATCCGCTCCGACATCACACCGGCGAGGACCTTGCCGTCGGGCTGCTGGTAGGCGCCTGCCACGCCGCACACGACTCAGCCCTCCCGTGCGGACGTGCCACGCGACGCCGCGAGCTCGTCGGTGAGCTCGTCGAAGACCCCCACGTAGCCGTGCTGCTGGTGCTCCCAGGCGAGCTCCTTCTCGACCCGCTCGCGCCCGTAGCGTCCCATGGCCGCACGCTGCTGCGGCGCGTCGACGAGATCGACGATCGCGCGCGCGAAGGCGTCGACCTCGTTCGGCCGGACGTAGACCGCGGCGTCGGCCGCCGAGACCCGGGTCTCACGGAGGTCGAAGGAGACCACCGGGAGCTCGTAGGCCATGTACTCCATCGTCTTGTTCATCGTGGAGACGTCGTTGAGCGGGTTGCGCGGGTCGGGGCACAGCCCGACGTCGGCGGTCGAGAGCACGTCGGCGACGTACGCGTCGGGCACGCGCCCGGGCAGCTCGACGGCGTCGCCGAGCCCGAGCCGGTCGCGCTCCGCGACGAGGTCGTCGTAGGAGTCGCCGGCCCCCATGAAGGTGAACGCGATGTCGTCGCGCCCGAGCTCGTTCACGACCACGTCGGCGGCGGCGAGCGCGAGGTCGACGCCGTCCTGCGGCCCCATCACGCCGAGGTAGGCGACCAGGTGGTCGCGTCCGCGGCGGCGCCCCGGGTCCTCGGCCTGCTTGCGGAGCCGGTCGGGGTCCGGGCCGGTACGGACGACCGTGACGTGCTCGGCCCTCTTGCCGCCGCGCTCGCGCGCCACCGCGGCGTACGACTCGTTCGTCGACGTGACCCGGTCGGCCGTACGGAAGGTCGCGCGCTCGAGCAGCAGCAGGCCGCGCAACGGCAGCCGGGCACCGTCGGCGAAGCGCGACTCGTACAGCTCCGGGCACAGGTCGTGGTGGTCGAAGACGAACCGCGTGCCGTCGACCAGGCGCAGCCAGCGCGCGATCGGCCAGAAGATGTCGGGCGGGTTGCAGGCCTGGAGGACCGCGAAGCGCCCCGCGCGACGGGCCTTCCGCACGAGCCACGCGGTCGCGAGGAACGAGTAGGCGTACTCCAGCACGAAACCCAGCGCGCTCCCGCCCGGGGCGTACGGGCGGTAGGTGTGGATCGCGACGTCGTCGATCACCTCGTACGGCAGCGAGTCCTTGCCGCGCGGGCAGACCACCGTCACGTCGTAGCCGGCCCGTCGCAGCGAGCCGCACTCGAGCCACACCCGCCGGTCGAACGGGACGTGCAGGTTCTGGATGATGATGAGGACGCGTGGCCGACCAGCGTCGGGTCGACGGCGTCGGCGCAGCCGGGTCACCAGCCGGCCCCCTGGTATCCGGCGAGCTGCTCGACACCGGCGCCGAGCCGCCCGTGCAGGTCCAGCACGTGCGGGGGCGGGGTCGCGGCGAGCGCGGCGAGCGCCTCGTCGTCCGCCGTGGTCACGATCGCGACGCCGACACCGTCCAGTGCCTCCTGCGGACTCCGGGCGAGCAGGCGGTTCAGGTGCGGCAGCTTCGCCTCGACATGTCGCAGGTTGGCGCCGACGAGACGCTCGGGGTTGATGATCGGGTCGTAGATCCGGACGTCGAAGCCCTTGCCGAGGAGCCGCTCCGCGAGCTCGACGTTGGGGCTCTCCCGCAGGTCGTCGGTGTCGGACTTGAAGCTCAGGCCGAGCAGGCACACCCGGCGGTCGCCGATCGCGATCACCCGCTCGACGATGTCGCGGACCACGAGCTCGTTCGTGAGCGCGGTGCCGGCGAGCAGCGGGACGTCGACGTCCTGGCTGCGTGCGAGGTGCTGGAGGGACCGCAGGTCCTTCGGCAGGCACGACCCGCCGTACGCGAACGCCGGGCGCAGGTAGGTCGGCGCGATGTTGAGCTTGGTGTCGCGGACGAAGATCTCCATCACCTCGCGCGAGTCCACGCCGTACGGCCGGAACACCCGCGCCATCTCGTTGGCGAACGACACCTTGGTCGCGTGGAAGGCGTTGCAGGCGAACTTGAGCGCCTCGGCGGTCTCGACCGCCACGTGCTCCACCTCCGCCTCGAGGAACCCGAACAGCGTGCGGACCGCGGCGGCGGTCTCGTCGTCGCCGGTCCCGACCACGACGAACGGCGGGTCGAAGAAGTCCTGGACGCTGCAGCCCTCGCGGAGGAACTCCGGGCACATCGCGGCACCGACCCGCCAGCCCTGCGGGACCACGTCCGGCGTGAACACCGGGGCGACGACGTTCGTCACCGTGCCCGGAGGCACCGTGCTGCGGACCACGACCGCGTGGTGCCCGCCGGCCGGCGGCTCCACGGCGGCCATCGCCGAGCGCAGGTCCAGGAGCGCGCGCGACACGTAGGTCAGGTCGGTCTCGCCGTGCGAGCCCGACGGCGTCCCCACGCAGATCAGCGACACGTCGGCAGCGGCGACCGCCTCACGGGCCTCGCAGGTCGCACGGAGGTGTCCGGCACGGACCGCGTCGCCGAGCAGCTCCCCGATCCCCGGCTCGACCACCGGGCTGTCCCCGCGGTTGATCGCGTCGACCTTCATCGTGTCGACATCGACGCCGACCACGTCGTGGCCGGCCGATGCCAGCCCCGCGGCCGTCACCGTGCCGACGTACCCCAGTCCGAAGACAGCGACCTTCATCTCAAACCCCGATTCGACGAGCCGCGCCCGTGGTTTCGGGCGCCGATCGCGGCCTACCTTACGGAGCAGCGAGGTCCGTCGTACGGGAAATGTCGGAAGTTCGGAGGCAATCCTCGGGCGGGTACGGACCAGGTGCAGAATGCACCCAGAACGACCTAGTCCTGACCGTGCTCGTCCCACCACCGGGTGACGAACGCGGCGACCGTGCCGGCGAACTCCGGGCGCGCCACGAGCAGGTCGGGAAGCCACGGGTTCTCCCGGTTGTAGTCCAGCTCGGCGCCGTCGGCGCGACTGGTGTGCAGCCCCGCGGCGCGTGCGACGACGACCGGCGCCGCCGAGTCCCACTCGTACTGGCCGCCCGCGTGCACGTAGACGTCGGTGAGGTCGCGCACGACCGACATCACCTTCACACCGGCCGACCCCATCGGGACGAGCTCGGCCCCGACCTCCTCGGCGAGCGCCTTCACGAACTCGGGCGGGCGGCTGCGGCTGACGGCGATCCGGATCGGGCCCTCCGCACGCTCCGGGACGGCGCGCGGCGCGGCGGTGCTGAAGGTCTCGCCGAGCGCCGGCTGGGCGACGGCGCCGGCGACGAGGTCGCCGCCCTGCCACAGCGCCACGTGCACCGCCCAGTCGTCGCGCGGAGGCTCGGAGAACTCGCGCGTGCCGTCCAGCGGATCCACGATCCAGACCCGCTCGCTCGACAGCCGGACGTGGTCGTCCGCGCCCTCCTCGCTGAGCACGGCGTCACCGGGACGGACCTCGGAGAGCAGGCGCATCAGCAGCTCGTGGCTCGCGAGGTCGCCGGCGTCCTTCAGGGCCTTGCCCTCGAGCCCCTGCGTACGGACCTCGAGCAGGGCGGCGCCGGCCTGCTCGGCGAGCCACACGGCCAGATCGTGGTCGGACGCGGGCGGGGGCGTGGAGCTGGTCATGACACCCTCTCGGACGGTGACGGGCGGACCCGGACAGCCTAGTCCGGCGCGCCCCGCCGTCAGACGGCGCCGTCGCGCTGGATGACCGCGCGCGCGGTCCGCGCGGCGATCGCCAGGTCCTGGCGCAGCGTCCAGTTGTCGACGTAGTCGATGTCGAGGCGGACCGAGTCCTGCCAGCTGAGGTTCGAGCGGCCGCTGACCTGCCACACGCCGGTCATCCCGGGCTTGACCTGGAGCCTCCGCCGGATCCAGTCGTCGTACTGCGCCGCCTCGACGGGCAGCCCCGGACGCGGACCGATCAGCGACATGTCGCCCTTGAGAACGTTGAAGAGCTGGGGGAGCTCGTCGAGCGACGTCCGGCGCAGGAAGCGCCCGACCGGCGTCACCCGCGGGTCGTCGCGGAGCTTGAACAGCAGCCCCGCGCCCTCGTTGCGGTCCATCAGCTCCGCGAGCCGGTCCTCGGCGTCGGTCACCATCGTGCGGAACTTGTACATCGTGAACGGGTGGCCGTCGAGTCCCGAGCGGGTCTGCTTGAACAGCGCCGGCCCGGGCGAGGAGCGCCGCACCATCACCGCGAGCGTGATGAGCACCGGGGAGAAGGCCACGATCAGGACCGCGGCTCCGACCCGGTCGATCAGGGCCTTCACCCACTGCACCACGGGCGGGCGCCGGCCGGGGCGCACGGAGAGCACGAGCCGGCGGCCGAGCACGCGGGGCTCGATCCGGTAGGGCAGCGCACCGTGGACCTCGACCGCGACGATCAGCTCGATCGCCGAGTCGGACAGCGCCCAGCTGAGGCGGCGGACGTCGTACGCCGTGACGCTGGGCCCCGGCGCGACCACGACGTCGTCGACCCCCAGGTCGGCGGCCAGACCCGGCGCGTCCGCGAGAGCGCCGACGACACGGACGCCCGCGACCTCCTCGATCTGGTCGGTGAGCTCGCCGTCGGCGCGGACCAGGCAGATCCCGCGCACGTCGACGTCGGTCCGGCTGCCCCACTGGGCCAGCAGGTGACCGACGCCCGCGCGGTCGCCGACGAGCAGCGTGGCACGGGGCGGCCGGGCGAGCCGGCGGACGAGGACCACCAAGGAGGTGACGATCGTCGCCGGCACGATCACGACCAGCCCTCCGCGCAGACCGGTCGGGGTGACCCATCCGATCGCCGTCGCCGCGAGCAGGGACGCCGCGCCGGCGATGGCCAGGTGCCGGGTCGGGCGGAGCGAGCGCGCCCGCTCGTACGCCGGCATCGTCGCGAACTCGAGCACCATGACGACCGCGACGCACAGGACCGACAGCCACACCGACCGACCGAACGCGGGCGCGGTGATGCTCGCGGTCAACGTCGCGACGGCCAGCGTGGCACCGATCGCGAGCAGGTCGGTGCGCAGGTCGCGCAGCGTTCCGCGGTGGACCCTGAGCGCAGACGCGACGGCGGGCTTGGTCGATCCGACGACCGCCCGAGCCTCTGCGCCGATGTCTGCCACCGCTTCCCCCGCCCTTGGGACTCCGGCGATGATTCAAACAAACATCGCCGACCCGTGGACAGAGAATTCACAAATCGGGTCGAGCCGACCGAGATCACCTCAGGCGGACTGTCCGGAATGTCCCGGAGGTCAGCTGTTGAACCGCCGCTGCGCGACCTCGAGCCCGTCGGTGAGCAGCGTCTCCACGGCGTCGGCGGCGGTCTCGACCACGAGCGGGAGGTGCTTGCGCTCGGCACTGGAGAACGGCTTCAGCACGTAGTCGGCGGCGCTCTGCCGCCCGGGCGGTCGGCCGATGCCGACGCGCAGCTTGTAGTAGTCGCCGGTGCCGAGCGCCGAGCGGATCGACTTGAGCCCGTTGTGGCCGTTGTCGCCGCCCCCGAGCTTCACCCGCATCGTCTCGTACGGCAGGTCGAGCTCGTCGTAGACGACGACCAGGCGGTCGGCCGGCACCTTGTAGAAGGTCGCCAGCGCCTTGACCGCTCCGCCGGACTCGTTCATGTACGCGCGGGAGCGCCCGAGCACCGCACGGACGCCGGGGACACCGCCGAGGCGGCCTTCCACGACGTCCGCGCGGCTGGGCTTGTGCGCCTTGAAGGCGGATCCGACCCGGTCGGCGAGCAGGTCGGTGACGAGGTACCCGACGTTGTGCCGCGTCGCTGCGTAGCCGGGCCCGGGGTTGCCCAGCCCGACGACCAGCCACGGCGGCTCCGTCATGGCGTCGTTCTCCTGCTCGTGGCTGGGGGTCCGGAAGATCCGCCGGAGGATCACTCCGCCGGAGCGGCGGCCTCGTCCGAGGCGACCTCGGTCGCCGACTCGTCGCGCTCGATGCCGGCCTCGCTCTCGGCCTGCTCGAGCTCGGCCTCGACCTGGTCGGCCGTCGGGGCGGCGACGACGTTGACGACCAGGGTGTCGGGGTCGATCGCGAGCGTCGAGCCCTTGGGAAGGGCGATGTCGGAGGCGTGCACCTGGGAGCCGACATCGAGACCGGCGATCGACGCCTCGACGAACTCGGGCAGGTGGGTCGCCTCGGCCTCGATCGCGATCGAGGCGTGCTCGGTCACGACCAGCGAGCCGCTGACGGCCTCGCCGACCACGTGGACCGGGACCTCGACGGTGACCTTCTCGCCCTTGCGGACGATCAGCAGGTCGGCGTGCTCGATGAAGCCCTTGATCGGGTCGCGCTGGACCTGCTTCGGGAGCGCGAGGTGGCTCTCGCCGCCCTCGACCTCGATCGACAGCAGGGCGTTCGACTGCTTGAGCGCCATCATCAGGTCGTGACCCGGCAGGGTCAGGTGGACCGGATCAGCCCCGTGGCCGTACAGCACGGCCGGGACCTTGTCCTCGCGACGGATACGACGAGCGGCGCCCTTGCCGAACTCGGTGCGCGCCTCGGCCTTGATCTTGTTCTCGGACACGGTGTTGCTGCTCCTCTGCGGCGGGTCAGGTGTGAGTGCGGTGCCTCCCCGACGACGGTGGTCTTTCGGACAGCCGGATCCGACGGAGCACGAGGCACCGCGTCGATCACGGCTGACGGAGAGCCAACCCTCGCCGAGGCAACTTCCCCATCCTACAGGGAGCGACGAACCCCTGTCGAAGCGGTGGCCGGCGGCGCCGGACGACCAGGTCGGCCCGGCCGCCCTCGCTCGCCGGCTACTCCCGGTGCGCGCGCAGCATGATCGTCCGACCCCAGCCCCACGCCTCGGTCCGGCGCTCGAGCCGCTGGCTGAGTGAGTGCCCGAGCAGGCGATGGACCCGCCGCGCGGTCAGCAGACGACGGGGCAGGCGGTCCGAGTCCGGGTTCACGGTGAACAGCTCGTCGACGACGAGTCTCGCCCCGACCAGGTAGCGCAGCCGGTCGGGATCGACCCAGTGCCGGATCTGGGCCGGCGGCGCCGGAGGGGTGATCATGTAGCGCTCGCGGACGGTGCGGTTCTGGGTCGAGACCATCAGCCGGCCACCGGGGGCGAGCAGGTCCGCGACCCGGTCGCAGAACGCCTGCTGGTCGACCACGTGTGCCAGCGTCTCCATGTGGACGACCACGTCGAACGGTCCGCCGACGTCGGTCGTCATGAAGTCGCCGGCGAGCAGGCGAGCCCCGGGCTGCCGCTCGCGGGCTCGGGCGACCACCTCGTCGGCGAGGTCGATCCCGGTGACGTGCCCGAAGGCCCCGAGCCGTCGGGACAACCATCCGGCACCGCACCCCACCTCGAGGATCCGCAGGTCACGGCGGCCGATCCCACCCAGCCAGGCCTCGAAGATCTCGGCCTGGCGTTGCGCGGCCCAGTCCTGGCCGTGCTCGCGATACTCCGCGTTCCAGTCGTTCCAGTACCGCAGGACCGGAACCTCCGCGCTCGTCATGGGACCGGTATAGCTGTTGAATGTTGAAACAATCTGGAGATTGCACGAAATCCGTCCAAACGGGATCACGCAGACCGCGGGCCCCGGCTCGACTACGCTGACGCTCCGTACGAGACACCGGGTCGACGACACCGACTCCCACACCGGACTGGAGGCCGCCGTTGGTCGCCCCCGCCACGACTCCGACTCCCGGGCGCGACGCAGGACCGCGAGACAGGGTCGGCGCACGACGCACCGCCGTGGCGGCCTCCGCGGTCGGCACGATCGCGTTCGTCCTGGCCTGGGCGGGATCGTCCGTCCCGTCGGCGTGGCGCGACGAGTCCGCGACGGTCTCGGCGGCGACCCGCTCCCTGCCCCAGCTGCTCGACCTCGTCGGCGAGGTCGACGCCGTGCACGCCGTCTACTACCTGCTGATGCACGGGTGGTTCGAGGTCGTCGGGGTCCACGACTGGAGCCTGCGGCTGCCGGGCGCGGCGGCGGTCGGGCTGGCCGTCGGTGCGACCGTCGTGCTCGGGACACGACTGGCGACGCTGCGCACCGGCGTGCTCGCCGGCGTTGTGCTCGCGGCGAACCCGCAGGCGCTGTGGTCTGCGACCGAGGCCCGCTCGTACGCGTGGCTGCTCCTCCTCTCGGTGACGCTCGCCGGCGTCCTGCTGCGCGCACTGACGGGCGGCCGGCGACGCTGGTGGGTCGCGTTCGCCGTGCTCACCGCGCTGACCGTCGGGATGTTCGTCTACCAGGCCCTGGTGGTGCTGGCGCTGGGTGTCGCCGTGCTGATCCAGCCGGTGTGGCGGCGCTCCTGGCGCCGGTTCGCGCTCGCGGCGTCGGCGGGTGTCCTCGCCGCGGCCCCGGTCGCCCTCGTGGGCGTGTCCCAGCGGGCCCAGGTCGACTGGCTGCCCCGGATCGGCCTGCAGACCTTGGACGACGTCGCGGTGAACCAGTGGGTCGCGGGCAACCAGTGGTCCGCCGCACCGGTCTGGCTCCCCTACGTCCTCGCAGCCGTGTGCTGGGCCCTGGTCGTGCTCGCGGTCGTGCGCGCACGTCGGGGCGTCCCCGCGACGCGACCGGAGGATCCGCCGCGGCCACCCGACGGCAGGCTCGCCACCCTGTGCCTGCCCTGGCTGGTCGTCCCGACACTGGTGCTCGTCGGGATCTCGCTCGTCGTGCCGGCGTACTTCGACCGTTACGTGATCGCCAGCGTGCCGGCGTTCGCGCTGCTGGTCGGCGCGGGGCTCGCGAGCCTGCGGCCCTGGCTCGCGGGCGTCCTCGTCGTCGTGCTGGTCGCCTGCGCGGTCCCGACCTATCTCGCGCAGCGGGCGCCCGAGTCGAAGGGGACGGACTGGCATGCCGTCAGCGTCGAGCTCGACGAGCGCGCACGGCCCGGGGACGGCGTGCTGTTCGTCGACCGGCCCGACGGCGCGCAGCGCGCCAACCGCGCCGTGCTGCGGCTCTACCCCGACCGCACCTCGGGGCTGGTGGACGTGGCTCTGACGACGTCGGCGGAGCGGCTCGGCAGCTTCCAGGACGACCTGGTCGCCCCGACGGAGCTCGGCCCACGGGTCGCGTCGCTCGACCGCCTGTGGGTCGTGGTCGATCGTCCGTACGCCCAGGGCGCAGGCTCAGCCGACCGCGCCGCCGTCGACGACCTCGGTCTCGTCGGGACGCTGGTCTACGACGGCACCCTCGACGAGCTCTGGCTGTACGAGCGCCCCTGACCGCGTCGCGCCCCGGACTCAGGCCTTGCCGTCGAACAGGCTGGTCACCGATCCGTCCTCGAAGACGGCCCGGATCGCGCGGGCGATCAGCGGCGCGATCGACAGCTCGGTCAGCTTGTCGAAGCGCTGGTCGTCGGTGAGCGGCAGCGTGTTCGTGACGATCACCTCCGAGGCCGGCGACTTCTCGAGCCGCTCGGTCGCCGGGCCGGAGAAGACCGCGTGGGTCGCCGCGATCACGACGTCGGAGGCGCCCGCGTCCATCAGAGCCTCCGACGCCTGCACGATCGTGCCGCCGGTGTCGATCAGGTCGTCGACCAGGATGCAGGTGCGGCCCTCCACGTCGCCGACCACGCGATTGGCCTTGGTGGCGTTCGGCTGATCGATGTCCCGCGTCTTGTGGATGAACGCCAGCGGCACACCGCCCAGCTTCTCCGCCCAGTTCTCGGCCACCTTGATCCGGCCCGCGTCGGGCGAGACGACCGCCAGCGGCTGGCTCCCGTACCGGTCCAGCACGTACTCGGTCAGGATCGGCATCGCCATCAGGTGGTCGACGGGCCCGTCGAAGTAGCCCTGGATCTGCGCGGTGTGCAGGTCGACCGTCATCAGGCGGTCGGCCCCGGCGGTCAGGAACAGGTCGGCCATGAGCCGCGCGGAGATCGGCTCGCGGCCGCGGTGCTTCTTGTCCTGGCGGGCGTAGCCGTAGAACGGCTGGATGACGGTGATCCGCTTCGCCGACGCCCGCTTGAGCGCGTCGACCATGATCAGCTGCTCCATGATCGCCTCGTTGATCGGCGCGGAGTGGCTCTGGATCACGAACGCGTCGCAGCCACGGACGGACTCCTGGTAGCGGACGTAGATCTCGCCGTTGGCGAAGTCGTAGATCGAGGTCGGCACGACCGCCGTCCCGACCGCGTCGGCCACCGCGTCGGCGAGGCTCGGGTGGCACCGGCCCGAGAAGAGCATCAGGTTCTTCTCGGTCGTCCGCTTGATACCGGTCACTGGTCGCTCTCCTGATCGTCGCTGCGCTGCGCCGTGGTCGGGTCGTTCTCGAGCGCCTGCTCCGCCGCCGCGGCCGACGGGGTGCCGGCCCGCTTCGCCGCCACCCACCCCTCCATCGTCCTCTGTGGTCCCGCCGAGACCGCCAGCGCCCCCGGCGGCACGTCGGACCGTACGGTCGTGCCCGCTCCGGTGAAGGCTCCGTCGCCGACGGTCACCGGGGCGACGAAGGTGTTGTTCGAGGCGGTGCGCGCGTGCCGGCCGATGGTCGTACGGTGCTTGGCGACGCCGTCGTAGTTCGCGAAGATCGTGCCCGCGCCGATGTTGGCGCCCTCACCGATCTCCCCGTCGCCGACGTACGACAGGTGCGGGACCTTCGCGCCGGGCCCGACCCGGGTGTTCTTCGCCTCGACGAAGGCTCCGAGCTTGCCGCCGACCTGGACGTGCGTGCCGGGGCGGACGTAGGTGAACGGCCCGAGCGTGGCGCCGGCGTCGACCACCGACAGCGACGCGTGGGTCCGGACGACCGAGGCGCCGTCGCCCACCTCCATGTCGGTCAGCGTGGTGTCCGGGCCGATCTCGGCGTCCTGACCGATCGTGGTCGCGCCGTGCAGCTGGGTGCCGGGGCGGATGACGGTGTCGGTGCCGATCGCGACGTCGGCGTCGATCCAGGTCGTGGCGGGGTCGATCACCGTGACGCCGGCCCGCAGGTGGCGCTCGACGATCCGGCGGTTCAGCTCGGCGCCCATCCGGGCGAGCTGGACGCGGTCGTTGACGCCCTCGGTCTGGGCGACGTCGTCCACGACGAACGCCCCGACCTGGCGGCCCTCGGCGACCGCGATCCCAACCAGGTCGGTGAGGTAGTACTCGCCCTGCGCGTTGTCGTTGCCGATCCGGCTCAGCGCGGAGCGGCCCCAGCGCGCGTCGAACGCGACGATCCCCGAGTTGATCTCGTCGATCGCTCGCTGCTCGTCGGAGGCGTCCTTCTCCTCCACGATCGCCTCGACGGAGCCGTCGGGTCGGCGGACGATGCGGCCGTACCCGTGCGGGTCGGGCACCCGGGCCGTGAGCACGCTGAGCGCCCGCTCGCTGTCGCGGTGGTTCGCGAGGAACTCCTCCAGCGTCTCGGCCGACAGCAGCGGCACGTCGCCGTAGACCACCAGCGCCGTGCCGTCGACGTCGCCGAGGACCTCGAAGGCGACCGAGACCGCGTGCCCGGTCCCGAGCTGCTCGGCCTGGACGGCGTGCAGGACGTCCGGGGCGATCTCGCCGAGGTGCTCGACGACCTGCTCGCGCTGGTGGCCGACCACCACCGCGACCTGGTCCGGGCGCACCGCACGCGCCGCCGCGATCGCGTGACCGACGAGCGAACGACCGGCGATCGGATGGAGCACCTTCGGCCGGCGCGAACGCATCCGCGTCCCGCCGCCGGCCGCCAGAACGATCACGCTCGTCGTCGGCTGCTCGGTCACGTGGCACTCCCGAAGTCGTCGGCTGGTCGGATGAGCTCCCCGGGTAGGAGTCGAACCTACGTCGCTTGATCCGCATTCAAAGTGCGGCGGGCCCTGCCGACAGACCAACCGGGGATCATCCGCGTCCAGACTACGGAACCCGGCGGTCGTCGCACACATCGGCCGCCGCCCAGGGTTGCGTGAGGCCCTCGCGCCGGGGACACTAGAACCTACGGGCGCGTAACTTACGCCTCCGTAGGTCAGGACAGCCCGGCCAGAAGCCCCGGACAGGAGCCCGCCCATGACCTTGCTCGACTCCCGATCGCTGCGCGACCTCGAGTCGGACGACTCTCCGACCCCTCCCGGCCGCCCCGAGCAGATCGCTCTCGGGATCTTCGTGGCGGTCCCGTTCGTCGCGATCGTCGCGGCGATCCCGATCGCCTGGGGCGGGTGGTTCGGCCCCGTGGACGCGGCGCTGCTGGTCGTGTTCTACCTGATCGGGTCTCTCGGCGTGACGGTCGGCATGCACCGCCTGTTCACGCACAAGTCGTTCAAGCCCAACCGCGCGGTCAAGATCGCGCTGGCGGTCGCCGCGAGCCTCGCGATCGAGGGTCCGATCACGCGCTGGGTCGCCGACCACCGCAAGCACCACAAGTTCTCCGACCGCGAGGGCGACCCGCACTCGCCGTGGCGCTACGGCGAGTCCGTGGGCGCACTCACGAAGGGCTTCGCCTACGCCCACCTCGGCTGGATGTTCGACGCCGAGCAGACTCCCCAGCGCCAGTACGCTCCGGATCTCCTCAAGGATCGCGACATCGTCTGGATCTCGAAGCGGTTCCCCCTCTGGGTCGCGGTCTCGCTGATCACCCCCGCGGTGCTCGGCGGGCTCATCACGTGGTCGTGGGAGGGTGCCGTGACCGCCTTCTTCTGGGCGTCGCTGGTCCGGGTCTTCCTGGTCCACCACGTGACCTGGTCGATCAACTCGATCTGCCACACGATGGGCGAGGCGCCGTTCAGGTCACGCGACCGTTCCGGCAACGTGTGGTGGCTCGCGATCCCGTCGATGGGCGAGTCCTGGCACAACCTCCACCACGCCGACCCGACCTGCGCGCGCCACGGCGTCCTGCGCGGCCAGGTCGACATCTCCGCCCGGCTGATCTGGTGCCTCGAGAAGCTCGGCTGGGTCCATGACGTCCGTTGGCCGGTCGCGTCCCGCATCGAGGCGAAGCGCGTCCAGCCCACCGCGGCGGCTGCGGGCTAGCCCGCAGCGCCCACCCGGACAGGACCGGCTCTCGGGACGGTCCCACAGACGGGGTCGTGTCCGCCGACGCGATCCCAGGCCCCTCGTCGGTCTCCCACCCGGCGAGGGGCCGCTCTGTCTCCACCCTCGCGAACCCGCGCGGCGCCCACCAGGCAGTCTGCGTAGCCGGCTACGCAGACCCGCACCTGGCACCGAAGGTTTCCCCAGCCAGGTGGGGGTCTGCGTAGCCGAGTGACCCCGTCGCCGCGTGCGCCCGATTCCACGGGCGCACGCGCGTCCGTGGCCTCAGTGCGTGTGCCGCGTCTGGTGCGACCCCACGTCGGCCTCCGCGATCCCCGCGATCAGCGCACTGACCGCGCCGAAGATCGCCAGGGCGGTGCCGACCTCCTGCCAGGGGTGGGACGGGAGCACACCGTTCTGCGCGAGCAGGAGCACGGTGATCCCGCTGATCACGAACGCGGCGACCAGCACGACGACGCCGATCCACTTCGCTGCGTTGCTCAGGTGCATCTGGACCTCCTCGGGACGTCCTTCTCTCTCAGGGTCGACCCGTTCGCCGCGATCTGCAAGCACACCGCCGGACGGGGTCGCCCGTACGGCAAATCATGTTTGTACGTAGTTCCGTACTTCCATAGGATGGGGCCATGACCGACCAGGACCAGGATCGGATCCGACGTCTCGAAGAACGCGTGTCGGCTCTCGAGGCGCGACTCGAGGGCGCCGGCCCCGTGTCCGGTGCCGACTCGCCGCCCCGCGCCGATCCTTCCGCCGACGCGGACACCTCTCCCGCCGTCCCCGACCCCGAGACCTTCTGGGTCCTGGACGGGCTCGCGCGCCGCTTCCCCGCCGACGGCGCGGTCGTGTTCGCCGGACGCCTCGACCTCCCCGGCAGCGGGCACGTGATGTGGCAGTACGGGCGGCTCGCGGACGACCTCCTGGCCGATCGGTGGGACGAGCTGGCGTCCTCGCTCGGGGCTCTGGCCCACCCGGTCCGGCTCCGCCTCCTGCGCGCTGTGCTGAACGGCGCCCACTCGACGACGGCCCTGCTGTCCGAGCTCGACGGCGGCACGAGCGGACAGCTGTACCACCACCTCCACCCGCTCGTCGCCGCCGGATGGCTGAGCAGCACCGGACGGGGTCGGTACGGCGTCCCGGCCGAGCGTGTCGTGCCGCTCCTCGCCCTGGTGAGCGCGGCAGAGGCACCCGCATGAGTCGCCGTACGGCGATCGCAGCCGCAGTCGTGGCCGTCAGCGTCCTCGCCGGGGTGCTGCTCGGCCCCCACCGGCCCGACCGTGGCGAACCGAGCGGCGACCCGGCGATCCTCGCGGTGGCGGAGCCGCACCTGGGTCCCGGCCGACACGCGGTGAGCATCGCGCTGGTCGACGGGGACCGGACCCGGTTCGCGCAGCTCGGGGCGAGCCCCGACACGGCGTACGAGATCGGCTCGGTCACGAAGACCATGACCGCACTCCTGCTGGCCGACGCCGCCGAACGCGGCGAGGTGAGCCTCGACCAGCCGGTGGGCGACCTGCTCCCGCTGGAGGGATCCCCGGTCGCCGAGGTCACGCCCGGCGAGCTGTCGAGCCACCGCTCGGGCCTTCCCCGGGTCGGTGGCGGGGTCGTCGACCGGATCCGCTCGGCGATCGAGGTCCTCCGCCATCGCAACCCGTACGACGCGACGCCGTCCGAGGTCGTGGAGGAGGCCCGGGGAGTCTCGCTCGACGACCGGGGCACCTTCGCGTACTCCAACCTCGGACCGGCCCTGCTCGGCCAGGCGCTGGCGGCCGCAGCGGGGACGGACTACCGGACGCTGCTGCGCACACGGCTGCTCGAGCCGCTGGACCTCACCGGCACCACGGTCCCGCGCGACGCCGAGGATGTGGACGGGCACGGACTCGCCGCCAGCGGTCGGGCCGAGGAGCCCTGGGCGCTCGACGGCGACGCCCCGGCCGGCGGAGTCCGGTCGACGTCCGAAGACATGGCCGCGTACCTGCGCGCGATCCTCGACGGCGAGGCACCCGGGACCAGCGCGCTCGAGCCGCGCTGGGACGCGGACGACGACCGGATCGGGCTCGCCTGGTTCACCGACTCCGACGGCATCGTCCGCCACAACGGCGCGACGGGCGGATACGAGGCGGCGGTGCTCCTCGACCCCGCCCGTGACCGCGGGGTCGTCGTCCTCGCGGACACAGCGGTCGGCGTCGACGAGATCGGTCGCGCCGTGCTCGAGGAGGCGTCGTGAGCGAGATCGTCGGGTACGCCCTGCTCCTGGTGACGGCCGTCGTCGCGGGGTCGTTCGCCTGGGCCGCGTGGCGACGACCGGCCGACGCGCACGGAGCCGACCGGCTCGCGCTGTCGTCGGCGGCCGTCCAGGCAGTCGCCGCGCTGCTGGTCGCACGCTCCCTCGCGCCGTGGCTGACCATGCCGGCGTGGCTCGCGTGGGCGTGCTGGCTGCCCTGCGTCGGGCTGCTCGCGGCCGGCCTGGCCGGCCTCGCCGTCCGCTGGCCCGGCCTGCCGCCGGTCCCGTCCGGTGCCGACGGCCGACGGCGCCGGATCGCCGGTTCGATCACGGGGATCGCGGTGGGTGCGGCAATCGCTGCCCTCGCCCTCTGACGCGTTCGGACCCGAGTGCGCGACAATGCACCGGTGGCCAGGAACTCCGAGACCTCACCGAAGCGCAGCAGCAAACGCATGACGGCGGCGGAGCGCCGGGAGCAGCTGATCGCGATCGCCCGGACGATCTTCGCCGACCACGGCGTCGACGCGACGACCGTCGAGGAGATCGCTGCCAAGGCCTCCGTCTCCAAGCCCGTCGTCTACGAGCACTTCGGTGGCAAGGAAGGGCTGTACGCCGTGGTCGTCGACCGCGAGGTGCAGACGCTGCTCGGCATGATGCGCGATGCTCTCACCCCCGGACCACCCCGGCTGGTGCTCCAGCAGGCGGCGATCGCTCTCCTCAGCTACATCGAGCAGCACTCCGAAGGCTTCCGGATCCTGGTGCGCGACTCGCCGGTCGGCACGCCGATGGGCTCGTACGTGAGCATCATCAGCGACATCGCTCACCGTGTGGAGGACATCCTCGGGGCGGAGTTCAAGGCGCGCGGGTACGACGCGAAGCTCGCGCCGATGTACGCGCAGATGCTCGTCGGCATGGTCGGGACCACCGGCCAGTGGTGGTTGAACACCCGCAAGCCTGCCAAGGACGTCGTCGCCGCCCACCTCGTCAACCTCGCGTGGAACGGCCTGTCGGACCTCGAGCGCAAGCCGCAGCTGATCCCCGAGGCCGACGAGGGCGCCTGACCGGCCGGCGGGCGCCGTCGGTGACGGTCCTCGGCGACGCGGCGTACGTCCGCAGCCTCTCGATGTCGAGAATCTTGACGCTAGGATCGAAGGGTGAGCGAGAGCGACGAGGTCGAGCGGCTGATCGCAGCCTGGCAGCGGGAACGTCCCGACCTCGACGTCAGCCCGATGGCGGTGCTCAGCCGGGTGTCGCGACTGTCGCGCCACCTCGACCTGGCCCGCCGCGAGGCGTTCGCGGACCACGAGCTCGAGGGCTGGGAGTTCGACGTCCTGTCGGCGCTGCGCCGCGCCGGCGCCCCGTACCGCCTCTCGCCCGGGCGCCTGCTGCGGGAGACCCTGGTCACCAGCGGGACCATGACGAACCGGATCGACCGTCTCGCCGCCCGTGGCTTCGTGGTCCGCTCCCCCGATCCCGGGGACCGGCGCGGGGTTCTCGTCACCCTCACCGACGAGGGCCGCCGGGTCGTCGACGACGCCCTGGTCGCGCTGCTGCGCCGCGAGCGCGACCTGCTCGCCTCCCTCGCCGACGACGAGTCCGACCGGCTCGCGGCGCTCCTGCGCGCCCTCCTGATCCCGTTCGACGCCCCCGGCGTCTGACCGGGGTCACTCGCGCCGCTGGAGCGCCGACGGCCACCAGATCCTCGCGCCGACGTCGTAGGTGACGGCGGGGACGAGCAACGTCCGTACGAGCAGGGTGTCGAGCAGCACGCCGAACGGCACCAGGAACGCGATCTGCGCCAGGAACAGCAGCGGGATGACCGCGAGAGCACCGAACGTCGCCGCCAGGACGATCCCCGCGGAGGTGATCACTCCGCCGGTCACGATCAGGGCGGTCAGGACGCCGCGCCGGGTCCCGTCCTTCTGGGTCTCCTCACGGACCCGGGTCATCAGGAAGATGTTGTAGTCGATCCCGAGCGCCACCAGGAAGACGAAGGCGTACAGCGGCACCGACGGATCGGCCCCCGGCCAGCCGAAGAGGTGGTCGAAGACCAGACCCGCGACGCCGAGGGTGGCGAAGAAGCTCAGCACCGTGGTCGCCACGAGCAGGACGGGGGCGAGGACGCTGCGGAGCAGCACGATCAGCACCAGCAGGATCACGACCAGCACGACCGGGATGATCAGCGCCCGGTCCCGCTCGGCCGTCTCGATGCTGTCGATCTGCTGGGCGGTGGGGCCGCCGACGAGCACGTCGTCGGACACGGCGTGCAGCTCCGTACGCAGATCGCGCACCGTGCCCTCGGCTGCTCGGCTGTACGCGGCGTCGGCGAGCGTCACCTCCACCATCACGTCGCCGTCGACGACTGCCGGCTGCGCCTGCCCCTCCTCGACGTCTCCGCGTCCGCCGGACGTGACGGGCGCCACCCGGGCAACGCCGGCGACATCCTGGGCCGTCGAGACGACCTGGTCGAGGTCCTCCTGCGGCGCGACCACGAGGGCGGGGTCGCCGGAGCCGGCTGCGAAGTGCCGACCCACCGCAGCCTGGCCCTCGACCGCCTCCACCTCCCCGAGGAACAGCTCGGTCTGCGGGACACCCGAGGCCTTGAACGCCGGGACGAAGGCGGCCGCGACGACCAGGCCGAGGGTCACCAGCACCCAGACCCGGCGTGGGCGGCGCGACACGAGGCCGGCGACCCGTGCCCACACCCCGTGCTCCTCCGTGCGGGTGGTGCCGGACTTCGGGCGGAACGGCCAGAACGCGCTGCGCCCCAGCAGGAGCAGCAGCGCGGGCAGGAAGGTCAGGGCCGCCACCATCGCGCCGGCGATTCCGATCGCGGCCACGGGTCCCAGGCTGCGGTTCGACGTCAGGTCGGACAGCAGGAGGCACAGCAGCGCCAGGATCACCGTCCCGCCGGACGCTGCGATCGGCTTCCAGGACTCGGCGAGCGACGCGCGCATCGCGTCGTAGCGGCTGTCGAACGCACGCAGCTCCTCGCGGTAGCGGGCGACGAGGAGCAGGGCGTAGTCCGTCGCGGCCCCGACGACGAGGATCGACATGATCCCCTGCGCCTGGCCGTCCAGCAGCAGGACGCCGGACTCGGCCAGCGCGTAGACGACCGACGACGCTGCTCCGAGCGCGAGCACGGCGGTGAGCAGGACGGCGAACGGGAGGACGGGACTGCGGTAGACGACGAGCAGGATCAGGAGCACCACGACGAGCGCGACCACCAGCAGGATCCCGTCGATACCGCCGAAGGCCGAACCGAGGTCGGCGGCGAACGCCGCACCGCCCGTGACGTACACCGTCGCGTCCCCGACGTCGTCCAGCTGGTCGCGGACGTCGGCGACGACCTGCTCGACCTCCTCGTCGTCCGCCTCGATCTCGGCGTAGGCCACCAGGGCCTGTCCGTCCTCGGACGGCTGCACGGGGCTGACTCCGGTCACCCCGTCGACGCCGGCGACGGCGTCGAGCTGGTCCGCGGCCTGCTGCGGTGCATCCCCGCCGAGCGCCTGATCGCTCTCCCAGACGATCACGGCCGGCGTCGTGTCCCCCGCGAAGTCGCCCCGAACGTCGGCGACCTTCGTCGACTCGGCCGACGACGGCAGGAAAGCACCCGTGTCGTTCTCGGTGACCTCCGAGAGCTGACCGGCCTTCGGTCCCGTCAGACCGCCGACCACCAGCCACGCGATGAGCACCAGCAGCGGAACGACCCACAGCCGCGACCGCGACGACTTCGGCACTGGAGCTCCTTCGTTGGACCGCCCGAGTCGACGCGACCGTAGCACCGGCTCCTCGCCTCTGTCCGATGGCGACCCCGGCCCGGTGGCGTACGGGACGGGCCGCGGTGGCCGGGCGGTGAGTCAGTTCCCACCCGGGCCGGGATGCACGGGGGCGGCGGTGAGTCAGTTCCCACCCGCATCACCGCCGTGGGAACCAGCTCACCGCCGTCACCCGAACGAGCGCCGCCGTGGGAACCAGCTCACCGCCGTCACCCGAACGAGCGCCGCCGTGGGAACCAGCTCACCGCCGTCACCCGAACGAGCGCCGCCGTGGGAACCAGCTCACCGCCGTCACCCGAACGAGCGCCGCCGTGGGAACCAGCTCACCGCCGTCACCCGAACGAGCGCCGCCGTGGGAACCAGCTCACCGCCCCCCGGGATCTAGCCGATCAGGTCCGCAAGCTCCATCCAGCGCTCCTCGAGCGTCTCCCGCTCCGCAACGACCGTGCTCAGGTCCCCGGTGAGGGAGGTCAGGAGGTCCACGTCGCTCGCGTGGGCTGCCATCTCGGCCTGGATCGCGTCGGCGCGCTCGGTCAGCCGCGCGATCTGCCGGTCGAGCCGTGCGATCTCCTTCTGGGCCGCGCGCTCCTCGGCACCGCCGACTCTCGGGGCGGTGTCGGGACTCGACCCGCGGGACGGAGCCGGCGGAGCGGCGTCGGGTCTCGATCCCTCGCTCCGCTCGGGCCTCGACCCACGGGAGGAAGCGCCCGCCTCGGGCCTCGACCCACGGGAGGAAACGCCCGTCTCGGGCCTCGACCCACGGGAGGAAACGCCCGGCTCGGGCCTCGACCCACGGGAGGAAGCGCCCGTCTGCACGCCTGGCCGACGGTTCGCAGGGTCGCGCGGCTGATAGTCCTCCACCCCGCGGACGAGCATCCGGATCGACGCGTCGCCGGGGAGCTCGTACACGGTGTCGGTGACGCGCTCGAGGAAGTAGCGGTCGTGCGAGACCACGACGAGCGTGCCCGGCCAGGTGTCGAGGTGGTCCTCGATCACGGTGAGCGTGTCGATGTCCAGGTCGTTCGTGGGCTCGTCGAGCAGGAGGACGTTCGGCTCGCTCGCCAGCAGCCGCAGCACCTGGAGGCGGCGCCGTTCCCCGCCTGACAGGTCGCCGATCCGGGCGGTCAGCAGGTCGCCGGTGAAACCGAATCCCTCCAGCAACGACGTCGCCCTCAGCTCGGGGGCCGACACGGCCTCGAGCACCCGCTCGGTCGGATCCAGCTCCTCCAGCCCCTGGGACAACGACGCGACCGCGATCGTACGGCCCCGCTTGACCCGGCCCGCGTCGGGCGCGACCTCGCCGGCGAGCAGGCGCATCACCGACGTCTTGCCCGTGCCGTTGGGTCCGACCAGCCCGACGCGGTCGCCCGGCCCGAGCCGCCACGTGACCCGGTCCAGGATCTCCGCGTCGCCGCGGGTGAGCGAGACGTCCTCGAGGTCGAGCACGTCACGGCCGAGCCGCTGCGTCGCGAACTGCTCGAGCGCCAGCCGGTCGCGCGGTGCCGGCTCGTCGGCGATCAGCGCGTTCGCGGCGTCGACGCGGAAGCGGGGCTTCGACGTACGAGCCGGGGCCCCGCGCCGCAGCCACGCGAGCTCCTTGCGCACCAGGTTGCGCCGACGTGTCTCGGTCGCCGTCGCCTGCCGGTCGCGCTCGGCCCGGGCCAGCACGTACGCCGCGTAGCCACCGTCGTACGCATCGACCTGGCCGTCGTGCACCTCCCAGGTGTGGTTCACGACCTCGTCCAGGAACCACCGGTCGTGGGTGACCACGACGACCGCGCTGTCGCGGCGCACCAGGTGCCGGGCGAGCCATGCGATCGCGTCGATGTCGAGGTGGTTCGTCGGCTCGTCGAGCACGAGCAGGTCGTGCTGGCCCAGGAGCAGGCGTGCGAGCGACGCGCGCCGCCGCTCGCCGCCGGACATCCCTTCGATCACGCGGTCGAGGGACATCCCTTCGAGCAGGACCGTGACGATCTCGCGCGTGGTCGCGTCGGCGGCCCACTCGTGGTCGGCCTTGCCGCCCAGCACGGCCTCGCGCACCGTGTGGGTGTCGTGGAGGACGTCCGACTGGTGGAGGAAGCCGACCTCCAGCCCGCGCGTGTGCGTGACGCGGCCGGCATCGGCGGGCTCGATCCGCGCCAGCACCCGCAGGAGCGTGGTCTTGCCTCCGCCGTTGCGGCCGACGATGCCGATCCGGTCCTGCGCCCCGACGCCGAGACTGACCCCGTCGAGCAGGGTCCGGGTCCCGTGGGCCTTGTCCACAGCGTCGAGGTTGACGAGATTCTGCGGTGGGGTCACGGCGACCAGCCTACGAGCCGTGGCGGAGCGGCTCAGACCAGGTGCGCGCCGTGCTCGGGCGCATCGGCCTGGACGGCGTCCGCGCACGTCCCCGAGGCGAGCAGGGCCCGTGCGATCTCGGCGGCGTGCTGTCCGTCCTCGGCCAGCACCATCACCGTGGGTCCCGACCCGGAGACCAGCGTGCCGAGCGCCGAGGCGTCCTCGGCGACCTCGAACACGTCGGCCAGCTCGGGTCGCAGCGACAGCGCCGGGTCCTGGAGGTCGTTGGTGAGGGCGCGCCCGAGCCGGGGCGCATCACCCGCCGCCAGCGCGGACAGCAGCGCGGTGGGGACCTCGGGCTCGGCGACGTCCTCGCCGTGCAGCCGGTCGAACCGGGCGTAGACCTCGGCCGTCGACAGCCCCTGTCCCGCGATCGCGAAGACCCAGTGGAACCGGCCGCGCGCGAGCACCGGGCTGACCTCCTCGCCGCGCCCGCCGCCGAGCGCCGTCCCGCCGTGCAGGAGGAACGGCACGTCCGATCCGAGCGTCGCCGCGATCGCCTCCAGCTCGGAGCGGGGGGTCGCCAGGCCCCACAGCGCGTCGCACGCCACGAGGGCGGCAGCGGCGTCCGCGGACCCGCCGGCCATCCCGCCCATCACCGGGATCGACTTGCGGATCGACAGCGCCGCGCCGTCGGTGGTGCCGGCGGCCTCGCGGAGCGCGAGCGCGGCACGGACCGCGAGGTTGTCGGCGTCGACCGGGACGAGGCCCGACTCCCGGCTGCGGTCGGCGTCGAGGTGCACGGTCACGGTGACCCCGTCGTCGTCGACCGCGGTGGCACGGACCTCGTCGCACAGGTCGACCGCCTGGTAGACGGTCGCGAGCGGGTGGAAACCGTCGGCCCGGCGGGGACCCACCCCGAGGCACAGGTTGATCTTCGCGGGGACCCGCGCCGTCACGCTACGCACCGGATCAACCTATCGGTCGCCGCTCAGGCCAGGGCACGGGTGATCGCGACGTACGCCGCGAGGTCGAGCTGCTCACCGCGGGCCTGCGGCGACACCCCGGCCGTGCGGAGGGCCGCCTCGGCCGCGTCGGCGCCGCCGGCGATCCCCGCGAGGGCGCTGCGCAGCGTCTTGCGGCGCTGCGCGAACGCCGCGTCGACCACGGCGAAGACGCGGGCGCGGTCGGCGTCCGCGGGCGGTTCGTGATGGGTCCAGGCCACGAGTCCGGAGTCGACGTTCGGGGCCGGCCAGAAGACGTTCCGGCCGACGCGTCCCGCCGGCCGCAGCTCCGCGTACCAGGCGGCCTTGACCGACGGCACCCCGTACGTCCGGGAGCCGGGCGCGGCGGTCAGCCGGTCGGCGACCTCGGCCTGCACCATGACCAGCCCGTGCCGCAGCGTCGGGACGGTCTCGAACAGGTGCAGCAGCACGGGGACCGAGACGTTGTACGGGAGGTTGGCGACCAGCGCCGTCGGCGCCGGACCGGGGAGCTCGGTGACCCGGAGGGCGTCCGCGCTCACGACGTGCAGGTCGTCGGCGCGGACGGGGGCGTGCTCGGCGACGGTCGCCGGGAGCGCCGCGGCGAGCCGCTCGTCGACCTCGACCGCGACGACCGAGCGCACGGTCTCGAGCAGCGCGAGCGTCAGGGACCCGAGGCCGGGGCCGACCTCGAGCACGACGTCGTCGCCGTCGACGCCGGCGGCGCGGACGATCCGCCGGACCGTGTTGGCGTCGATGACGAAGTTCTGGCCGCGCTTCTTCGTCGGGGCGACGCCGAGCTCCTCGGCGAGGCGACGGACGTCACCCGCGCCGAGGAGCCGGACGTCGGTGCTCAGGTGGGGAGCCCCAGCTGAGCGGCGCAGTGCGGCCACGAGCCGTAGCTGCCGCCGTTGGCGTCGCGGAGCTTGGTCGCCACCGCGATCTGCTGCTCCCGCGAGTTCTCGTGCGGGTAGCCCTGGCCGCCGTACGCCTGCCAGGTGCTGAGGTTGAACTGCAGGCCGCCGTAGTAGCCGTTGCCGGTGTTGATGCTCCAGTTGCCGCCGGACTCGCACTGGGCGAGCTGGTCCCACACCGAGTTGCCGCCGGGGTCGACCGAGGGGGTGGACGGCTCGGACTTGGTGCCGTGGCGCTCGATCTGGGCGCGGGGCTTGCTCAGCACGACGGTCTTGACGACCTCACGGCTTCGCACCTTGCCGTCGGCACGGATGATCTCGTACGTGACGCGTGCCTCGCCGGTCCGTCCCTCGCGGACGACCTTGACCTTGCCCTCGGCCATCGAGTCGTCCTCGCGGACCTTGGTCCGGTAGTCGATCGCCTCGGTCTTGGTCTTGGTCTTCTTCGCGATCCGGACGACCTTGACCTTCATGCCGTCGGTGACCTGCTTGCCGAGCCGCGGCTTGACCTCGTCGAGCTTGCCGAGCGTGATCCCGATGCCGTTCAGGGCGTCGCGGACCGTCGCGCCGGGCGTGAAGACCTTCCGCTTGGCGCCGTCGGCGACGAGCGTGATCTGGTTCGGGTTGGTGATCTCGAGCGTCAGACCGTCGCGGGGCAGGCTCGCGCTGCGACTCGTGGAGAGCTCGGCCTGGGCGTGCGGACGGATCCCGAGCTGGGCGAGCGCGTCCTCGACGTTGAGCGCGGTGGTCCAGTAGGACTGCTCGTCGCCGTCGATGGCGACGACGAACTGGCGGGCGTACTGCACCGTCACCTTCGTGCCGTCGCTGATCGAGGAGTCGGGCGAGGGCGCGACCACGTCGCGGGAGCCGGTCTCGATCCCTTCGTCGTCGAGCACGTCGCTGACGGTGCCGCCGAACGTACGGATCTGCTCGGCCTTGCCGTCGATGCTGAGGGTGATGGTCTTGCTGGCCGCGGTGTAGGCCAGGACGCCGGCCACGATCGCGGCGACGACGGTCGCGCTGAGGGCGGCGACGACGAGTCGGGAGCGCACAGAAATACCTCGGGGGCGGGGGACACAGAACTCCGGGCACCTTAACCAGATCGTGACCAAAAGCCCAAACCTGTGTGACCTGGGTCACATCAGGCTGGTACGGGCTGCGCTACCAGGCGCCACCGAAGGCGGCGTCGGTGTTGGCGTCGATCGCCTCGCACAGCGGCTCGACGTCGACCCCCAGCACCTGCGCCATCGCCCGGACGGTGTGCGGCACGAGGTACGAGGCGTTCGGGCGCCCGCGGTGGGGCGTCGGCGTCAGGAACGGCGCGTCGGTCTCGACCAGGACGCGGTCCAGCGGCGTCACGGCCAGCGCGTCGCGGACCGGCTGGGCGTTCTTGAACGTGACCGTGCCGGCGTAGGACAGCCAGAACCCGCGCTCCACGCACGCCCGGGCGAAGTCCGCGTGGCCGGAGAAGCAGTGCATCACGGTGCGCTCGGGAGCGCCGACCTCGTCGAGCACCTCGAGGACGTCGGCGTGCGCGTCACGGTCGTGGATCACCAGCGTCTTGTCGTGCCGCTTGGCCAGCTCGATGTGCGCGCGGAAGGACGCGTGCTGGGCCGCCCTGCCCTCCTCCCCCGTACGGAAGTAGTCGAGCCCCGTCTCGCCGACCGCCCGCACCCGCGGTCCGGAGACCACGAGCGACTCGATCTCGGCCAGCGCGTCGTCGAGCATCCCCTCCGCGGCGAGCCGCGGCGCCTCGTTCGGGTGCAGGGCCACCCCCGCGACCAGCGCGTCGTGCGTCTCGGCCGCCTGCACCGCCCAGCGCGCGCCCGGCAGGTCGCAGCCGATCTGCACGATCCGCGGCACCCCGACCGACGCAGCGGTCGCGATCGCCTCGGCGACCTCGAGCTGCTCAGCGGAGTCGTCCATGTCGAGGTGGCAGTGGTTGTCCACCACCGGGTGCGGGAGCGGCTCCGGCACCGGCGGGCGTTCGGTGCGACTCATCCGACGGCGGTCTCCTCGGTCTCCACCGGCGCCCAGGCCGGCCCGGTCTCGGCGAGCGAGGCGTCGAGCTTCGCGAACAGCGGGCTCGGCTTGGACAGCGCGGTGCCGGCGACGATCTCCGTACGGCCCCAGTGCGCCTGCTCCGCGGCGTAGTCGCCGGTCAGCACGGGGTAGGAGCGGCCCGCCTCGGGGACACCCACCCCGACCGGGTCCGCCGCGAGGTCGTCGGTGACCTCGCGGATCTGAGGCTGCGCCGCCCAGGTCCCCGTCCCTCCGAGCGTCTCGAAGACCCGCTGCGCCGCGTGCGGCAGGAACGGCGTGAGCAGGGTGTTGGCGTCGCTGACCACCTGCAGAGCGGTGTGGAGGACGGTCGCCTGACGCTCACGGTCGTCCTTCAGCTTCCATGGCTCGGCGTCGGAGAGGTAGCGGTTCGCGGCCGTCACGACGCGCATCGCCTCGGTCACGGCCTGCTTGAAGCGGCTCCGCGCCAGCAGCGCGCCGACGACCTCGAACGCCTCCGCCGCGGTCGCCAGCAACGCCTCGTCGGCCTCCGTCCGGGACCCGGGCTCCGGGATCGCGCCGAAGTTCTTGTGCGCCATGGAGACGGAGCGGTTGACCAGGTTGCCCCACTCGTTCGCGAGCTCGAAGTTGGTCCGGCGGACGAACTCCTCCCAGGTGAAGTCGGCGTCGGAGTTCTCCGGGCCGGCGACTGCGATGAAGTAGCGCAGCGCGTCCGGGCCGAAGTCGCGCAGGAAGTCGCGGACGTAGATCACGCGTCCACGGCTGGTCGAGAACTTCGAGCCGCTCATCGTGAGGTACTCGCTGGAGACCACCTCCGTCGGCAGCTCGAGCGCGCCGAACGCCCCGGGCTCGCCGCCCTTGCTCCCGCGACCGGAGTAGCCGAGCAGCTCGGCCGGCCAGATCTGGGAGTGGAACGTGATGTTGTCCTTGCCCATGAAGTAGTACGAGCGCGCCTGCGGGTCGCACCACCAGTCCCGCCACGCCTCCGGGTCCCCGCTGCGCGCCGCCCACTCCACCGACGCCGACAGGTAGCCGATCACCGCGTCGAACCACACGTACAGGCGCTTGTCCGCGCGGTCCTGCCAGCCCTCGAGCGGGACCGGGACGCCCCAGTCGATGTCGCGGGTGATCGCGCGCGGCTTGAGGTCGTCGACGAGGTTGAGGCTGAACTTCAGGACGTTCGGGCGCCACTCGGTGCGGGTCCGGAGCCACTCGGTGAGCGCCTCGGCCAGCGCGGGGAGGTCCAGGAAGTAGTGCTCGGTCTCGATGAACTCCGGCGTCTCGCCGTTGATCCGGCTGCGCGGCTCGATCAGGTCGGCGGGGTCGAGCTGGTTGCCGCAGTGGTCGCACTGGTCGCCGCGCGCACCGTCGTACCCGCAGATCGGGCAGGTGCCCTCGATGTAGCGGTCCGGGAGCGTCCGCCCCGTCGACGGGCTGATCGCGCCGGTCGTGACCTTCGGCACGACGTAGCCGTTGCGGTGCAGGCTGCGGAACATCTCCTGCGCGACCGCGTAGTGGTTGCGGGTGGTCGTGCGGGTGAACAGGTCGTACGACAGCCCGAGCCCCTGGAGGTCCTCGACGATCACCCGGTTGTAGCGGTCGGCGAGCTCGACGGCCGTCGTGCCCTCGGAGTCGGCCTGCACCAGGATCGGGGTGCCGTGCTCGTCGGTCCCCGACACCATCAGCACCCGGTCGCCGATCATCCGGTGGTAGCGGGCGAAGACGTCGGAGGGGACTCCGAACCCGGACACGTGACCGATGTGGCGCGGGCCGTTGGCGTAGGGCCAGGCGACCGCGGTGAGGACTGTCGAGGACATGGCCTCCATCCTAGGTGCGGCCACCGCGGGCGTAACGGCGTGCCCGCACAGCGTCCAGGACGTCGCCCGGACGCATCCCGACCACCCGCCGGGCGGCTGCCCGCCACCCGCGCTCCGGCCGGTCGCGGTCCGCCTCGACGACACCGGCCACGGCCCGCGCGACCAGGTCGGGTGTCACCGGGGGCGGCTCGCTGATCCTGCGGGCGGCCTGGTCGCCCGGCGGCGGGACCACGAGCGCGTCCAGGTCGCCGATCACCGCCACGCCGCTCTGGCGCACCCCGCGCACGATCCGGCGGCTGCGCCGACGCAGCCGCCGCAGCGCCCACGCCGGCAGCGGCGGTCGTACGGCGTCCGGCGGCGGCTCCGCCGCCTTCAGCGCACGGACGGCGCCGAGCCGGACCAGCCGCCGGTAGTCGCGCGGGTCCCCCTCACCCGCGCGGAAGGACCGGTTGAACCGCCGGAGCAGCTCGGCCTCGGCCCAGGTCAGGGAGCGGTTCTGCCGGTCGGCCTCCGGGACGAGGGTGTGCGCGGGAAGCCCGACCATCGCCTCGAAGGTCCGCAGCAGCGCCGACGGGTCGCCGTCGTCGACGACCACGACCCGCACCCGGTCCGCCCCGACCTCGTCGGCCCAGCGACGGACGACGACGTCGTGACGGTGGCGGCGCCAGAAGCTCGGCGTCCGCTGGCGCTTCGACCGGCCGAGCACGCCCCGCAACCAGCGCTGCCAGCTGATGCCCGACCCGTTCTGGACGTACTGCTGCCACTGCGAGGCGGCGATCCGGTCCAGCCGGCGCAGGGTGACGACGACGTGCACGCGCTCGCGCCCGAGGTCGTCGACGATCCGCCGCACGGCCGCCGGGTCGGCGTCGGAGAGGAACTCGTTCGAGACCACGACCCGGCCGCGTACGCGGGTGCGGGCGGCGAAGCGCCGCCAGGTCCGCATCGACGTCGGCGGGTCGCCGGTCATGCGACCGCGTCCGGTGATCGCGGCGACCGCCTCGATCGGCGTGCGCGACCGGCCCGGGTACGCCACCCCGTACCCCGCGAGGTCGTCGCGCGCGGTGAAGAAGGCGCTCTGCACCGCCGTCGTGCCGGTCTTGTGCGGCCCGACGTGCAGGAGCAGGCTGCCCTCGGGCAGGAGGTCGTCGCTCATCGCCTCGCGAGCCGACGCCGCATCCGCTTGCGCGCGAGCGTGACCAGGTCGCGGGTCGGGGTCTGCCGGACCGTCCGCCAGGCCCGGCGTGCCTTCGCGTCCGTCGCCGGGACCCCCGTCTGCGCGATCGCCCCGGCGAGCGCCAGCGCGGCCACCTCCGCGGAGACGGCACGGTCGTCGTCGGTCTGCGGCTCGGCCGGCACGACCGGCCCGGCGAGCAGACCGTCGAGGTCGCCGACGACACGGACACCGCTGGCCCGGAGATTGTCGACGACCTCCTGGCTCAGCTCGGCGATCCGCTCCTGCGCCCAGGTCGGCGTCACGATCTTGGGCTCGGATCGGTCGGGCTGGCGCGTCCGCAGGTTGCGGACGACGCCGTTGCGCAGGTAACGGAAGTGGACGTCGGACGGCCAGTCCGAGGCCTTGTAGATCCGGTTGAACTCGCGGACGATCTCGATCTCGGCGAGCGTGAGGGACCGGTTGGACAGGTCGTCCTGGAGCGCCAGCGTCCCGTCCGGGAGTCCGACCATCGCCTCGAAGACCCGCAGCACCATCGCGTGGTCGCGGGAGTCCAGCACGACGACGGTGACGTTCTCCTCGCCGACCTCCGCCGCCCATCGCGCGGCGAGCCGGTCGTGGTGGTGGCGGGTCCAGAACGTCGGGGTCAGGCCCTTCGGCGGCGACGGCGAGAACATCGCCTCGAGCCAGTCGTCGTACGCGATGGCGTAGCCGGTCTGCACGTACTGCTGCCACTGCGAGGGGATCAGCTTGTCCAGCGGCCGCAGGGTCAGCACGACGTGCTGGTGCCCGCCGATCTGCTCGGTGATCGACCGGACCCGCGGCGGCTTGGCCTGCGCGAGGTACTCGCTGGAGAACACGACTCGCTGGTCGGCCGCCCCGTGGATGTCGGTGAGCAGCTCGGCCCACGCGTCCTGCTGCGGCTCCGGCCCGCCCAGGAAGCCCTTGCCGCCCACCGCGGCGATCGCCGCGAGCATCTCGTGGCGACGCGTCCCGGCGTAGTGCACGCCGTACGGAGCCAGACGTGGGCGCGCCTCGTGGAAGGCGGCCTGGAGCGAGGTGGTCGCCGTCTTCGGAGGACCGACGTGGATCAGCCGCGTCCCCTCGGGCAGCAGGAGCCCGTCGGGCGGCAACAGGTCACTCACGCGTGGCACTCCTCGGTCAGGTCAGCGCGCCCCGCGGTGCCGGACGGCACACCGTCCGGCCACGGACGCGCCCACAGACTACAACGCGTCCCGTGGGCCTCCGCGCAGCCGCGACGACGCTCACCGCCGCAGGGCACGGGTGCCGGCTCGCGGCAGCCGCGCGACGATCTCGCGGACCAGCTGCGCGGTCGTCAGGTCCGCCGGCCGCCGGCCGCTGCTCCGGGTGCCGTCGTCGTCCTGCGGCGCCGCCACCAGCGGCTGTCGTCCGTCGGCGAGCACGGCCTCGACCACGGCACCGACACCCTGGGCGACCGCGACGGGCGTCGTCGACGCGGCGGACTCGTCCAAGGCGCCCGGGCTCGCCGCGCGCACCGAGTCCGGGCTGATCAGCAGCGATGCGGGATCGCCCACGACCCGCACCCCGAGCCCGAGCAGCGCGTCGTGCTGCTCGGAGGCGGCGGCGACGACCTGGGGCACGAGCTCGGCCGGGAACGGCGTGCTCCCGCCCGTACCGCCGGTGCGCAGCCCTCGGGTCGCGCCGCCGCGGACCAGCCGTGGGTACGACGCCGCGCGCCACCGTCCTCGGTAGGCGATCTCGTTGAGCCGCCTCAGCACGACCGCCTCGCCGTACCCGAGGGCGGGGTTGTCCGGCGCCCCGCGGAGCGCGAGCGTCCCGGCGGGCAGGCCGGTCATCCGCTCCAGGACGTCGAGCAGCCACCGACGGTCGGTCTCGTCGACGACGACCACGGTGACGTTCTCGGGTCCGAGCACGTCGGCCCAGAGCCGGGTCCCGGACGCGTACCCCTGGCGGTCCCAGAACCGGTCCGTCGGGTCCGAGAGCACCTCGCGCACCCACTCCACGTACGGGGTGCGCCCACCGTTGACCATGGTCTGCTGCCACCGCGAGGGCAGCACCCGGTCGAGCCGCCGCGCCATCCGCACGACGTGCACACGCTCGCCGAGGTCGTCGCGCATCCGCCGCACCGCCTCGATCCGTGCCCCTGCGAGGGTCTCGCTGGAGATCACGACCCGCGCGTCCCCGTACGACGCGACGTCGGCCGCGAACCGCCCCCATGCGCCCGACGGCGGCGGCCCGGACCCGTAGCGGCCGCGGCCGCCGACGAGCTCCTGCACCGGGCGGTACGGCTGGGGTCCCGTGCCGGCGTAGACGACGCCGTGCTCGGCGGCGGCTCGGCGGTTGTCGTGGAAGGCCCGCTGGATCGCGGTGGTGCCGGTCTTGTGCGGACCGACGTGGACAAGCCGGGTGCCTTCCGGAAGCAGCAGGTCGTCGGTCATCGCCGGCCCAGCCGCCGCGCGGCCCTGCGTCGGAGCTCGCCGACCAGGGCGCGTCCGGAGACCGAGCCGAGGTCGGGCCCTGCGCTCGACGCGGAGCCGCCCGTGGCACGGGACGCGATCGTCTCGCCCGCGAGGGCGAGCGCGGCGGACCAGCGGGCCGCCAGCTCAGGGGGGACGGTGACCGGTGCCGAGTCGGGCGCCTCCGTCCTCGGCGCGAGGTGGGTCACGTCGCCGACGACCCGGGCGCCCGACGCGGCGATCGCGTCCGCCATCTGGCTCCCGACCTCCTGGGCACGATCGAGAGCCCACTGCGGCGTCGCGACCTTGGGCTCCTCGGAGACGTCGCGCGCCTTGAGGTGGGCCTCCGCGCCGGCGCGGAGCAGGCGGTAGTGCCACGGCCCGGAGACCCCGGCGGCCTTCGACTGCCGGTGGTAGCGGCGCAGCAGCTCGGCCTCCGGCCCGGACAGCGAGCGGTTCAGCCGGTCCGGTCGGGGCACGAGGGTGCCGCCCGGGAGCCCGAGCATCGACTCGAACGTCGACGTCAGCATCCCCCGGTCGGCCGGGTCGAGCACGACCACGGTCACGGCGTCGGGACCGACCACGTCGGCCCACCGGCGGACCAGCAGGTCGTGGCGGTGCGGCATCCAGAACCCGTGCGGGTCCTGGGTGCCGGCGTCGTAGGCGTCGAAGACCTGGCGCAGCCAGGCCCCGTAGCGCGGCATCGTGCCGCGCAGGACGTTCTGCTGCCACTGCGAGGCGAGGATCGTGGTGAGCGGCCGCAGGGTGACGGCGACGTGGATCCCGTCGGGTCCGAGGTCGTCGACGACGCGCCGGACCACCTCCGGACGTGCCTGCGAGAAGCTCTCGCTGCTGATCACCCCGCGCTTCGTGCCCAGTCGCTGCGACTGCCGGACCAGCCGCTCCCATCGACGCTGCGCTCGCGCGGCGTCGTGGTAGCCACGCAGCCGCCCCGTCGCGTACAGGACGGCGGCCGACTCGTGCGGCCGGTCGCCCAGGCGGACCACGCCGTTCTGGGCCAGCACGGGGCGCGCTTCGTGCAGCGCGGACTGGAGCGCCGTGCTGCCGGTCTTGTACGGCCCGACGTGCACCAGGCGGGCCCCGGGCGGGATGAGCAGGTCGTTCGACATCGTGGAGGGCCTCGGAGCGGTGACGGGGCGCCGTGACGAGGTCTGAGGCGCCGTGGGGACGAGGGAGAGGCTACACGCCGCGCCCGCGCGCCCGCGGGGTCAACCGCGCACCCGCCGTACGGCGCGCCGCAGCCGCTGCGGCACCCGTCGCCGCAGACCCGAGCCCCGCCCGACGGCCGTGGTGCCCCGGCTCTCGCGCCGCTCCACCCGGCGGCCCGACTCCGCCATCGCGAGCGCCAGCCGCGCCGCCGCCTCCACCGGCAGGGCGGTCACCGACGCGGACGGCCGCTCCACCTCCGGGGTGGACAGCACGGACAGGTCACCGACGACCCGGGCCCCGCTCGCCCGGAGCCCCGCGACCATCTCCGCGCCGATCTCGGCACTGCGGTCCAGCGCCCACTGCGGGGTGACGATCGCGGCCTCGTCAGGTCCCGGCCGACGCTTCTTGACCTCCGCGAGCGCACCCGGGGTGACGATCGCGCTCCAGCCCGTCCGGCCGGGCCCGTGCTTGCGGAACCGCCGGCTGAACGCCTGGAGCATCGCGGCCTCGGCGGCCGTCAGCGACCGGTTCGCGCGGTCGGACCGCAGCTCCAGGGTCCCCGTGCGCAGACCCAGCAGCGCCTCGAACGAGCGCGGCAGCGCCCCGTGGTCGGACGGGTCGACGACGACGATCGTCATCCGGTCGGACCCGACGACGTCGGCCCACCGCGCGACCAGCTCGTCGGAGCGGTGCCGGACCCAGAAGCTCGGGTTGGTCCGCCCGCCGTCGAGCGTGTTCTTCAACCAGCGCTCGTACGGGATGGTCAGGCCGCGCTGGACGTACTGCTGCCACTGCGACGGCAGGATCCGCGACAGCGGCCGCAGGGTGACGACGACGTGGGCCCGCGGGCCGCCGAGGTCGTCCACGATCCGTGCGACCTGCTCACCGCGGGCGTCGGAGAGGAACTCGCTGCTCGTCACGCTCCGGCGCCCACCGGTCTCGCGCGCCTGCCGGACGATGCCGTTCCACAGTCGCTCCCCCCGCGCCGGATCCTGGTGGCGGAGCAGCCGGTCGGTCACCCAGCGGTACCCGGCGGCGTCGTGGCGCGTCCGGCCCAGCAGCTGCACCCCCTGGGCGGCCAGGTCGTCGCGCGCCGCGTGCATCGCGGACTGCAGGGCGGTGCTCCCGGTCTTGTGCGGTCCGATGTGCACCAGGCAGGTGCCTGCGGCGAGCTCGAGCGACCCGTGCGCGTCGTCGGTCATCGACGGTCTCCAGTGGCTGTCGGGGTTGGCGGCGGTCTCAGCCGTGGGCGACGTCGAAGACGACACGACGGCGCACGCCCGTCTCGGCCGCGACCTGCGCGACGGCGTCCTTGCGGGACAACCCGCCTTCCTGCGCCGCCTCGACCATCGCCCTGAGGTCCTCGGCAGCGTACTCCCGCGCCGGGGCACCGCCGACGACCACCGTGATCTCACCGCGGACCCGCTCCTCGCCGTCGGCGGGCTCCGCCCACGCAGCCAGCTCTGCGAGCGGACCCCGGCGGACCTCCTCGTACGTCTTGGTGAGCTCACGGCAGACCGCGGCCGGCCGGTCGGCGCCGAACGCCTGCACCATCGCCGCCAGGGTCGCCGCCGTACGGTGGGGCGCCTCGAAGAACACCATCGTCCGCGGCTCGTCCGCCAGCGCGGCGAAGGCGCGGTCGCGCTCGCCGCTCTTGCGCGGCGGGAAGCCCTCGAACGTGAAGCGGTCCACCGGCAGTCCGGACACCGCGAGCGCGGCCAGCGCGGCCGACGGGCCCGGCGCGCTCGTGACCTCCAGGTCGGCCGCCGCCGCCGCAGCGACCAGGCGGTAGCCGGGGTCGGACACGCTCGGCATGCCCGCGTCGGTCACCAGGAGCACGGTCCGGCCGGCCTCGAGCTGCGCGACCAGCTCGGGCGTACGGCGCGCCTCGTTGCCCTCGAAGTACGAGACGACGCGACCGCCGATCTCGACGCCGAGGTCGGCAGCCAGCCGACGGAGGCGCCGGGTGTCCTCCGCGGCGACCACGTCGGCGTCGGCGAGCAGCGTGCGCAGGCGGGCCGAGGCGTCGGCGGGGTTCCCGATCGGGGTCGCAGCCAGCACCAGCACCCCCACAGCGTACGGGTGGTCCCGCTCGGCCCGTCCCGTCCGGGCCGGCGCGACCCGACGCTTGCGGATTAGGACATGCGTCCAATAACCTCAGGTGTCACCGACGTTTGTCGCTGCACTCGGGCGCACTCGACGCTCCCTCCCGTCGGCCAGGACACCCGTCCCGACCTGAACGGAGCACCGACATGACCACGTCCACCAGGAGACGCCGCATCGCGGCGGCCGTCGCCACGCCCCTGCTCGCGGGGGCGCTGGCCGTCGCGCCCGCCGACGCCTCGACACCGACCGAGCCCGCACCCGGACTCCAGGAGGTGATGCTCGTCGGCAACAACTGGGACGGCACCGCCACCGTGATCGAGTCGGTCGGCGACTTCGCGCAGATCGGCCGGATCAACCTGATCCCGGACAAGAAGAAGCGGCTCACCGAGATCTACCTGAACCCGATCCGGCTCGCGTTCTTCCTGGGCATCCGGGAGACCGTCGGCGAGGGCAACGACCAGTTCGTCGACGACATGTACTCGACGCCCGACGGGTCGGCGATCGTCGTCTCGCGGCCGAGCTTCGCCGACGTCGCCTCGATCGACGCGACCACCGGGAAGCTCAACTGGCGGTTCAAGGTCGACGGCTACCGCGCCGACCACATGGCCGTCTCGCCCGACGGGACCGAGGTCGCCGTGTCCGCGTCGACCGGCAACGTCGTCCACGTGCTCGACATCATGACCGGCGCCGAGATCGGCAGCTTCGAGACCGGCGACAAGCCCCACGAGAACGTCTACTCCGCGGACGGCCGCCACCTGTGGAACATGTCGATCGGCGAGGTGAACAACGACTTCGACGCCCCGTTCCTCGACTTCCTCAAGGGTGACCGCAAGATCACCGTCGCCGACACCGAGACCTTCGACGTCGTCCGGACGATCGACATGCGCGACCGGCTCGACGCCTTCGGCCGCAAGAAGACCTCGGACGCGGTCAGGCCCGTCGCGTTCACGCCGGACGAGTCGACGCTGTACTTCCAGGTGTCGTTCTTCAACGGCTTCTACGAGTACGACGTCGCGTCCGACCGGATCACCCGCGAGAAGGTCCTGCCGGAGAACCCCGCGACCGACGACGACCGGACGACGTTCGTGAACGACTCGCGCCACCACGGGATGTCGATGAGCCCGGACGGGTCGAAGCTCTGCATCGCCGGCACGATGGACGACTACGCCACGGTCGTCGACCGGGAGACGCTCCAGGAAGGCCCGCTGGTCCCCGCGGCCAAGCCGTACTGGGCGACGGTCAGCGGTGACGGGACCGCATGCGTGATCTCGGAGAGCGAGGCCGACCAGGTCACGGCGATCGACTTCGCCACCGGCGAGAAGATCGTCTCGGTGCCGGTGGGCAACCACCCGCAGCGGGTCCGCGTCGCCGTCCTGCCGGCCGGCTGGACCTCCCCGACGGCGGGCTGAGGTGCGCGGTCACGGTCGCGGCACGCGGGCTAGGGTGGCCGCGTGTCGGCGACCGTGACCCCGGAGCGCGCGGCGCTGGGCCGCGACCGGACCGGCGCCGCGCTGCCGACGATCGCCGAACGCTTCCGGCCCCGGATCGCCGACGCGCCGCGGGTCGTCGGGTGGCTCGCACCCCTCGCGGTGGCTCTGCTCGCGTTCGCCGCCCGCGTGTGGCGCCTCGAGTACCCGTCGCGGCTCATGTTCGACGAGACGTACTACGCGAAGGACGCGTGGTCGCTGCTGCACTTCGGCTACGCCCAGGACTGGGTGGAGAACGCCAACAGCCAGGTGGAGTCCGGCACGGTGACCGGGCTGTGGACCGGGGAGCCGACCCAGGTCGTCCATCCCGAGGTCGGCAAGTGGATGATCGCCGTCGGCGAGCACCTGTTCGGGATGAACGCCTTCGGCTGGCGGATCTCGGCGGCCGTGGTGGGCGCCCTGACCGTGCTGGTGCTGGCCCGGATGGTGCGCCGGATGACCGGTTCGACGTTCCTCGGCTGCCTCGCCGGGCTGCTGCTCGCCGTCGACGGCGTCCACCTGGTGATGTCGCGGATCGCGCTGCTCGACGTGTTCCTGGCGTTCTGGCTGGTGTGTGCGATGGCGTGCGTCGTCGCGGACCGCGACTGGGGACGTGTCCGGCTCGCCCGGGCGTACCCGACCAGCCAGGACATCGCCGGCTTCGGTCCGGTCCGCTCGCTGCTGCTGCGGCCGTGGCGGCTCGCGGCCGGCGTCTGCTTCGGGCTCGCGATCGGGACGAAGTGGGGCGCCCTGTACGTGCTCGCCGCCGTCGGTGTCACGGTCTGGATCCTGGATGCGCTCGACCGGCGCGCGATCGGCGTACGGCGGGTGTGGTGGCGCTCGATGCTGTCCGACGGCCTTCCCGCGTTCGTGTCGCTGGTGGTCGTGGCCCTGGTCGTGTACGTCCTCACGTGGATGGGGTTCCTGATCCACCATGACGTCTTCGCGGCGCGCTTCGGCCACGGGTACGGCGACGAGGCGCCGTGGGGGTCGTACGTCGACTCGCCGACGGGCGGGCTCTTCGGGCCGGTCGTCGACTCGCTGCGCTCGCTGTGGAACTACCACCAGATGGTCTACGCCTTCCACACCGGCGACTACCTCGCGGGCAAGACCCACCCGTACCAGTCCGACCCGTGGGGCTGGCTCCTGCTGAACCGCCCGGTCGGAGTCGACGTCCAGAACGACCTCGCCGCCTCCACCGCCGGCTGCTCCGCGACCGGGGACGAGACGTGCCTGCGGCAGGTCCTCATCCTCGGGAACCCGGCCGTGTGGTGGGGCGGCGCGGCTGCGCTGGCGGCGTCGGTGTGGTTCTGGATCCGTGACCGCGACTGGCGCTACGCGCTGCTGCTCGTGGTCGTGGCGGCGGCGTGGCTGCCGTGGTTCATGTATGACGACCGGCCGATCTTCCTGTTCTACGCGACCGCGTTCATCCCGTTCACCTGTGCGGCGATCGCGCTGGTCGCCGGTCGACTGCTGCGGTCGTCCCGGGATGCCCGGACGGTTGTCGGCCGTAATGCCGCGCCGGTCGCGCTCGGGGTGTACGTCGCTGCGGTCGCGGCCTGCTTCGCGTTCTTCTTCCCGATCTGGACCGACATGATCATCGAGCACGCGGAGTGGCTGCAGCGGATGTGGTTCTCGCGCTGGATCTAGCTCGCGAGTCACCCGCGGCGTGGTCGCGAGTCAGTCCTGGCGCCCTCGCGAGTCGCCCCTGGCGCCGCGGGTCATCCGTGCGCGCTCGCGGGCTAGAACTCCTCGTGCTCGTCGGGGTCCCCGCCGACGCGCGCCTGCGGACGGTCGCCGATCTGCGCCATCTCGGACTCGGACAGCCGGAACGAGAACACGTCGAGGTTCTGCGCCTGCCGCTGCGGGTCCGACGACTTCGGGATCGGGATGGTCCCGCGCTGCACGTGCCACCGCAGCACGACCTGCGCCGGCGTGACGCCGTGCTGCTGTGCGATCGCGTCGACGGTCGGGTCCGCCAGCAGGTCGGTCTTGCGTCCCAGCGGACTCCACGCCTGTGTCACGACTCCACGCTCGGCGTCGGCCGCACGCATCGCGGTCTGGGCGAAGTACGGGTGCAGCTCGATCTGGTTCACGGCCGGCTCGACCCCGGTCTCCGTCACGATCCGGTCGAGGTGGTCGGCCGTGAAGTTCGAGACCCCGATGCTGCGGACCAGCCCGTCGTCGCGCAGCATGATCATCGCCCGCCACGAGTCGACGTACTTCTCGATCCGCGGGAGCGGCCAGTGGATCAGGAACAGGTCGACGTACTCCACCCCGAGCCGCTCCCGCGACTCCGCGAACGCCCGCAACGTCGACTCGTACCCCTGGTCGTAGCCGCGCAGCTTGGTGGTGAGAACGATCTCCTCGCGCGGGACCTCTGACGTCGCGATCCCCTCGCCGACCCCGGCCTCGTTCCCGTACTTGGCCGCCGTGTCGATCAGCCGGTAGCCCGTCTCGATCGCGCCGCGCACCGCGCTCGCGGCCTCGCGGTCGTCCATCGGGTACGTCCCGAGCCCGATCGCCGGGAGCTCGTGGCCGTCGTTCAGCGTGATCGTCGGAGCACTCATGCCTCCGAGCCTCGCACCGAGACGCCGGTCCCGCTCGCGGGATCAGACCAGGAGCTCCTCGATCCGGTCCAGCGCGGCCCGGGCGTACCCGGACCACATCCGCGCGAACACCGGACGCGCCGCCGCGCCGATCTGCCCGGCCGGCCGCACGACCCACGACCACGTGATCCGGACCCCGGTCCCCGCCGGCTCGAACCGCCACTCGCCGTCGACCGAGGCGATCAGCCACGCCATCGGACCGCTGACGTCGTCGAGGTGGTAGCCGAACGCCGTCGGCGGATCGAGGCTCGTGAGCGTCTCGCGCACGGCGTTCCCGTCGGCCAGCCGGATCCGGCGAACCTGGCCGGGCGTCCCCCACTCGCCCTCCTGGTCGACATCGAGGATCGGGCCGATCGCGCCGTAGCGGTGCGCGAACAGATCGGTCAGCGGCAGCGGCAGCACCGCCGCGTACGTGTCGGTGACCGGCAGCGGGTACGTGCGGGAGCGTCGCAGCGTGAACTCGGGCATGCGCCGACGTTAGCGGCCCGGCGACCGCGTGCGCTCGCGGTGGCGCCGGACGGCGGCGCGGTTCGCGCAGCGCACCGAGCAGAACCGCTGCCGCCCGTTGCGCGTGACGTCGACGACCACCGCGCGGCAGGGGTCGCCGGGAGCCGACCCGGCCTCGCAGCGGCGCAAGCGGTGCATCCCACGGGTCGTCAGGTGCAGGGCCGTCCCCACGCTGATCACCGCACGCAGCACGTGCGGGAGCGCGTCGTTGCGATCGCGGTAGTGCAGGTGCCAGCCCTCGTCGTCGTGGTCGGTCATCCGTGGGTACGCCGCCGCGGACGCCATCACCGCGTTCAGCAGCTGCGCACGCTCGTCGGGCTCGTCGGCATCCACCACGCCCAGCCACTCGTCGATCACCGTCCGGACGTCGCGATGGTCGTCCGGGCCCTCGGAGAACGCCAGCGTCATCCCGAACTCACGGGTGCGGGCCTCGATCCCACGACGGTCGTCCGGCCAGTCGTTCGCCAGTGACGCAGCGAGCAGGACCGCGTACTCGCCGTAAGGGTTGAGATGCACAAGACCATTACAGCACGCTGGAGGCATGCACACCAGAGAGCGCCCGCAGCAGCCGCCCGCACCGCCCGAGCCCCACCCCCACGCGTGGGTCGTCGAGTCGCAGCACCCGACGTCGGACGGGTACGTCGTCTACGTCCGCTGCATCACGTGCGGCCGCCGTCGCGTCGACGTCCAGCCCGACGAGTACGCGGCCGCACGACCGCTGACACGGGAGATCGGCGCGATCCGCAGCGCCGGCAGCACCTGAGACGCACGAAGGCCGGACCCGACGGGATCCGGCCTTCGTCGATCTCGCGCGAGATCAGCGGGTGGAGCTACGGGGATTCGAACCCCGGACCTTCTCATTGCGAACGAGACGCGCTACCAACTGCGCCATAGCCCCAAAGCACGTCCGAGACTACCACGCAGCCCGACCGCCTCAAGCGTGGGGGGCCGCCCTCAGTCACCGACCGCGCGCCGCGCCTCGCGGGCTGCGTCACGGTCGTCGGAGGACTCGTCGGACGACGTGAACTCGACCGTCCGTACGGTCCTCGCCGCGGGCTTCGTCACGTAGGTCGGGAGGGTCACGGGGACGGGATCCCACAGCGTCGTGCCGGTCGTCGTGGTCACCGCGACCGCGTCGACGATCTGCTGATCGAGGTCGCCCTCGCGCAGCGGCTGCTCCTCCATCACGTTCTTGCGCGGCGGCTCGATGTCGCCGATCTGGCCCGACAGCACCACGGTCGCTTCGTCGTCGGGATCGACGGCCAGCGCGGCCGTGCCAGGGCGACGCGCCTTCGGCTGCTTCGCGACGGGCTTCTTCGACGGGGGCCTCTTCGACGACGGCGTCCTCGACCGCGGCTTCTGCGCGGGTCGCCCGGCACGCGGGCGCGCCGTGATGCCGCGCTCCTGCCGCACCATCACCCGGCACAGCACCAGCCAGGCCACGACCAGCCCGGACGGGATGGCCACCGACCACGGGAGCAGGACGCCCGTGCCTGCGAGCACCCCCACGACGAGCGTCGCGAGGAGCAGCACGCCGAGCACCCGGCGTCGCCGACGGGCCGCACGCCGTGCGGCGGCGCGGTTGCGCGGGCGGGGCCGCGGGGTCGTCGTCGCGGTGGACGCCACCGGGGCCCGGGCCGCGTCGGACCCCTCCGTGCTGTCGGGGGCGTCGGACTCGTCGCCCTCCTCGGCGACGGCCTCGTCCGCCGCCTCCGGCTCGCTCTCGTCCGCGTCCGGCGCGCCGGAGTCGGCCTCAGCGGTCTCGTCGGTGACCGGCGGCGCGGGCTGGTCCTGCACGCGCTCCACCGCGAGCGAACGGGAGGCGCTCGCCGGCGCGTCCGCACCGTCGTCGGCCTCGTCGTCGCGGCGGTGCGTCAGCACCCGCAGCGCATGGGAGAACGTCGTGATCGAGCCGTCGCGGGTCGCCTCCTCGTGCCGTCGCAGCGCGAGCGGCACGCCGTACGCCACCCAGACGGCGATCACGGCTGCGAAGATCAGGCCCGTACCCACGGACAGAACGGTACGTGTCGCGCGCCCTCGTCCCGCTCTTCTCGCTCGGTGTGTCGCAACCTCCGCCGAGCCGCCGCGCGCTCAGCGCTCGACCGGGTGCGCATCCACGCGGCCGACGAGACCCCCGGGTCCGACGTCCTCGGCCGTCGCCGCGAACAGCACGTGGTCGCGCCACGCACCGTCGATGTGGAGGTACCGACGCGCCAGCCCGACCCGCTCGAGCCCCAGCTTCTCGACGACCCGCAGGCTCGAGCGGTTCTCCGGCCGGATCGCGATCTCGATCCGGTGCAGGCCCACGGTCTCGAAGCAGTGGTCCATCGCCATCGCGACCGCCAGCGTGGTGATCCCACGCCCGGCGTACGGGCGCGCGACCCAGTAGCCGATCTGAGCCCACCGCGCCGATCCCCAGGTGATCCCGGAGACGGTGACCTGGCCGACCATCCGCCCGTCCCAGGTCGAGACGAACGGCAGCGAGCGGCCCTGAGCAGCCTGGCGCCGCAGGGCGCGGACCATCGAGCGGTAGGAGCGAGCGGAGTACTCGGCACCGGGCGGCATCGTCGCCTCCCACGGCCCGAGCCAGGTCGCGGACTCGCGCCGCAGCTGCGCCCACACCCGGACGTCGCCGCGGGTGATCGGCCGCAACCCGACCCGTCCGTGCGCCAACGTCGCCGGCCAGCCCCCGGTCAGGATCCACCGTCCTGTCCCCGCGGGTGGTCGCCGCCCGCGACCTGGTCCACCGCGTGCCGCAGGATCGGCTCCAGGACCGCGAGACCGTCGCGCACCCCGCCGGACGACCCGGGCAGGTTCACGATCACGGTCCGGTCGGCGACTCCGGCGACGCCCCGCGACAGCGCCGCGGTGGGCACCCCCTGCGCCACCCCGTACGCCCGGATCGCCTCGGCGATCCCCGGGATCGCGCGCTCGATCACGTACCCGGTCATCTCCGGCGTCTGGTCCGTGGGGCTGATCCCGGTCCCGCCGGTCGTCAGCACCACCTCGTAGCCCACGTCGACGGCCTCGCGCAGCGCCTCCTCGACCGGCAGCCCGTCGGGGACGACGAGCGGGTCGTCGACCTCGAACCCCCAGCCCCGCAGCGCCTCCACGATCAGCGGGCCACCGGTGTCGGCGTAGACACCGGCCGCCGCACGGTTCGAGCAGGTCACCACGAGCGCCTTCACAACGACCAGTCCCCGCTCTTCCCGCCGCTCTTCGACGTCACCGTCACGTCGGTCACGACCGCGTGCTTGTCGACCGCCTTGGTCATGTCGATCACCGTCAGCGCGGCCACGCTGACCGCGGTCAGCGCCTCCATCTCCACGCCCGTACGGCCGGTGGTGCGGACCGTCGCCGCGATGTCCACGCCCGCGTCGACGACCTCCAGCTCCACCTCCACGCCACTGATCGGGAGCGGATGGCACAGCGGGACCAGGTCCGGGGTCCGCTTCGCAGCCATGATCCCCGCGACCCGGGCTACCCCGAGCGCATCGCCCTTGGGGACGTCGCCGGATCGCAGCAGCGACACCACCTCCGCGGACAGCCGGACCCGGCCGCGCGCGGTCGCGACCCGCTTCGTCACGTCCTTCTCGGACACGTCGACCATCCGGGCCGCACCCGACTCGTCGACGTGCGTGAGACGCGGCTCGGCGGGCTGGCTGCCGGCCGACATCAGAACTCCCGGTCCAGCACGAGGACCCTCGCCGTGTCCCCGACGTGCAGGGCGGTCTCGTCCTCCTCGATCACGACCAGGCAGTTCGCCCGGGCGAGACCCGCGACCAGGTGCGACCCCGGTCCGCTGACCGGCGTCACCCGAGCGCCGCGCTGGGACACCTCGAACCATCCGCGGAGGTACTGGCGACGACCCGCGGGCGAGCGCAGCTCCTCGGTCAACGTGGCCTGCACCATCGGTCGGCGGTACGGCAGCATCCCCATCATCCGCCGGAGCATCGGCAGGACGAAGACCTCGAACGACACGTACGACGAGACCGGGTTGCCGGGCAGCGTGACGATCGGCGTACGGTCCTCACCCACCGTGCCGAAGCCCTGCGGCTTCCCCGGCTGCATCGCGACCTCGCAGAACTCGACCGAGCCGAGATCGGCCAGCGCCGCCTTGACCACGTCGTAGCTGCCCTTGCTGATCCCGCCGCTGGTGACGACCAGATCCGCCCGCACGAGCTGGTCACCGAGCAGGTCGGCGAACTCGCGCGGATCGTCCGACGTGATCCCGACGCGGTACGAGATCGCGCCCGCCGCCCGCGCACACGCCGCGAGCATGTAGCTGTTGCCGTCGTAGATCGAGTCGTAGTCGAGCCGGGCCCCGGGCTCGCGCAGCTCCGAGCCGGTCGAGATCACCACGACCCGCGGTCGGGGGCGCGCGCGCAGCCGTGGGAACCCCAGCGACGCGAGCAGCCCCACCTCACGCGGCCCGAGTGCCTTCCCGGCCTCGGCGACCACCTCGCCGGCCGCGACGTCCTCGCCGGCGGGCCGGACGTTCTCCCCGGCTCGCCGGGCCTGGTGGATGGCGACCGTCGCCTCGCCGCCGTCGGTGAGCTCGACCGGGATCACGGTGTCCGCGCCGGACGGCATCGGGGCGCCGGTCATGATCTTGATCGCCGTCCCCGACGTCAGCGCCGTCGGAGAGGACGAGCCGGCGGCCTGCTCCCCCACGACCGGCAGCTCGACCGGGTAGTCGCGGTTCGCGCCCTGCACGTCGGAGGCCCGGACCGCGTACCCGTCCATCGCGGAGTTCGTGAAGCGCGGCAGGTCGATCGGACTGACGACGTCGTCGACCATCGGCAGGCCCAGCGACTCCAGCAGCGGCTGCTCGTACGGCTGGAGCGGACCCACCAGCTCGAGCAGCGCCTCGAGGTGCTCGTCGACGGTACGCATGAGCGACAGCCTATGCGCCTGACAGCATCGTGCCGTCGTCGATCCGCCCGGCGCTCCCGGAGTCGGCGACCTCGACCTCCCCCACGACGCGCACGTCGGCGCCGAAGGTCCAGTCGCCGTCCACCGTGAACGAGCGGGCGTCGACCAGCGACGGCGGACCCGCCGGGAACCGCGCGTCGAAGTCCCCGATCAGCTTGTAGTGCGCCTTGTCGAGGCGCACGAGCGGCGCGTCGTCCTCGGCCGCGACCAGCCGCGCATCGTCGTCGAGACGGTAGAAGTCGGAGCGGACCAGCAGCAGGTCGTCGGTCGTCTTCACCGGCAGGAAGCGGTCACGCTCGACCTCGATCGCCGTGGCGCCGTCGAAGACCTGGACCGCCGCCCCCATCGCCGACTCGATCTGGATCACCTCGGGCGACGACGAGTCCGCCGGGTCGACCGTCTTGACGTTGCGGATCAGCGGGAGCCCCAGAACCCCGTCGTGCTCCTCGATCGCCGCCGCCAGCGCCTCCAGGTCGAACCACAGGTTGTTGGTGTGGAACCACCGGTGGCGCGTGATGTCGGCAGCCAGGTCGGCGTCCTCGGGCGGGGTCTGCGCCGTCTCGCGCAGCACCAGTCGACCGTCGGACTTGCGCCGCACGAGGTAGCCGCCCTTGACGTCCGCCGGGGTCCGCCGGCAGACCTCCGCGGCGTACGGCGCGCCCGACGACGCGAACCACCCGGCGATCCGCGGGTCCGGGTAGCCGCCGAGGTTGTCCGAGTTGGACATGCACAGGTAGCGGTAGCCGGCGTCGAGGAACGCCCGCAGAGCACCGGACGCGTCGAGCGCGGTGTACAGGTCGCCGTGGCCGGGAGGCGTCCACTCCAGCGACGGGTCGGCCGGCCACTCCACCGGCGTCAGGTCGTCGGACCGCAGCTTCGGCTCGCGGTTCTGCACGAAGTCCTGCGGCAGCCCGTCGACCGGGAGATCGGGGTGCCGTCCCAGCGCCTCCAGCGTGTCGTCGCGGGTGCGGAACGAGTTCATCAGCACCATCGGGAGGCTCACGTCGTAGCGCGTCCGGACCCGGCGTACCTGCTCCACCAGCACGTCGAGGAACGACTGGTCCCCCCGCACCGGGAGCAGCGACTTCGCCTTGTCCATCCCCATGGACGTGCCGAGGCCGCCGTTGAGCTTGCCGACCACGGTCTGCGCGAGGGCGTCGCGGGCCGTCGCCTCGTCGACGTCGATCTCGGCGAGTCTCGGCGGTGGATCCAACGGGTCGACGTCGGCCTCCGGGATCATCCCGGTCGCACCGGCCTCCAGCTCGCCGTAGTAGTGCGCGAACACCTCGATCGCCCGGTGCGGCACCCCGGCCGCCTCCATCTTCGCTCGCGCCGCTGCCAGCCCCTCCGCACTCATGTCGTTCATCGTAGGGAATACCGTCGGAGTGTGGAGACCAAGGACGAGCTGCGCACCTCGCTGCTGGCCCGGCGCACCACGCTCGGTCCCGAACGGGTCGCCGCCGACGCCGTCGGGCTCGCGGCCGGCGTCCGCTCGGTCCTCGCACCGACCACGCGGCGCGTGGCCGCGTACCTGTCGAGCGGCAGCGAACCTTCGACCCGCCCGCTGGTGGACACCCTGTGCCAGGACGGCATCGAGGTCGTCGTGCCCCGCGCGCTCGCCGTACGACGGACCGCGTGGGTGCCCTATCGCGTCGGCGGCGAGCTGCGCCGGGGCCGGTACGGCATCGACGAGCCCGTCGGGGATCCGCTCGCCGACGCTCTGGAGCGCGCCGACGCGATCATCCTTCCCGCGGTCGCGGTCGACGCGGCTGGTCGACGCCTGGGCCGCGGCGGCGGCTACTACGACACCACCCTCGCGGAGCTCGACCCCGCGGTGCTGCGGATCGCGCTCGTGCACGACCACGAGCTCGTCGAACGCGTCCCGGTCGACGACCACGACCAGCCCGTGCACGTCGTCGTCACCCCGCGCCGCGTCCTCGACCTCCGCTGACCCCCTCCCGCAGGTCGAGGCCGAACCGCCCCTCCCGCAGGTCGAGGCCGGACCGCCCCTCCCGCTGGTCGAGGCCGAACGGAGTGAGGATCGAGACCCGCCCGCTCGTCGCTCACCGGTACGGCGCCGAGCCAGCTCCTTCAACCTGCCGAAGTCGCCTCGCACGAGCGCCTCCCGCTTCGCACGCGACCACCGATGGATGCGCCGCTCCCACACGTACGCCTCCCCGATGCTCTCCGACTCCTGACACCACACCAGCCTGACCGGAAGGCGAGCGGAGGTGTACGTACCGCCGAACCCGGAGGTGTGCTGCTCGAGTCGGCTGTCGAGATCGCGGGTGCTGCCGACGTACAGCGTGTCGTCAGCGCAGCGGAGGATGTAGACCCAAGCCATGATGCTCGAGCATGGCGGTGACAGAGGGTCCGGGACCGGTTGTCCACAGGCGGGGTCTCGATCCTCACTCCGCTCGGCCTCGACCGGCGGGAGGGTGGCTCGGCCTCGACCAGCGGGAAGCGGGGCGGGGGTCTCGATCCTCGCTCCGCTCGGCCTCGACCAGCGGGAGGGTGGCTCGGCCTCGACCAGCGGGAGTGGGCGGGTCTCGATCCTCGCTTCGCTCGGCCTCGACCGGCGGAGGGGCCGGGGTCAGTCCAGGTCGGGGCTGAGGGTGAGGCGGTCCTCGGTGGCGGCGTCGACCGCCTCCTCGCCGAACGCCCACGGCAGGGTCTCGCCGCGGGCCCACAGCTCGGTCTGGTCGACGTAGTGCTGGTTGAACGGGTGACCGGACACGCCGGTCAGGTTGATCCAGCGCGACGCGTCCAGGTCGTCGAGGTCGACGACCATCCGCATCGACGGGACGGCGAAGACCTCGAAGCCCTCGGCAGCATCCCAGCCGTTCGCGTTGACGATGCCGGTCCCGCCGCCGAGCTCGTACGGCCCTCGGTTGAAGAGCGCCTCGACGACACCGATCCCGGACGTCCCGAGGCTCTGGTTCTCGAGCTCGAGCGTGTGCAGCCGCCCCCAGCTCCACTGCCCAGGATCCAGGGAGATCCGGCTGGTGAGCTCGTCGCGGGCCTCGCGCATCGCGATCGCCAGGACGTCGTCACGCTCCTCGGTGACCTGCTTCGTGCGGACGTCGTCCCACCACGGCGACTCGGGGTCGTTCAGGATCCGCCGCACCACCTCGAACCACTGCTCGCCGCCGCTCGGCCAGGCGTCCTGCGGGAGCTGGTCGTGGAACGTCGCCGACAGCAGGTTGCGCCACACGGCGGCGAAGTACGCGGCGGCGGCCGAGTCCGCGTCCTGACGCAGGTCCCACTCCGCGAGCAGATCCTGGCCGTCGCGGGCGTAGCTCGCCCCCAGATCGATCTCCAGCAGGTACGGCACCAGGGTCGCCGCGATCGGGTTCGCGGTGTCGTTCTGCATCGCGGCCGTGTCGGCGACGGAGATCTTGCCCGCGTCACGGATCATCGCGATGATCCGCTGGCTGCGGTACCCGGGGGCCTGCCCGGTGCCGATCAGGTACGGGTACTGGCGACCGATCACCTGCTGGTTGGCGGTGACGACGTAGCCCTCGGCAGGGTTGAGCACGCTCGGGAGCTCGCGGTACGGGATCGTGCCCTCCCACCCGTACGACGCGTCCCACCCCGGGGAAGGCCAGGTCCCGTCACCGCGCTTGCGGATCGGGACCTCGCCCGGGGCCTGGTACCCGATGTTCCCGTCGACATCGGCGTAGACCATGTTCTGCGACGGGACCGCGAGCCGGCGTACGGCCTTGCGGAACGAACGCCAGTCCTGCGCGGCGTCGATCCCGAGCAGCGCGTCCATGGTCCGCCCCGGCTTCAGCGCGGTCCACTGCAGCGCCACCGCGAACTCCGTCCCGTTGCCGACCCGCTGCCCGACCTCGGTGAGGGTCTCGTCGACGTCCGACAGCAGGGGCCCGTGGCGGGTCGAGCGGACCGTGATCGTCTCGGGCTCGTCGCGGCCGGCGACCTCGAACGTCTCCGTCCGCTTGCGCAGCGGCAGCCAGTCGCCGTCGTACAGGTAGTCGTCCCCCGAGACCCGCTCGACGTAGAGGTCCGTGACGTCGGGGTACATCGTCGTGAGTCCCCACGCGATCCGGTCGTTGTGCCCGATCACGACACCCGGGACGCCCGAGAAGGTGAACCCGGCGACGTCGAACGGACAGGCGTCGGAGGTCTCCCGGCAGTGCAGACCCATCTGGTGCCACACCCCGGGCACCGACGGCGCCAGGTGCGGGTCGTTCGCGAGGATCGCGGCACCGGTGGTCGTGCGGTCCCCGGAGAGCGCCCAGGAGTTGGAGCCGATCGCGTCACCCGTCCCGAGCAGGGTCGGCAGCCGGTCGACCACGGACGCGGTGTCGCGCATCGAGGCCAGCACCTCGCGCGCCGCGTCGGCGGTCTCGGACCCGTCGGCGGCGACGGCGTCCGGCGTCTCCTCGGGGTCGGAGACCCGGTCGGTGTCGCTGTTCGCTCGGCGGCCCGCGGACGCGACGAACCGTCCGTCGACGACCGTGCCCTGCGTGACGATCGGGTCGTGCCGCCGGAACGGGAACCCCGGATACAGCTCGTCGACCTCGTCGCGGGTCAGCTTCTCGGTGGCGAGGACACGGTCGATCTCGTCGGTCATGTTGCTGCGCAGGTCCCAGGCCATCGCCTTCAGCCACGCCAGCGAGTCGACCGGCGTCCACGGCTCGGGCTCGACGTCGGTCCCGGTCAGACCGAGCACCGCGTACTCCAGCCCGAGGGCCTCGGGATCGCGGCCGTCGATGTAGGCGTTCACGCCGTCGGCGTACGCGTCGAGGTAGCGCCGCGTCGCCGGCGAGAGCAACCGCAGCTCGGCCTGGGCGACCCGCCTCCAGCCCATGGCCCGTACGACCTTGTCGGTCTCGAGCGCGTCCTCCCCGAACAGCTCGGCGAGCCGACCCGCCGTCACGTGTCGGCGGAAGTCCATCTCGAAGAAGCGGTCCTGCGCGTGCACGTACCCCTGCGCCGCGAACAGGTCCTCGGCGGTGTCGGCGTAGACCTGCGGGATGCCGTGCTCGTCGCGCAGCACGTCGACGTCGGCGCTCAGCCCGGACAGCTGCACCGTGCCGCTCAGGTCGGGAAACGGCCGCCGTACGGTCACCACCGCCGCGGCGAGGGCGGCGACCAGGGCGAGCGCCAGCACGATCGCGACCACCGTCAGGAGGCGTCGCGTCATCACCGTCCGGAGGCGTCGGGCGAGTACGTGCACCCGAGCATTGTCCAGGTCAGCCGGTCCCGTCGGCACGGCGGGCGTCCTCGCGAATCTCTCCGACCAGCTCTTCCAGCACGTCCGACAGCATGACGACGCCGAGCGCGGCCCCGTCGTCGGCGACGACCCGCGCCATGTGCGCGCCGCGCTGCTGCATCAGCCGCAGCGCGTCGTACAGACCGGTGCTGCGCTGCACCGACGCGAGCGGCCGGATCCACTTCGCGGGGATCGGCCGGGTCAGCCCCGAGACCTCGATCGCGTCCTTCAGGTGCAGGTAGCCGACCATCTGACCGTCGGAGTCGGTCACCGGGAACCGGGAGAACCCGGTCCGCGCCGAGACCTGCTCGACGTCGGCGCGGGTGCTCCCCGCAGGGACCGTCACGAGCGACCCGGTCGGCAGCAGCACCTGCTCGATCGACGCCGTCTCGAATCCGAGGGCCCCGGTCACCAGCTCGTACTCGTCGTCGTCGAGCAGGCCCTCGGCGCGCGACTCGTCCACCAGGCCCGCGACCTCGTCGGAGGTGAAGGAGGCGCCGACCTCGTCCTTCGGCTCGAGGCGGACCAGGCGGACGGCGCCGTTGGCGATCGCGTTCAGGGCGACGACGAACGGTCGCAGGAGCCAGATCACGGCGAGCATGAACGGGCCGAGCCAGAGCACGACGCGCTCGGGGCCGGCGAGCGCGACGTTCTTCGGAACCATCTCGCCGAGGACGACGTGGAGGTACGTGACGATGCCCATCGCCACCACGAATGCGAACGGGTGCACGAGGCCGTGCGGGATCCCGAGCGCCTCGAAGACCGGCTCGAACAGGTGCGCCAGGGCCGGCTCCCCGACTGCGCCGAGCCCGAGCGAGCAGACCGTGATCCCGAGCTGCGCGGCGGCCATCGCGAGGCTCACCCGCTCCATCGCGCGGATCGCCAACCGGGCCGGCATCGACCCGGCCCGGGCCTGGGGCTCGAGCTGGGTGCGGCGCGCGGAGATCAGCGCGAACTCGGCGCCCACGAACAGGGCGTTAAGGCCGAGCAGCACGACGACGAGCACCAGGGCCCACAGGTCGCCGCTCATCGCGCCTCCCCCTCGTCCGCCGAGGTGATCTCGAGGACCACCCGATCGACCCGCCGACCGTCCATCCGGTCCACCCGCAGCCGGACCCCGACGTCGGTCGTCTGGTCGTCGGTCGCGACCGGCACCGCCAGCTCGACCACAGCGCCGACCTCCGGCAGCCGGCCGAGGCGCTGGACGAGGAGTCCGGCGACGGTCTCGTAGTCGTCACCCTCCGGGAGCGGGACGCCCGTCAGGTCCTGGACCTCGTCCGGCCGAAGCATCCCGGACAGCACCCAGATGCCGTCCGGCCGCGACCGCAGGCGCGCGAAGGCCCGGTCGTGCTCGTCGGCGATGTCGCCGACGATCTCCTCGACCAGGTCCTCGAGGGTGACCACGCCGTCGGTGCCGCCGTACTCGTCGAGAACGACGGCGATCTGCATGTCGGCGTCGCGCAGCACGGTCAGCAGCGGGTCCAGCTCGACGGAGTCCGGCACGGTGACGGCCGGCACGGCGAGGTCGCGCAGGCGCACGGAACGGCGCCGGTCGGGCGCGACCGCGACGGCCTGGGTGACGTGGACGACGCCGAGCAGGTCGTCGAGGTCGCGCCCCACGACCGGGAACCGCGAGTGCCCGGTGTCGCGGACCGCCCCCAGCAGGTCGTCCGCCGTGTCGGAGCCGTCGAGGAAGCGCACCCGTACCCGCGGGGTGCGGACGTCGGCCGCGGTGCGGTCCCCGAAGGCGATCGACCGCGCCACGAGGTCCGCGGTCGGGTGCTCGAGCGACCCCTCGTCAGCCGAGCGCAGGACGAGCGAGCGCAGCTCGTACGGGGAGCGCGCGGACCGCAGCTCCTCCTGCGGCTCGATCCCGACGGCCCGCAGCAGGGCGTTCGCCGAGCCGTTCAGGCCCCGGATCGGCCACGCCATCACGGCCGTGAATCCGCGCTGCGCCGCCTGGACGGTCTTGGCCGTGCCCATCGGGACGGCGAGCGCGAGGTTCTTCGGGATGAGCTCGCCGACGAGCATCGTGACGAAGGTGCTGAGCAGCAGGGCGACGAGGTAGGCGGTCGCGGAGAGGGACGCACCGGTGATGCCGAGCGCCTCGAGCGGACCGCGCAGGAGCTCGCCGATCGCCGGCTCGGCCAGGAAGCCGATCGCGAGGTTGGTGATCGTGATGCCGAGCTGGGCGCCGGAGAGCTGGGTCGAGAGCGTCCGGAGGCCGGCCAGCACCCCGGCTGCACGGCGGTCGCCGTCGGCCGCGGCGCGCTCGACCGACGGACGGTCGACGGTCACGAACGAGAACTCCGCAGCGACGAACACGCCGCACGCGACCATGAGGAGGAGGGAGAGGGCCAGGAGCAACCAGACGGTCATCAGGTCGCTGATCCTACCGGCGCCGCCGCTGCGCTCGGCGACCCGACGTCACGCGGTTTGTGCAGGCCCGCGACAATGGAGGAGAAGACGTCCGCGCCCGGTGCCCCGGGCGCGGCCCCCGTGAACGAGGAACGCCCGTGCCGACCTACCAGTACCAGTGCACCGACTGCGGACAGCCGCTCGAGGTGCAGCAGAGCTTCAGCGACGACGCCCTCACCGTGTGCCCTGCGTGCGACGGACGCCTCCGCAAGGTGTTCAACGCCGTCGGGGTGGTCTTCAAGGGGTCGGGCTTCTACCGCAACGACAGCCGCTCCACCTCGTCGTCGTCGGAGAGCGGGTCGGCGTCGTCCTCCTCGTCGTCCTCGGCGTCGTCCTCGTCGGACAACGGGTCGTCCGGCAGCGGCTCCTCCGGGGCGGGGTCGTCGAGCGGGTCGTCGAGCTCGGCCTCGAGCGGCAGCTCGTCGACGAGCTCGTCGACGAGCAGCGGGTCGAAGGCGTCAACCGCGGCCGGCTGACCCTCCTCGCGGACGCCGCGTCCCGCCCGGGACCTGTGGACGACGCGGACGCGAAGTCCTCGTCATCGTCCACCCTGGTGCGGTGCCGACCTCACCTGCTCTCCTCGACTCGCTGCGCCGCCAGGTCCGCATTCACCGACGCACCCTCGCGGCGATCCTGGCGGCCGCCGCCGTGCTGCTCGCGATCGACGCCGCGCGGGCCGGCCCCGAGCCTTCGCGTGCCGTCGTCGCCGCCGCCGACGACCTGCCGTCGGGTCGCGTGCTGACCGGTGCGGACCTGGAGCGGATCGACCTGCCGGTCTCCGCGGCCCCCGAGGGCGCGGTGAGTGACCCGGACGCGCTGATCGGCCGGGTCGTCGCGGCCCCGCGACGTGCCGGGTCGGTGCTGACCGACCTCGATCTCCAGGGCCCCGGTCTGCTGGACGGATACCCCGAGGCGACGTCGTTGGTGACGATCGAGCCCACCGACGCGTCCGCCCTCCCGGCCCTGCGCGTCGGCGACGTGGTCGACGTCGTCGGCACCGACCCACGCGGCCTCGTACGACCGCGCGTGCTGGCACGCCGGATCACCGTCGCGGCGGTCCCGGACCCGACCGCGAGCGAGGGCCCGACCGGGGCTCCTGCGACGAGCGGCGGGCTGGTCGTCGCGGTCGACCGCTCGGACGCGGCGATGCTGGCCGGGGCGTCGACACGGTGGCACGTCGCCGTCGCGGTGGTGCGCTGAGCCGCGCGCTCCGGGGAGCGCGCACCGCCGAACGGTGATGGGATGACCCCATGTTCAAGGGCTTCAAAGAGTTCCTCATGCGCGGCAACATCGTCGATCTCGCGGTCGCGGTGGTCATGGGCACCGCCGTCACGCAGCTGGTCACGTCGTTCACCGCGAACTTCATCGACCCGCTGCTCGCGTCCTTCGGAGGCGCTGACTCGCCGGGGTGGGGTTTCTTCATCGACGGCGACAACGCCGAGACGTTCATCGACATCGGGGCCTTCATCGGGGCGCTGATCAACTTCGTGATCATCGCGGCGGTGGTGTACTTCCTGATCGTGATGCCGATGAACAAGCTGCGCGAGCGGTTCGCCAAGCCGACCGACGAGGCGCCGCCGCCGGAGGACATCGCGTTGCTGCGCGACATCCGCGACGAGCTCCGCGCACGCCGGGACGGCTGATCCAACCGGGCCGGGACGGCTGTTCCACCCCCGCCGGGACGGCTGACCACCCCGCCGTACGGCGTGGGTCAGGAGCCGTGGTGCGGTGGTACGTCGCGCCGCAGGTCGTCGTCGCGGTCGCCGCCGCGCTCGGACCAGCCCTCGCCCGACTCGTCACGTGTCGTCGTCGGGACGACGTCGCCCAGGATCGCGGCGGCTCGACGGCGGCGGTCGCGCTCGCGGTCCCGCTCGTCAGCCGGCATCGGCGATCACCATCGGCGTCAACCAGCCGGCGTCGAACCGCGGGTGCGCCGGCTCCCACCCGGCGAGACGGCGGAAGCGCGTCGAGCTGACCCGCTGGGAGCGGGTGAGCCACTCCAGCCGGTCACCGCCGAGCCGCAGCACGAGCCGTCGGTAGAAGCCCGCCTCCTCCTGGCCGACCGCCTCGGCGAACGCGGCGACGAGGTCGGCGCGCCGGACGGGCTCGGCGCCGACGTTGTACGTCCCTGCGGGCGCCCCGAGCGCCGCGAGGACGGCGGTGCCGATGTCGTCCGGGTGCACGACGTGGGTCCAGGAGCGCGGCTTGCCCAGCCCGACCGCGTGCCCGGAGCGCACCCGCGCGAGCCGCCAACGGGTGACGGCGTCGTCTCCGACGATCGTGCCGAACCGCAGCACGACCGCGGTCCGGTGGTCGTCCGCGACGTTACGGGTGTCGGCGAACTGCTCGGCGTGGGCCTCCGCGAGCACGACGGGCTCCGAGGCGCACGAGACCGCGATCGGGCTGTCCTCGTCGATCCACCGGTCAGCCTGGTCGGCGTAGACGAACGAGACGCTCTCCTGGATCAACCGCTCGACACCCGCCTCGCGGGCCGCGGACGCGACGGCGCGCGAACCTTCCGCGTGGATCCGGTCGTTGGACTTCCACGCGCCGGGACGCATCGTGCTGTTGCCGACCGGCATGTGGGTGGCGAGGTTCGCGACGGCGTCGCAGCCGGCCATCGCGTGCACCAGACCGTCGCGGTCGAACAGGCTCGCCCGGACGCCGACGATCCCCTGCTCGGCGAGCGCGCGCTCGCTCTCGGCGCTGCGAGCGAGAGCGACGACGTCGTGGCCCGCGTCGTGCAGCGCGCTGCTCACGGAGCGACCCATCACGCCGGTCGCCCCCGTCACGAAGACCTTCACGATCTGCGAGCTCCGGTGCTCTCTCGGGCACGGACCGGCCGTGCCGTAATCGGGGGGTGGATATCACAAAAGGGTAACGGACCTCCGCCCAAAGTCCAGCCGGGCCGTCGGTCAGGCCTCGCTCGAGCCGGCCCAGATGTTCAGCTCGCCCTCGACCGCGTGCTCGTCGATCGCTCGCAGCTCCTCGTCGGTCAGGTCGAGATTCTGCACGGACGCGAGGCTGTCCTCGAGCTGGCGGACGCTCGACGCGCCGATCAGCGCCGACGTCACCCGGGGGTCGCGGAGCACCCACGTGATCGCGAGCTGCGCCAGCGTCTGGCCGCGCGCCGAGGCGATGTCGTTCAGCGCCCGGACGTGCGCGAGGTTGCGCTCGATCATCGCCGGGTCCAGCGACTTGTCCTGCGCTGCTCGCGATCCTTCCGGGATCCCGTCGAGGTACTTGCTGGTGAGCACGCCCTGCGCAAGAGGGGAGAACGCGATGCACCCGACGCCGTCGTCCTCGAGGGCATCGAGCAGCCCGTCCTCGACCCAGCGGTTCAGCATGGAGTACGACGGCTGGTGGATCAGCAAGGGTGTGCCGAGGTCCCGCAGGATCCGGACGGCCTCGCGGGTGCGCTCCGGCCCGTACGAGCTGATCCCGACGTAGCGTGCCTTGCCCGCACGCACGGCCGCGTCGAGCGCGCCCATCGTCTCCTCGAGAGGCGTGTGGGGATCGAAGCGGTGGCTGTAGAAGATGTCGACGTGGTCCAGCCCCATCCGCTGCAGCGACTCGTCGAGGCTGGCCAGCAGATACTTGCGCGAGCCGAGGAACCCGTACGGCCCCGGCCACATGTCCCAGCCGGCCTTGGTCGAGATCACCAGCTCGTGCCGGTAGCGCGCGAAGTCCTCGGCCAGGATCCGGCCCACGTTCTTCTCCGCCGACCCGTACGGCGGGCCGTAGTTGTTGGCCAGGTCGAAGTGCGTCACGCCGAGGTCGAACGCGCGGCGCAGGATCGCCCTCTGGGTCGCGAGCGGCGTGTCGTCGCCGAAGTTGTGCCACAGGCCGAGCGAGATCGCCGGCAGCTGGAGACCGGAGCGACCGCACCGGCGGAAGGCGGCGTCGTCGTAGCGGTCGGAGGCGGGGTCGTACTGGTCGAGAACGTCCATCCGGGAACCCTATCCCCGCGACCCGGGCTCCACCGTCCGCGCGAGCGCCGGCGGCGCCTGGACGAGGTAGGAGTCGACGAGGGCCTCGGCGACCTCGTCCCAGACGGCGTCGTCGTCGAGCATCATCCCCACGACGTCGCGTCCCCAGTCGGCCTTGAAGTACGGAGGGCCGAGCCGCTCGAAGGCCATGACCTCGTCGGCGGGCGCGCGGAAGGTGATGCGGAACAGCCCGTCCTCGCCCCCGAACACGTGCGCGACGGTGGCCGTCCGCACCCGCCAGCGGTATCCCACCCACGCGTCCTCGCCGCGGCACTCGGGCAGGGGCTCGAGCACCGCGGCGAGGCGCCGTACCCACGCCTGCGGCACCTCCGGTCGCTCACCCACCCCGTCAGTCTGCACGGTGGCCCTGACAGCGCGGAACGGGTCCCGATCGGGCTCGTGCCCCGCCCGCCTCGACCAACGGGAGTCTCCCCGTTGGTCGAGGCGCGAGCGAAGCGAGCGATCGAGACCCCGCCTCAGTCGTCCTCCGGCGGCTCGACCACCTCGTCGATCAGGTCCGCGACGGAGTCGACCACCCGCGTCGGCCGGTACGGGAAGCGCTCGACCTCGCTGCTGCGGGTGGAGCCGGTGAGCACGAGCACCGTACGCAGACCTGCCTCCATCCCCGAGACGACGTCGGTGTCCATCCGGTCGCCGATCATCACGGTCGTCTCCGAGTGCGCGTCGATGCGGTTGAGCGCGTTGCGCATCATCAGGGGGTTCGGCTTGCCCACGAAGTACGGCGCGACGCCGGTCGCCCGCGTGATCAGCGCCGCGACCGAGCCCGTCGCCGGCAGCGATCCGTTCGGCGACGGACCGGTCGGGTCGGGGTTGGTCGCGATGAACCGCGCGCCCGCCTCGATCAGCTGGATGCCCGTCGTGATCGCCTCGAACGAATAGGTCCGGGTCTCCCCCAGCACGACGTACTCGGGATCGCGGTTGGTGAGCACGTAGCCGATCTGGTGCAGCGCCGTGGTGAGCCCGGCTTCCCCGATCACGTACGCGCTGCCGCCCGGCCGCTGGTCGGACAGGAACTGCGCGGTCGCGAGCGCCGAGGTCCAGATCGACTCCTCCGGCACCTCCAGCCCGCTCTGCGCGAGCCGGGCACGCAGGTCGCGCGGCGTGAAGATCGAGTTGTTGGTCAGGACCAGGAACGAGCACCCCGACGTCTTCAGCCGCTCGAGGAACTCCGCGGCGCCCGGGACCGCTCGCTCCTCGGTCACCAGCACCCCGTCCATGTCCGTCAGCCACGTGCGTACCGGTGCTCGCTCGTCCATGCCGCGAGTATCGCCGCTGCCGTGCCGCGCGGCGACTACAGTGCGGGACGTGGAGGATGCGATCGAGCTCGGCCTGGACACCTTCGGCGACGTCGCCGCCGACGACGACGGGCGGCTCCTCCCGGCCGCGCAGGTGCTGCGGCACGTGGTCGAGCAGGGCGAGCTCGCCGATCAGGTCGGCCTGGCGTTCCTCGGGCTCGGGGAGCACCACCGCGACGACTTCGCGATCAGCGCGCCCGAGGTGGTGCTGGCAGCGATCGCGGCGCGCACCACGCACCTCCACCTCGGCTCCGCGGTCACCGTGCTGAGCTCCGACGACCCGATCCGCGTTTACGAGCGGTTCTCGACCCTGGACGCGATCTCCGAGGGACGGGCCGAGGTCATCCTCGGACGCGGCTCGTTCGTCGAGTCGTTCGCGCTGTTCGGCTACGACCTCGACGACTACGAGGTGCTGTTCACCGAGAAGCTCGACCTGTTCGCCGCGCTGCTCGACGGCGGCGCGGTCTCGTGGTCCGGCTCCATCCGCCCGCCGCTCGACGGCGTCGTGATGCATCCCGAGCTCGCGGCGGGCCGGCGGCTGCGCACCTGGATCGGCGTCGGCGGCACGCCGGCGTCGGTCGCGCGCGCCGCCGCGTACCGGATGCCGATGATGCTCGCGATCATCGGCGGCTCACCCGCGGACTTCGTCCCGTACGCCCGGGCGTACCGCCAGGCGCTCGAGCAGTCGGGCGCTGCGGAGCTGCCGGTGGGGATGCACTCGCCCGGGCACGTCGCCGAGACCGACGAGCAGGCCCGCGAGGAGCTGTACCCGCACTGGCACGCGCAGCGCACCCGGATCGGGCAGGAGCGCGGGTGGCCGCCACCGTCGCGGATCGAGTTCGACCGCGCGGCAGGACCGCACGGCGCTCTGTACGTGGGGGCGCCGGAGACCGTGGCCGCGAAGATCGCCGCGAACGCGACCGCGATCGGCGTGAGCCGGTTCGACCTGAAGTACGCCAACGGCGCGATGACGCACAGCCGGTTGATGCGCTCCATCGAGCTGTACGGGACGCGCGTCGCCCCGCTGGTGCGCGACATGATGCACTGACACCCGTGAGCAGCGAGCAGCGCGGGTTCGAGATCCGCCAGGCGACCGACGCGGACTGGCCGGCGATCTGGCCGATCGTCGACGCCGTCGTACGGGCAGGCGAGACCTACGCGTACCCGCCGGACCTCGACTCCGAGGGAGGGCGCGCGCTCTGGATGGAGCCGGCGCCGGGGGCGACGTTCGTCGCGGTCGACGACCGCGACGGCGCCGTGCTCGGCACCGCGAAGTCCGGGCCGAACCGTCCCGGGCCGGGCGCCCACGTCGCGACCGCGAGCTTCATGGTCGCCGACGCCGCCCGCGGACGCGGCGTCGGGCGCGCGCTCGGCGAGCACGTGGTGGGGTGGGCGACGGACGCGGGCTTCGCATCGATGCAGTTCAACGCCGTGGTGGAGACCAACACGGCAGCGGTCGCGCTGTGGCGCTCGCTCGGGTTCGACGTGATCGGCACGGTGCCCGAGGCGTTCGACCACCCGGAGCACGGGCTGGTCGGCCTGCACGTGATGTTCCGGCGCCTCTGACCCCGGTCGAGGCGCCCTTCCGCCGGTCGAGGCGCCCTTCCGCCGGTCGAGCCGCCCTTCCGCCGGTCGAGCCTGTCGAGACCCCGCCGGCCCGTGCCATCCTGGAGCGTGGCCACCGTCGAGGAACCGTCCGCCGGCTCCCACCGCGTCGCAGCGTGGACCGTCACAGCGGTCAGCGCGCTCGTCCTGGCCTTCCTGGCCGGCTTCCAGGTGATGCGCGAGTCCCCCCGCGACCTGACGATCTTCACCGGCGCGACCCTGCTCGTGGTCGTCGGCGCGGTGCTGCGCCGGCCTCGCGTCGCCGTCCCGCGACGGCTGCTCCGGCTCGCGGCGAGACGGTCCCCGCTCGCCGTCGGGATCGCGGTCGGGCTGGTCGTGGTGGCGGTGCTCGTCCTGGTGCTCGCCCCGCGCGAGAGCCTGGCGATCGAGCTGGTCGCCGGCGCGATCGGGCTCGTCGTCCTGCTGGTGGCGTGGGGCGCTCGGGACGACCTGCCGGGCGCCCTGGACGCCCGAGCGCCCGGGCGCGTCCGCCCGTACCGCCGGGCGGCGACCGCCTGGGTCGTGCTGGTCGCGGCGTTCGGGGCGTGGCAGCTCGTCGCGTACGAGCCGGGTCCGACCGTGAGCGACATCCTCGACCCGATGGCGGACGCACCGGTCGGTCGGGTCGTGTTCGTCGTCGTGTGGCTGCTCGGGCTCGGCGGGTTCGCCTGGCACGCGCTGCGCGGCGGCGGGTCGGCGGGACGGTGGCCGCGGTGAGCCCCGCAGCCATCGTCGCCGGCTACCTCGCCGTGCTCGCCGCCGGCGTGGTCCTGACCGTCGCCGGTCGCACCCGCCCCGACGCGGTGGCTCCGCTCGGGGAGGTCCTCGACGTGGGGATGGCGAGCCGCGGCCTGCGCTTCGTCGTCCTGACCTACTGGTGGTGGCTCGGCTGGCACGTGCTCGCGGGACCGACGATCATCTAGCGAGATCGGCGAGGAGCGACTCGACGTTCTCCCGGCCGCACCCCACGATGGGACCCATGTCGATCTCCGATGCCACGCGGACCGATGCGCGCACGTTCTGGCACGCGTACGAGCCGGTGCACGCCGTCTGCTACTTCCACCCACGCTTCGCCTCCGCGATGCACGAGGCCGGGTTGACCGGGTCCTGGAACGGGTACTTCGCCGGCCGTGCCGCGCCGCTGGGGCCGACACCGCCGGAGGTGGTGACCGCCCTGTTCCACAGCTTCGCCCCGGCGATGGTCGCCAAGGCCGTCCCGAAGGTCTGGGACCGGATCACGCCGGGCGAGGCGGTCCAGGCACGCCTCGCCGCGGCCGACGCGGTGCTCGCGGAGCACGCCGCCGCGGGTTCCCTCGACGACCTGCGGCGGGTCACGGACCGTCTGGAGCGTGCGATCGACTCGCTCGCGTTCGACGGCCGCGCGCTCGCAGCAGCCTGGCGATCGGTCCCGCGACCGGAGTCCGTCCTGTCCCGGCTGTGGCTCGCGACGGCCGTCCTGCGCGAGCACCGCGGCGACGGGCACGTCGTCGCCGCGACCGGACACGGGCTCACCGGCCTGGAGGCCGGGCTCACCCACGTCGGGACGGGTCAGGTCTCCCGCGCGCTCCTCCAGCGCGCCCGCGGGTGGAGCGACGCGGAGTGGGAGACGGCCCAGGACGCGCTCGTCGACCGCGGCATCCTCACGCGCGACGGGACGCTCACCCCCGACGGCGCGACGCTCCGCCACCAGGTCGAGGAGGCGACCGACCGGCTCGCGTCCACGAGCCTGCGCACCCTCGACGAGCCCGACTGGTGCGTCCGGACTCTGACCGGCCTCGCTCGTGCGCTCTTCGACGGCGGCGCGATCGGCGTCCCCAACCCGATCGGCCTGACCCGGCCGTGACGGGCCGGTCGCTTCGGCGCCCCGGTCGAGCTTCGGCGCCCCCGGCAGGATTCGAACCTGCGACACCCGCTTTAGGAGAGCGGTGCTCTATCCCCTGAGCTACGGGGGCACGGACCCGGTCGGGCCCACGCCCATTCTGACAGCACGACCCGGTGCGGCACCGGCGGGTCGCACGATCCGCAGCGGCTCGGCCGAGAAGTGCGGGTCACAGTGAGGGCGGGACCGACGGCCCGACGACGGCAGCGATGGCGCGGCGCGCATGCGCGGCAGCATCGCGCTCGCCGAGCTGGATCGCCACGTTGGTCGCCGTCAGGATCGCATCGATCTGGAATGCGGCCAGGCCCGCGTCGGCATCCGTGACCCTCGGTCGGGCCGCACGCACGTGCGACGCGAGCAGAGCGAGCCACGCGCGCCGCTGGGTGAGGAGGGCGTCGCGGACCGGGCCGGGACGACTGTCGAACGCAGGCAGATTGGCCGACCAGAAGCACCCCCCTGCGAACAACGGACCCTCCGCGTACGCGATCCAGCGGTCGACGAGCTCGCTCAGCTCGGAGAGTCCACGCCCCGCACCACCCGGCCGTACGACCGCGTCGACGAACGCGTCCCGTGCCGCCGCGATCGTGGCGAGCTGGAGATTCTCCTTCGTGGTGAACAGGGTCTGGATGCCGGACTTGCTCAGCCCGAGGTCCGACGCGAGCCGGCCGATGCTGAGCCCGTCGAGACCGTCGAGGGAGGCCAGGTCGACCGCGTGCCGGGTGATCCTGCGCCGGGTCTGATCCCCTCGACGCCGGCGACCGTCCGTCCGCGGGGTGCGCGCCCCGTCGCGTCTCTCGGCGGCCTCTCGCTCGCTCATCGTGCGACCTCTCTTGCATAATACGTACGAACGTACGTATGTTATCACCCAGTGCTCCGGATGGGGAGGAACCATGGACGAACGCGCGATGCTCGACCTGGCCGTCGGGCTGGCCGAGGCGAAGAGCCGACAGGACGTCGACGCGGCTCTGCAGCTGCTCCACCCCGCGATTCAGCTGGAGGCCCCGGCACTCGGAGGGCGAGCGCAGGGACGGGCGGAGAACGAGCGGGCCCTGCGCTGGTTCTTCACCGTCTTCCCCGACTACCGCGTGGAGCTGGCGGGACACGCCGCCGGCGCAGACGTGCTCGTCTGCTGGGGCACGGCGCACCTCACGATGAGCGGGGACCGGCTGGGCGTCCCGGCGGACGGCGCGCGCGTCGACCTCCCGGTGACGATCCGCTTCACGTTCGCCGACGGCCTGATCGCGAGCGAACGCTTCGACTTCGACCTCGCCACGCTCTGCGCGGGCTCGGGCGCGTCGACGGACGCCGTCCGGGAGCGGCTGTTCGGGACGGAGCGGGCGGCATGACCGCGCCGACGATCCATCCCGACCCACGCATCCGTGACGTCGCCCCGTTCAGTACCGCGCTGCTCTTCGACATCGTCGTCGACCTCGAGCAGCCGCTGTCGTTCGGACGCGGACCGCAGGGTCGCCGCATCCTCTTCGGCGCCGCGGGCGGCTCCTTCGTCGGCCCCCGGATGCGCGGCACGGTCTCCCCCGGCGGCGGGGACTGGACGACGTTCGACGATGACGGCACGATGCGGCTGGACGTCCGCCTCGCTCTGGTCACCGACGACGGCGCCCGCATCCTGGCGACGTACCACGGAGTCCGCGCCGGCGACTACTTCCGGACCGTCGTGCGCTTCGAGACCGGCGCCGAGCCGTACGCGTGGCTCAACGAGGTCGTCGCCCTGGGGTCGGGATACCTCGTCGACGACGGCGTCGCGTACCGCGTCGAGCACGTGCTCTGACCACGTCTGCTCGGCGCGCCCCGGCGGACCGGCTCGTACGACCCCGGCCGTGACTGCGCCTCAGTCGCGCAACGGTGAACCGAGGACGTCGAAGCGGAGCCCGCCGTTCTCGCCGGACAGCAGCGGCATCGCCTCCGCGATCGCCGCCTGGACACTGGCGAGCTGGAGGGAGGCGCGGTGTGCCTCCTCCGAGGTCCACAGCTCCGCGACATAGACCATGTCCGGCTCCTCGTCGTTGACGCCCACCTCGTAGAGAAGGCACCCAGCCTCCGCCAGGTCGGCGCTACGCCGCGTCAGCATCCCCACGAGCTCGTCGCGTCGTCCCGGGTGGGTGCCGAGTGTTCCGATGTTCGCGAACGTCATGATCAGAAGGTTATGCGCGGCCACCGACAGGGAACCCGCCAGTCGTCGCGGCCCCGGCGTCGGCTCCACCGCCGCCGGCGTGGGAGCATCGGGGCATGGCGCTGAGCCGGTACGACGTGCTCCGTGAGGCGATCGCGATCCTCGACGATCGTGGCCTCGGCGACCTCACGATGCGCAGGCTCGCCACCCGGCTGGACGTACGGCCGAGCGCGCTCTACTGGCACTTCGCGAGCAAGCAGGAGCTGCTCGCCGGCGTCGCCGACCGCCTGCTCGCCCGGATGGCGCCGGCGACCGCGACGGCCTGGGACGTACGGACCCGTGAGCTGTGCACGCACCTGCGCGACGCGCTGCTGGCGTACCGGGACGGAGCCGAGGTCGTCGCCACGTCGTACGCCTTCGCACTCGGAGCCCAGGCGCCGTACCGCGCGCTGGCCGACGCGCTGATCGACGGCGGCCTGACGCGACAGGACGCGGAGGCCGGCGCGTCGGTCCTGCTCCACTTCGTCTTCGGCTACACCGTCAACGAGCAGCAGCACCTCCAGGCGGCCAGCCTCGGCGCGATCCCGGGAGGAGAGCCCGACGCCGTCGAGGGTACGGAGCGGTACACGAGCGCGGCGTTCCTGCGTGGCGTCGACCTGATCCTCGACGGTGTGCGCAGCCAGCACGGCACGGCACCCACGGACGACGCACCCCGTACGTCCGACGAGGCGCGCTGAGCCTCACTTCCTGCGGCTGCGGATCCGGCGCTCGACGCCCCAGTAGACGATCGCGCCGACCCCGCTGAACACCAGCAGCATGATCCACAACGGCCACGTGAAGTCGAACCACAGGAACTCGAAGCTCACCTCGTCGGTGTTCTGCAGGATGAAGAGCAACGCCGCGAGCGCGATGACCGCCGGGATCCCGAACCGGCGAACCTGCTCCGAGGTCACCTGGGAGGATCCCGGCGTGCGCTCGGGATCCTGTGACGGGGCGGGATCGTTCACGGGCTGACCTCTCATTCCTGGCTCGTGGACCACCCTGTCAGAACGAGTCGGTCCACGCAGAGCCCGGCTCTCCCCAGGTCGCGTTCCATGTGCGTCCCGGGCTTCCCCCGAGGTTCGAACAGGTGTACGATTAGAGGGAGTCGGACGGATCGCGGCGAGGAGGTGCAGGGATGACGCAGAACGTCGACGCAGCCGGCGACGCGCGGAGCGCGCCGGACGTGGGCGCGGTGGTCGACGACCTCGCCGACGTCACGCGGCGGATCATCGACCTCCGAGCCTCGACCGACGGCCTCGACCGCGACGACGTCAGCCGTCTGATGCGGGCGGTCCATGCCCTCGAGCGCGCCGGCCAGGCGTTGGCCCTCGACCTGACCCGACGCGCGTCGCGGACGCGACCGGACCGCGCGGACGCCAGCACCTCCACCTCCGGATGGTTGAGCCGGCAGACCGGCGCGTCTCGACAGGAGGCGGGCCGGGACGCTCGGCTCGCCGAGGACCTCCCGGACGTCGCGCCCCAGACGCACCGTGACCTGGCCGACCCCGATCTCTCGAAGGAGAAGGCCGAGGTCGTCGCCGCTGCGATGCGCCGCGTCCACGGGCGTCTGAGCCCGGACGAGCGAGAGCGGGTCGAGTCCGATCTGCTCGCGAAGGCACGGCGCTACGACGTGGTGACGCTTCGGCGTGCGGCGAAGCGCGTCCTGGAAGCCATCGACCGGGAGTCGGCGGACCGCGAGGAGTCGGCGACGCTCGAGCGGGAGGAGCGCGCCGCCCGGCGCCGTGCCGCCGTCTGGCTACGACCGCCGGACGGGGACGGCATGGTCAACGGTGGCTTCCGTCTTCCGGAGCTCGAGGCAGAGATGCTGCGCACGGCGCTCGAGGCGCGGACGGCTCCGCGCAGTCCGGTCGTGGCGGGTGGCGCGGCGGGTGCGGTTGGCGCGGCGGGTGCGGATGGCGCGGCGGGTGCGGATGGCGCGGCGGGCGGTACGGCCGGCTCGGTCGGGGCTTCGACCAGCACGTCCGACCGCGACGCACGGGACTATCCGCAGCGGCTCGGCGCGGCGCTCTGCGATCTCGTGCGGGTGTTCCGCGACGAGCGCCAGCACGGCGGGACGACGGCGACGGTGGTGGTGACGACGGATCTGGAGACGCTCCGCGGCGAGATCGAGCGAGCGGGCACCACCTCGGCTGGCTCCCGCGTGTCAGCCAGGGAGGTCCGCCGGATCGCCTGCGACGCACGGATCATCCCCGCCGTTCTCGGCTCGCGCGGGCAGGTGCTCGACCTCGGGCGCAGTCAGCGGCTGTTCAGCGCGGCGCAGCGGACCGCCCTCGCTCTGCGGGACGGCGGGTGCGCGTTCCCCGGTTGCGACCGGCCTTCATCGTGGTGCGAGGCACACCATCGGACGCCCTGGTCCCAGGGCGGCAGCACCGATCTCGAGGACGGCGTGCTGCTCTGCGGTCACCATCATCGGGTGATCCACGCAGGCGAGTGGCAGGTGAGGTTGGCGCGCGACGGGCTGCCCGAGTTCCTGCCGCCCGCGCGGATCGACCCCCGGCGACGCCCACGGCGCAACGACCGGTGGCGACCTGTCACCCACCCAGCAGCGGCACGAAGCGGTACGCACCGTGCCGCGTGACCGTGACCTCCCCAGCGGCGTCGCGGACCACGCGAAGCATCTCGCCCCGGACCGGGATCACCATGATCCCCGGCGCCCCGACCTGCGCGACCAGCTCCTCAGGAAGGCGGTGTGGCTGCGCCGAGACGAGGATGCGGTCGTACGGCGCCCCGGCCGGCCAGCCGAGCTCACCCTCGCGCGCCTGGACGATGCGTGCCCGCCCGACCGCGGTGCCGTCCGTTCGCGCGGTGCCGTCCGTTCGCGCGGCGCCGTCCGTTCGCGCGGCGCGGGACGTCTCCGCCGCGTCGCGCGCGAGCACGCGGGCGACGGCGGCAGCGCCACGCTCGACCAGATCGGGCACGAGCTCCACCCCGACGACCTCGCCCGGCGCGCCGACCAGCACCGCGAGCAGAGCCGTGGTCCAGCCGGAGCCGGACCCGACATCGAGCACCCGGCCACCAGCGGGCACCTCGAGCAGCCGGAGCATCGCCTCGACCGTGCGAGGTTGGGAGTTCGTCTGGCCGTGCCCGATGGGGACCGGCCCGTCGTACTCCGCCGATCCACGCAGATCCTGCGGCAGGAAGTCCGCCCGCCGGACCCTGCGCATCGCCTCGGCGACCGGGTCGCGCGTCTCGACCATCATCGGTGTCCACTATCGTTCACGGCATGGACTGGCTGCTTCGCATCCTGCTCGTGATCCATCTGCTGTCATGGGCGTTCGTGGTGGGAGCCTGGCTCAGCCGGCTGCGCGCCCCGGTCCCGATCGCCAAGGGTGTCTCGCACGCCGCCGCGACCGCCCTGCTCACCGGCCTCCTCATGGTCGGCGTCCGCGAGATGGACGACCTCGAGGTCAACAACGCCAAGATCGCCGTCAAGCTCGTCGTGGCGATCGTCGTCACCGTGCTGGCGTTCGTCGCGCAGCGCCGGAACGACAAGGCTCCCGTCGGGATGGCCCACGCGATCGGCGGCCTCGCGACCGTCAACGTGCTGATCGCGGTGCTCTGGACCTGACGGGCCTCCGCCGGAGCTGACGCCCCCCTCGTCACCGTCGAGCAGGTCGCCGGTGCGGGGCGGATCACCATGCTCGAGCGCGTCGGCGTCCTCGAACGCCTCGGCGTCGTCGAGCACCTCGGCGTCGTCGAGCGCCTCGCCACGGAACCGTCGCACGCTGTAGACGATCAGCGTCAGAGCGATCAGGCTCGACAGGATCATGCTCGTGCCGGTCGCCCACCCCTCGAACGGCAGGTGCGGCCCGAACGGACCCCACTCGGGAATCTCCGGCCCGATCCACCAGATGACGCCGAACGCCATGACGCAGAACGCCGACAGGATGCTGGCGCCGATGCGGACCCACGTCTCGACCCCGTAGCGCGCCGCGTCGAAGGCCTTCTTCTTCATCGGGACGACCTGGCGGCGCGCCCACTCGTACCGGTTCGAGAGCACCGCCAGACCCGCGAAGATCATGAGCAGACCGGGTCCGGGCAAGACGAGCGCCGCGACGCCGGCGACGACGAGCATCCACCCGAGCATCTCCAGACCGGTCGCGCGCAGCCAGGACGCGAAGCTCCTCACCATCGACGGTCTCCCGAAGAACACACCCCCAGCATGCCAGGGGTTCAGTGAGCCGACCTCCGGCGCTGCTCCGCGGCCCACCGCACCAGGGTCGACGGGCTCATCGGACCGCCGAACAGATAGCCCTGCATCGCCAGGGCCTCGAACTCCTGCGCGGAGACCAGCGACTCGATCACCTCGACCTGGCTGCGACGCTCGATCCCCTCCACGACGGTCCGCAGACGCAGCGCCGCGGCCATCTGCAGCATCGACGCGAGGAACTCGGCGCGCCGGCGGTCGGCGTCGACCTCCGCCGAGAAGATCCGGTCGAGCTTGAGCGTGTCGACCGGCAGCCGCATCAGCCGCTCCATGGAGGAGAAGCCGATCCCGAAGTCGTCGACCGCGACCTCGATCCCGCCCGCGCGCAACGTGTCGAGCACGCCCGACGCCAGCGTGTCCTCGGAGATCACCTCCGTCTCGGTGACCTCCAACGTCAGCGAGAACGGCGCCAGCCGGACCCGGGTGCGTTCGACCGCATCGAGGAACCGGGGCGTCCCGAGCTGTCGTGCCGACATGTTCACCGCGATCGTGGTCCCGTCCGGCAGCGCACGCGACAGCTGCGGCACGTCCGCCCGGACGAGATCGAGCACCAGCTCGCCGAGCTGCTCGATCAGGTCGGCCGACTCGGCCAACGGGATGAACTCCTCGGGCGAGACCACCTCCCCGTCCTCCGTCCACCGTGCCAGAGCCTCGACCGCGAGCAGACCGCCCGTCGACGCCGAGACGATCGGCTGGTAGACCACCCGCAGCCGCTTGTCGGAGATCGCGGCCGCGAGGCGTTCGGCCAGCTCGAGCGACCGGAGCCGCTGCGTGCCCATCGCGGGCTCGTAGACGACGGTCCGGTCACGCCCGGTGCGCTTGCCCTCGTACATGGCGATGTCGGCGTTGCGGAGGAGATCGTCGACGTGGTCCGGCCCCGCGTCGTACGCGATCCCGATGCTGACCGAGATCGCCAGCGTCGCCTGCTCCGCACGGATCGGACGCGCCACGAGCTCGCGGACCTGCTCGGCGACGACCACCGACCGGGCCTGCGCGTCGTCACCGGTCACGAGGATCGCGAACTCGTCGCCGCCGAGGCGCGCCACGCAGACGTCGTCCGGCAGCCCGTCGGACAGCCGGCGAGCGATCCTTACGAGGGCCGCGTCCCCGCTGGGGTGCCCGAACCGGTCGTTGACCTTCTTGAACCCGTCCAGATCGCAGAACAGCACGGCGCGCCGCCCCTCGGTGGCCGCCAGCGTGTCGAGGAAGACCGCCCGGTTGACCAGCCCGGTCAGCGGGTCGTGCTCGGCGGCCTCCTCGAGGTCGCGGTTCATCCGCATCCGCGACAGAGCCTCCTCGGCCTGCTGGGCGATCGATGCGATCGCCTCGGCCAGGCTCAGCGTCGCGTCGGGCGTGCCCGGCATCGGCGCCACGACCAGCCAGCACACCTGGTCGCCCGTGATGAACAGGCGGCGCACCTCGTCGCCCTGCGGCATCGTCGTCCACAGGCCCGACTCGGTCGGGTCGCCGAGACGTCGGACCCCGGCATCGATGATCTCGAGGATCTGGTCCTCCGACGCGGCCGAGTGCAGTGCGCGCGCCGTACGGAAGAGCACGTCGAGCCGACGGGCGGTCTCGCGCTGGCGGGTCACGCCGTTCACGGCGACCAGCACGATCACCAGCGCCGGGGCCACGGCCAGCAGGGCCCACCCGGAGACGGCGCGATAGAGCAGCACGCACACGTAGCCCATCGCGGCGACGCCGAAGAACACGCCGTACAGCGTCCCGACCTCCCAGACCCGGCGTCGGGCCGAGCCCACCACGGCACCGCCGCCCTCGCCGAGCCCGACCACCGCCACACCGAGCGCGAAGTAGGCGCTGAAGGCCAGGACGACCGCGACGACCTCCTGCACCCCGAAGGTGCGTGACGTGTCCAGCACCGCCACCACGCCGACGGCGACCGCACCGCAGACGACGGCCAGCGCCACGTCGTGGACGCGGCGACCCTGCGGGTTGACCAGCAGGCGCGCAGCCACGACGCCGACGGTCCAGACCACCAGGGCCTGCGGCCACGGGAGGGTCAGCGAGAGGAACAGCAGGACGCTGGCCTCTGCCCCGACGACCTGGTCACGCCCGAGGTACAACGGCGCCGCGCTCGCGAGCGCGACCACGGGGACCGCGGCCCACCACCACCACGCCTGCTCCCAGCCCTCGTTCGGCACCGCGACGACAGCGGTCAGGCATGCGGCAAGAGCGAGACAGACCAGAATCCCCGTGATTGCCGTCCCGAGACGCCGGCGCATCGCCCGCGCCATCCAGGTCCCCCGTTCCCGCCCTGGTCGCGCTCCGCGACCGCCGCACCCAATAGAACAACACGCGCGGCGTCCGCGTGCCCGATTGCCGGAATCGCGTCAGGGCCTGGAGACGAAGATGTGCTCGGCAGCGTCGGGATCGATCTCGGCGGTCTCCCCACCGCGAGCGACGACGATCCCGCCGTCGGGCGCACCGGAGACCAGCACGTCGTTGCCGGGGAGGACCCCGACACGGCGCAGCACCGACATCGCGGACGTGTCCTTCTGGAGCTCCTCGCCGATCCGCCGGACCATGAGGCGGCTCGCGCCGCCGTCGCGCGGGAGCGCCGCGGGCATGTGCATGACCCCGTCGCCGAGGAACGCCTCGGGCGTCGTCGCGTCCTCGCCCAGCTCGGCGAGACCGGGGATCGGTGTGCCGTACGGCGACTCGGTCGGGTGCTCGAGCAGTGCGACGAGCTTCTTCTCGACGTGCTCGGAGATGACGTGCTCCCAGCGGCACGCCTCCTCGTGGACGTACTCGATCTCCAGGCCGATCACGTCCGTCAGCAGCCGCTCGGCCAGACGGTGCTTGCGCATCACGCGGGTCGCGAGGGAGCGTCCCTGCTCGGACAGCTCGAGGTGACGATCGCCCTCGACGGTGAGCAGGCCGTCACGCTCCATCCGCGCGACCGTCTGGCTGACGGTGGGGCCGCTCTGGTGCAGCCGCTCGGCGATCCTCGCCCGGAGGGGGACGATGCCCTCTTCCTCCAGCTCGTAGATGGTGCGCAGGTACATCTCGGTGGTGTCGATCAGGTCGCTCACCCACCCATTGTTCCACGACCTCCGGGTCCCCCGTCACCGCGCCGGCGCGGGCCGGCGGCGACAATGCGGACATGACCACGATCACGATCGACCCCGCCTTCAACGGACCCGACCGGTCCGGCAACGGTGGGTACGTCGCCGGGCTCGTCGCGAGCGGGCTCGGGGGTGTCCCCACCACGTCGACCCTGCGGGTCCCGCCGCCGCTGGGGGTCCCGCTGGAGTACGAGGTCGATCCCGATGCGGGTCGGGCGGAGCTCCGCGACGGGGACGCGGTCGTCGGCACCGCGACGGTGCTCGAGGGCGGCTTCGACGTCCCCGCTCCGCGCTTCGTCGAACCCCCGCTCGCCCGGCGCAGCGCCGAGGACTACCCGGGGTTCGCCGAGCACCCGTTCGCAC